>DFES01000030.1:0-4511 GCA_002369175.1 Selenomonadaceae bacterium UBA3796
CCTCGCTGCTTCTTCCCTACTTCTTCCCTGAGCCAGCCGCACCATTCCTCCAGGCCTTGTCCCGTAGTGCAGGAGGTCTCTATGACCCGCATGCCCGGATGCAGAGCCAGGATATCCTCCTTCGCCGACTTCATGTCAAAATTGCAATAGGGCAGGATGTCCACCTTATTCAAAAGCGCCACAGCGGATTCCTTGAAGATCAGAGGATACTTCAAGGGCTTGTCATCCCCCTCCGTAACGGAAAGCACAACACCCTTCGCATCTTCTCCCACGGCGAATTCCGCAGGGCAGACAAGATTGCCCACATTCTCCACAATGAGGAGATCCAGGGCTGCCAGATCCAACTTGGCAGCCACCTTCTGAACCATGGCCGCATCGAGGTGACAGCCGCCGCTGGTATTGATCTGGATTACAGGCACCTCGTGCCTGGCAATACGATCTGCATCCTTGCTGGTGAAGAGATCTCCCTCAATCACCGCCATGTTAAGCTCCTTCCTGAGCAATTCCATGGTTCGTTCCAGCACCGATGTCTTGCCGGATCCGGGGGAACCCATGAAATTGATGACATAGACCCCCGCCTCCTGAAACCTCGCCTGGTTCTCTGCCGCTATGCGATCATTTTCTCCCAGGATATTCTTCATGACCTGGATTTCCATCCTCAGTCCACCTCCAGATACTCTACCTGCATTTCCCGCCCGGAAAGAAGGGTCAGGACACCGTCCTTGCACTCCGGGCACCAGAAATCATAATGTTCTATATGAAACTCTCTCCCGCATGTTCCGCATCGCCCCACCAGGGGAATTCGCTTGATGGAGAGTTTCGCCCCCTCAGCCATCGTCTCTGCGGCAATCATGCGAAAGGAAAATTCCAGCGCCTCTGTCTCTACGCCGGACATCTCGCCGATGAGAAGGCCAATTTCGCGAATCTTCTTCGCTTCGTTCTGTTCCGCATAATCGAGGGCAATCCTCAAAATGCCCTCCGCAATCGCCATTTCATGCATATCCATTCCTCTAGAGGTAAGCTCATCCGCTTGATTCGCTAATTTTTCACAGTAAAACAAGAAAAAGGCTGCCGCGCTGCGGCAGCCCAAAATCCTACAGAGAAGCTTCGACATCGTATTTGCCGAATACTCCCAGAATGTCCATGAGTTTTGTCTTGGCGGGATTATAATCTATAGTTGTCTCGCCGTCATGGGCATGAATGTGTACATAGAGCACACCGGGAAGCCCCAACAGGGATCTTTCAACATCCTTTGCACTGGCTTCCGTATAGCCTTTGGCGTTGAACTGAAGGCGGGTATTGCCATTCGTCTCGCCGCAGCCGCATTCCTTGCACACAAGCAATTCCTCCCAAAAACTTATTTCAATGTTCCATCCAGATGTCCGGCATCCCTCGGCTCATGCGCCAGGATCTTGCTGCCGGAGAACATGCTGGAAACCTCGCTCTCGCCCTCCATAAACTCCGCACGGATGACCATGTAGAAATGGCCGATGGCGAAGAGGATGATGGCCCAGGCCGCATAATGGTGAACCAGATGCGCCATATACTCGCCGCCCAGGACGAGAATCACCCATCCAAACAGGCTTCCGCCGATGCCGCTGGGATCCGTCATATAGTAAATGCCAAATCCCGTGAGGATCTCGATGAGCACCAGCACATAGAGGAACGCATAGGAACAGCGCGCCAATGGATTCCTGAGATAGGAAGCGTGTTCATGTTTCAGGAACATATAGTGAAGCGCCACGTCCACCGTATTGCTGTAGAAATAGCCCTTCCAGACATGCGGGAAAAGCCGGTCTCCCGGATTCACGATAAAACCGTAAATCTTCAGGATGAAGGAAGCACAGAAAATATAGGCTGCAAGGAAATGGATGTTGCGGATATTATCCACCGTCATGCCGCTAAAGGTAGGCTCCACGGAGAAGATAATCCACGGACTGGTAATCATGAGCCCCGTGACAAAGAGCGTCACGATACAGGCAACCATAATCCAATGAAAGATCCGCAGCCAGGGACTGAACAGGTAGTATACCCTGCGTTTTACTTCTTTCATAGCACAGTTCCTTTCTACTTCTCCACCCGCGTCCCGGAATAGGGATCCGTGGTGATGACGTTGATGCGCTCGCCTTTGGCGTTATACATGTGCGTCGCGCATGCCATGCAGGGATCGAAGGAGCGAACGACCTTGGCGATCTCCAGCGGCTTATCCGGCACTTGCACACGGGTTTCCATCATGGCAAGTTCATAGGCGCCATGCCCTGCCTTCGAATCGCGCGGGCAGGCATTCCAAGTGGTGGGAACTACGCACTGGTAGTTCTTCGTCTTTCCGTCCTTGATATCGATCCAGTGGGAAAGTGCACCACGGGGAGCCTCATAGATGCCAACCCCCTGGCACTCCTTCGGCCAGGTATTGAGTTCCCATTTTTCTGCATTGGCCACCTTCGTGTCACCGGACTTGATGTTGGCGATGAGCTTGTCGAAGAAGAACTTGTTGATCTCTGCGTTGAGCTGGCAGTCGAGAGCCCTTGTCGCCGTGCGGCCCACCATGGTGGGGAGCCATGCCTCCGGGGGAAGCCCCAGGAGATTCGATACCGCAGCGATCTGATCGAGCATCATCTTCTCCGCCCAAGTCATATCCGGAAGCAATCCCTTCTGCGCCTTGGTGTAGATGATGATGTAGCGGGCAAGAGGCCCGACCTCGCAGAGCTTGCCCCTCCACTTCGGCGTCTTGAGCCAGGAATACTTGCCCTGCTCGTTGAGTGCCTCCCACTGGGTCGGAGAACCTACCTTCGGGCCCGTATATTTCGCCTCAGTGACACCGTTCCATGGATGGAGCGGATCGCCGTCGTTCTTCGGGTAGGAGTACCAGGCATGCTCCACGCTCTCCGTGAAGACCTCCGGATTCGTCAGATCCTCTGCCGTAAGGTCTGAGAACTTCGCATTGGCAACCCCTTGACCGAAATTCTCCACAACGCCGTTGCAACGGATCAGGAGATTCTTGAAGAAGCCGCCGCCGCCCTTGCTGCTGGTTCCGGTGTAATCCTCCATGGGATACGCACCATATCCCAGCACACGGGTTTTGGCAAGTCCGCCGCCATCCACCCGACCAGCTTTCACATACGTCGAACCGATGGCCAAAAGATCCGGCAGATAGTAGTAATTCACAAGGGTACGTCCCATGTTGATGGCTCTGTCCACGATTTCGAGGCGAGCTGAATTGATGGGTGCGTTGCCGTCCTCCATGGAGATGGAGCAGGGCATTCCGCCGACCACATAATGCGGATGGGGGTTCTTGCCGCCAAAGACCACATGGGGCGTCACGAGTTCTCTCTGCTTGTCCAGCATCTCAAGGTAATGGGCAATCGCCATGAGGTGGACTTCCGGCGGAAGGAGCTTGTAGTCCGGGTGATCCCACCACTGCGCCGCAAAGATGCCCAATTGCCCGCTCTCCACAATGGCCTTGACCTTGTCCTTGATGGCCGCGAAATACTGGGGCGTCGCCGCTGGGAAATCATGGGGATATGCCTCGGTATTGATTTCGGAAGCCGGTCCCGCCAGCGGCAGCCTGTATGCGTTCAAAACATTCACCTGAAGGTTCGCCGTGGCAATGGGATCCGCCGCCAGTGCTTCCACCGGGCTCACCCAATCCAGTGCATGGAGATGATAGAAATGCACGATGTGATCCTGCACGGTGAGCGTCGCCGCCATGATGTTTCGGATGTAATTCGCATTCTTCGGGATTTTGATGCCCAGGGCATCTTCCACCGCCCGCACAGACGCCAAAGCGTGTGCCGTGGTGCAGACGCCGCAGATGCGCTGGATGTAAGCCCACACATCCCTGGGGTCGCGATCCCGCATGATGAGTTCCAGTCCCCGCCACGCCGTGCCGCTGGAAAGGGCATCCGTCACCTGCCCGCTGCCTTCGTCCACTTGCACCTCAACCCGCAGGTGCCCTTCAATTCTCGTAATCGGATCTACTACTACGTGTTTCATTTATTCACCTGCTCCCCTTTCGCCTTTGCCTCAGCCTCTTCCCGCTGCTGTTTCTGGACGACGCTCATGGCGCCGTGTGCCATGACACCGATTGCCGTAGCGGCCGCAATGCCCGCACCGATCTTATCAACGTTCCCGAGAGGACCATACTCCGGCATGCGCTCTGTCAGGGGATCCTCGTCCCAGAAATGGGGATTGGAGCAGCCAATGCAGGGCGCGCCGGACTGAATGGGATAACTCATGCCCTGGAACCAGCGCAGGTTGCCGCAGGAGTTGTAGGTCTCAGGACCGCGGCAGCCCAGCTTGTAGAGACACCAGCCCGCCTTCGCCCCGGCATCGTCAAAGCGCTCGGCGAACATGCCGGCATCAAAGAAGGGACGGCGGTAGCAGGTATCATGGATGCGATTCCCGTAAAACTGCTGGGGACGCCCATCATGATCCAGGGGAGGCAGACTGCCGAACAGCGCCACATGCATGATAACCCCCGTCATGACCTCGGGAATCGGCGGACAGCCCGG
>DFES01000030.1:4643-5103 GCA_002369175.1 Selenomonadaceae bacterium UBA3796
TCAGCCTGGATGCCGCCGTAAGCGGCACAGCTGCCGTAAGCGATGATTGCCGCGGCTCCCGATGCTGCATGCTGCAGGAGATGGGTGAAGGTGTGCCCCCCGGACATGCAGAAAATGCCGTTGTCCTTTGTGGTAACCGCGCCTTCCACCGCAAGGATATACTGACCCCTGTACTTTTGAATGGTTTCTTCCAGATGTGCTTCGAAGGGTGCCCCGCAGGCCGCGCTCAAAAGATGGTCATATTCCAAAGCGATTTCGTTGAGCACCAAATCGGATGCCAGGGGGGAACCGGAACGGATGAAGGACTCATCGCATCCGGTGCACTCATGTCCGTGAATCCAGATCACCACCGGAAGCGGCTTCTTCTCGGCGGCCTCGACGACTTTCGATACCATGTCCGTGCTGAGCCCCATCAGGGACGTAAGCGCTACGCACCCTTTCAGGAAACTGCGGCGGCTCA
>DFES01000030.1:5161-5365 GCA_002369175.1 Selenomonadaceae bacterium UBA3796
GCGGCTCATGCCTTTTCTGAGATAATACTCCCACATGCTCTCCCGTTTATCCACTTTCTTACCTCCCTAAATTTAAATAATCCTAGGATGTTTTCCCATAAACAGAATTGATTATGCTAACGAGAATAGATAACTATAGTCTTCTCTTCGCCAAAAAGACAATTTCTCCTTCCTGCTTCGGTAATTTTCTTTGTTTTTTCAAAG
>DFES01000169.1 GCA_002369175.1 Selenomonadaceae bacterium UBA3796
GTCATGATGCCTTACGGCGATTATCTCAAGTCGGTTTCCGAGTGGTACATCCAGCTTTTGGCGGAGTCCTTGGGCAAGCAGTTCGACAAGGAGGGCAAGGAGGTCTGCTATGGACGTACGCCCCTTGTGGCAGTCGGCACCACGGATATGCATTCCCAGACCCAGCAGCACCAGGAGGGAACTCTTGACAAGGTGGTGCAGTTCATCAAGGTGGCGAAATGGGAGAATGATCTCGTCATCCCCAATGTGTTCCCAGAGGCACAGAAGCTTGCGGATATTTCCGGTGTGAAGATGGGAGATGCGTTGGAGGTTGCCCGCCAGTCCAATGCGGATGCACTTTCCTCCAATCACCGCTTCAATGCATGCTTCACCATTCCGGAACTGACACCCTATCATTTGGGCGAACTTCTCTACATGCTTGCCATGTCCGTTGCTTATGAGGGCGAATTGGCGAACGTGGATGCCTTTAACCAGCCTGGTGTCGAGGCATATAAGCGCATCATGGGACCGAAACTCCAGGCACTCAAGGCAGGAAAGTAAGGAACTGGCAATAAATAAATTTTGAAAAGTTGTACGGATGGCGCAGTTGGCTCCGTCGATCGTCGGGTCGGCGGAGCTTTTGCGCAATGGGGGGTGAGTGTTGTAGATAGGATGAGGATTCCGGAGGAAAAAAAATGGCGGATTCTTGCAGCTGCCCTCGCGGTGCTGCTCGCCGGAATCATCTGGTTCCCGGAGGATGATGCGGTTTCTGTGGCGGCGCTGGAGGTTCCGGAGAAAGGGCAAAAGGACGGGACATGGGAGAAGGAAAAGGAAAAGGAAGGCTCCTGGAAGATCCTTGGGACAGAGTCGGCCTTCGAGGGCAAGAAACTCAAGAATCCCTTTACCCTGCTGCATGAGGAACGGGGGAATGTTGTGCAAGCAGGTGGGGACGCTCAGAAAGCGGACCCGACAGAGCGTTCCGTACCGGCAGTGGCAGAAATCCCCGTGTATGCGGAAAAAGGATCGGAGAGAGGAAAAACATCATCGGAATGGATCCTGAAGGGCATTTTGTCCGGAGAGAAAGGGAGAATTGCCATAGTGAGCAACGGGGAGGAAACCCGGGATGTGGCAGTGGGTGAGCGTTTCGGCAATCGGGTTGTGACCGCTATTGAGGAAGGTTCCCTGCGTTTTTTGGGGGAGGATGGTGAAGGACAGTTGCAGATGCCTGGATTTTGATGGAAGAAATGCATGATGAGGACGGGAGGGAGATGCTGATGGCTTTTCTCTGCAGGCGGTGCCTGGGCAGGAGAATGGCTGCCCTGGGATTGTTGGCGTTGTTGTCCGTGGATGGCGCAGCACCAGCGGTTCAGGCAGAACCGATTTCCTTTCGGGTAGTGGATGGTGATGTGCGTTCCGTGCTTATGACGGCAGCGCGGATGGGGAACTTCAATCTGGTGCTGGATGATTCTGTCCAGGGTACGGTTACGCTCAATCTCAGGGATGTGGAGCCTGAGGAGGTGCTGCGCTTTGTTTCCGGAGCCGGCAATCTTGCGCTGCAGGAAATCGGCGGCGCATTTATCGTGACGGCGGCAGACAGTCAATCCGGAATGCGGCGGCTCTATTCTTTTCCGGTGCATTATGGGGATCCGGAGGATTTGCAGGAAGCGTTGAATTTATCTTTGGGTCTTGCAGGAAAAAATGATTTTGTGACGAATAATAATGTGAATAATGAGGAGCAGTCTTTCCCCTCCGGCAGGCGCGTTCTCGTGGACAGGGGCACGAATACCCTGGTGCTTTATGGAACACCGGCAGAGGCTATGGCAGCGGAAGGTCTTCTGAGGAAGCTGGATGTCCCTGCAAAACAGGTAGCCCTTGAAGCGAAGGTGATTTCCATCCAGAAGGATGCATCGAAGAAACTGGGGGTGGAGTGGCAGTGGTCAGCCCTTCCTCAGTATCCTGACGTCAGGATGGTCTATGACCAGTATTCTTATTCGACGACGGATTCCTCCGGCAATTCGGTGACTGTGCGGGAGAGTGTGCCGCGCAGCGAGGTGACCCGTCGGGGCTTTGGAGGGACGGTGCCGGGCATCGTGCAATTCGGCCGAGGGCCGGAGGGCGCTCCCTATGAGTTTCTGTATGAGGCTAAGATCAACGCCCTTGTCACAGATGGCAAGGCGGAGATTTTGGCGCGTCCGAATATCACGACGATTCAGGGAAGGGAAGCTGTCATCAACATTGGCGGATCCGTTCCGGTTCCCACGGTTTCCACAACGAATTCGACAACAACGACATCTGTGGAATACAAGGATGCGGGAATCATCCTGCGTTATACTCCCAGAGTGAACGAGGATGGCTATATCACGGCGGCAGTGCACACGGAAGTCAGTTCTCCCCTCTATGTGGAGGAGATGAAGGCGTATCGTTTCCAAAGGCGTTCTGCAGATACGACGGTGCGCCTGAAAGATGGGGAAACCATGGTCATTGGGGGCCTCATCGGCAGTGAGGAGTCCCGCAGTCTGAGCAAGATTCCCTTTCTTGGGGATCTGCCGATCTTAGGGGCATTTTTTCGAAGTGTACGTCACAGCAAGTCGGAGTCAGAAATCATGATTTTTTTGACGGCGCACGTGCTGGACGAATAGGAGTTATCAGGAGCAGACCCAGGGGTATTTTGCAAGGGTGTTCCTTCGAGGGAGGAAAATATATTATGTCAATAAGAATATTGATTGCAGACGATCATGCACTCTTGCGTCAGGGAATCAAGCGCGTACTCAATTTCGAGGATGATCTGGAAGTTGTGGGAGAGGCTGAGGACGGGCAGGAAACCCTTGCACGTACCTTGGTGCTGCAACCGGATATACTGCTCCTGGATCTTAATATGCCGGGGCCCAATGGCCTTGAGGTGGCGCGGCAGCTCCAGGCGGCAAAATGCAAGACGAAGATCATTGCGCTGACCATACACGATAGTGACAATTATGTTTTGGAGCTTTTGAAGAACGGCGCACTTGGCTATCTTCTGAAGGATGTTGAACCGTCGGTGCTCATACGGGCGATTCATGTGGTAAACGATGGAAACGCCTTTGTCTACCCGAAACTGGCGGAGCGGCTTTTCGGCGGTGTGAGCGAGACGGATGATGTCAATGAGAAGGCAAGGGCAATGTGGAAGGAAAGCCGCTCGGAGCGGCTGACCTCTCGTGAAATGGATGTGCTGGCATGCATTGCGAAGGGGTTCAGCAATCAGGATATTGCCAAGGCGCTCTGCGTGAGCGAAAAGACCGTAAAAAACCATCTTACCAATATTTTCCGCAAGCTCAATGTCAATGACAGAACCCAGGCACTGGTCTATGTACTGAAGAATAAAATCATATCTCTGGACTGAAAATGTGGAGATACAGGGCTTCTTTTCACGGAGAAGCTCTTCTTTTATGGTTCGGAATATGCTATGATAGAGGCGTGAATTTGTGAATCGGATTCGTTTTTTGAGGATGGTTCACTTTGGCAGGTGGAAAAATGCAATATCCCATGAATATGGTGATGGATGGCCGCCTTTGTGTGGTTCTCGGAGGAGGGTCTGTGGCTCTTCGCAAGGTGGGAACCCTGCAGAAGGCAGGAGCCCGGGTTCTTGTGATTGCGCCGGAGGTTCTGCCGCAGCTTGCGGAGATGGCTCAGGCGGGAAAGATCCGGTGGCAGAGGTCATCCTATGTGCAGGGGTGCCTTGCAGGGGCATTCCTTGTCGTTTGCGCAACGGACGATATGGATGCGAATCGGCAGGCTGCAGAAGAAGCAAGGCGTGCCGGGATTCTGGTCAATTCTCCTGCCCGGCCGGAGCTGTCGGATTTTTCTGTTCCGGCAAGCGTTCGGCGGGGGAAGCTTTTGCTGACGGTGTCCACGGGAAATCTTTCCCCTGCCTTTTCCAGGGTGCTCAGGGAATATTTGGAGGAGGTCTTTCCTCCTGTGTTCGGTGAATGGCTGGAGCGCCTTCCTTGCCTTCGGGAGGAAGCAAAGGAAAGATTCGGGAGCAGCCGGGAGAGAGAAGAGTTTTGGCGCAGTGCGCTGAATGAACGTATTTTGGAACTGGTGAGGGCAGGCATGCTTGACCAGGCGGAGGTTGAATTGAGACATGCAATTGATGGTGGTCGGACTGAATCATAAGACAGCTCCCGTGGATGTGAGGGAAAGATTTTCGATTCCAAGGGATGCCCTCCGCAAAGGACTGGCGAATCTGGGCGAGTACGGGGGCATCCATGAAGCTGTGGTGCTTTCTACCTGCAATCGCAGCGAGATGTATGCAGTGGTGGATGACGCATCGGCGGATGCACTGGCTATGAAGCAGTTCCTTTTTGACCTCACGGGCAACGGGGAGGATATTGACGAATATCTTTTTGCCTTTCAGGATGAGGACTGCATCCGCCACCTTTTCCGGGTGGCATCGAGTCTCGATTCCCTGGTTCTGGGGGAGGGGCAGATTCTCTCCCAGGTGAAGGCGGCCTATGCCTTGGCACGGGAGTCGGGAACCACCAGTACGGTGCTCAATCTGCTCTTTCATCGCGCCATTGCCACGGGAAAGCGGGTGCGGACTGAGACGCGCATTGCATGCAGATCCGTTTCGGTAAGTTACGCGGCAGTGGAACTGGCAAGAAAGGAGCTGGGGGGGCTTGCGGGACGGAAAGCGCTGATTTTCGGTGCGGGAAAGATGGCAAAGCTTACAGCCAAACATCTCCTCACAAGGGAGGTGGCGAAGATCTACGTGGCGAATCGTCATATCGAGAAGGCTCGGGAATTGGCAGAGGAGATCGGCGGAGAGGCGGTTCCCTTCGAGGGAGCGCTCCGGCAGGCGCAGGATGTGGATGTCATCGTGACTTCCACGGGAGCTCCCCACTATGTGGTGAAGTCCTGGGAAACCCGCCAGCTCATGACGAAGCGCAAGGGACGTCCCCTTTTCTTCATCGACATAGCCGTTCCGCGTGATGTGGAACCGGAAGTCGGTGAGCTGAAGGGAGTGACCCTCTACAATATCGATGCGTTGGAATCCGTGGTGGATGATCACGTCAGAAAGCGTCGGGCAGAGGCCAAGGGCGCAGAAAGAATCGTTGAGGAGGAGGTGCGCTCCATCCGGGAGAAATTCCAGTATCTCTCCTTCCGTCCGCTCATGGCGCTTCTTTCCGATCGCGCGGAACGGATCCGCTGCCGCGAGGTGAAGCGGGCGGCTTCCAAACTTCCGGAGCTTGATGAAGGGGAGTGGCGGCAGGTACATCATATGACCCGCATGATCGTGAGAAAGCTTCTTCGCATGCCCATGATGAAACTCAATGCTTCAGCAGGCACGGAGGAGGAACAGTTCTACATCGATGCCATGCGGGCGCTGTTCAAGCTGGATACAATAGGGGAGACGACAGGTTTTGAAGAAAAACAGCATCGTTATCGGTACGCGCAGCAGTAAGCTGGCACTCTGGCAGGCCGACTATGTGGCGGAGCGCCTGCGCGGGGAACATCCGGGGCTTCAGGTGGAGAAGAAGCTCATGACCACGAAGGGAGATCGCATTCTCCACGCGCCTCTGGCGAAAATCGGCGGAAAGGGGCTCTTTACCAAAGAGTTGGAAACGGCGATGCTGGAAGGTGAGATCGACATAGCCGTGCACAGTCTCAAGGACATGCCTACGGAAGTTCCCGAAGGCCTTGTGATTTCTGCAGTTACGGAGCGGCTGGATTCCGGGGATGCTCTGGTGAGCCGGAAGTACACCTCTTTGCGGGAGCTTCCTCCTGGGGCGAAGGTGGGAACCTCATCTCTCCGGCGCAGGGCACAGCTTCTCCATGTCCGTCCGGATCTTTCGATTCGGGAGCTGAGGGGAAATGTGAATACGCGTCTCAGGAAACTGGATGAAGGGGAGTTTGATGCCATAGTCCTCGCCGTTGCAGGCCTGAAGCGATTGGGCTTCGCGGCTCGCATCGCGGAAGTTCTGCCCCGGGAGATCCTTTTGCCTGCAGTGGGACAGGGGGCTCTTGCCATTGAGGTACGGGAAGATGATGAGGAAGTCCGGAAACTCGTTGACTTTCTGAACCATGAGGACACGGTGAACTGCGCTAAGGCGGAACGTGCCTTCCTCGCAAGAGTCGAGGGCGGCTGCCAGGTTCCGGTGGGAGTCTACGCCAGTGCAGCAGATGGGGAGCTTGTTGTCGAAGCCGTGATTGCTTCTCTGGATGGGAAGCGTCTCTATCGGGATAAGCTGAAAGGCCTTGTGGGAGAGGCCGTGGAATTGGGAAATACATTGGCAGAAAAACTGTTGTCGGACGGCGGGACGGATATCCTTCGCGAATTGGGATTGCTGGCGGCAGGCGAGGAAACATCCGGGAATGACGTTGTCGGGTGATAGAGGGATGATAGAGGGATTCGGAATGATTTTGAGGGACGGGAAGTCCATGCGGAGAGGTGTTTTTAAGGAATGTCAGGCATTGTATATCTGATCGGCGCAGGACCGGGGGATCCCGGACTGCTCAGCGTAAAGGCAGCAGACTGCCTCCGGCGAGCGGAGGTGGTTGTTTATGACCGGCTGGCGGACGAGAAGATCCTGGGATATGCACCGAAGGGAGCGGAGTATATCTATGTGGGCAAAGCCTCCAGCAATCATGCCATGAAGCAGGAGGATATCAATCAGCTTTTGGTGGACAAGGCAAAGGAAGGAAAATGTGTCGTGCGTCTCAAGGGCGGCGACCCTTTTGTTTTTGGCAGGGGAGGAGAAGAAGCGCTTCTTCTGGAAGAAAACGGGCTTTCCTTTGAAATCGTTCCGGGGATTACTTCGGCGATTTCCGTGCCTGCTTATGCGGGGATTCCCGTGACACACCGTGGTGTGGCAACTTCCTTTGCCGTCATTACTGGTCATGAGGATCCAACGAAGGGCGCATCCGGCATGCGTTGGGACAAACTGTCCACAGGGGTGGATACGCTTGTCTTTCTCATGGGGGTGGCGAATCTTCCGCATATTACGAGGGAACTCATGGCGAACGGGCGCGAAGGGGATACTCCGGCTGCCGTGATCCGATGGGGCACGAAGCCAGAGCAGAACGTGCTCTTGACAACGGTGGGAAGGGCGGCAGAGGATGTGGAAAAAGCCGGATTGAAGCCTCCTGCCATCTTCATTGTCGGGGAAGTGGTGAGGCTTCGGGAGAAGCTTCGTTGGTTTGACCGCATGGAAACCCATCCCTTCTTTGGAAAAACTGTTCTTGTGACGCGGGCAAGGGAACAGGCATCGAAACTCACAGCGGCATTGGAAGCCTTGGGAGCGAAATGCCTGGAGGTTCCCACCATCCGCTTGGCGGATCCCGGAGATGATTACCGGGGGGTGGATGGAGCCATTTCCCGCATCGAGGAATATGATTGGGTTATTTTCACGAGCACCAATGGCGTAAGTCGGTTCTTTGGACGGCTGAATCGTATGAAAAAGGATGCCCGTGCTCTCGGCGGGGTACGAATCGCCGCCATTGGCACGGCAACCGCAGAGGAACTCAAGTCCCATGGCATCCTCGTTGATGCTATGCCCCGTGAATTCAGGGCGGAAGGTGTTGTAGAGGCACTCCGGGATAGGGTGGAACCGGGGCATAAGATTCTCATTCCACGTGCACAGGAAGCCAGGGAGATTCTGCCGGAAAAACTCAGGGAACTCGGAGTGGAAACCGATGTGGTTCCGGTTTATCGAACCGTGGCGGCAGAGGCTGATGGTGAGGCGTTGCGGAAGAAACTGGCCGGTGGAGAAATCGATTATGTGACCTTTACCAGTTCCTCCACCGTGACGAATCTCTTGGAGCTCATCGGGGATGCCGGAGCACTTCGAGGTGCGTCAGTGGCCTGCATTGGACCGGTGACAGCGGAAACTTGCCGGAAAAGGGGCATTGAACCGGATATCGTTGCAAAGGAGTACACGATTCCGGGATTGGTTGCGTCCATGAAAGGATTTTTGATGGAGGTATGAGGAGGATGTATATGCAAAAACTTCGCCCGCGCCGCATGCGGATCAGTCCCGCAATACGTTCCATGGTGCGGGAGACAGCCCTCTCTGTGAAGGATTTTGTCTATCCGATGTTTGTGGTGCCGGGAAGCCGGGTGAAGGATGAGATTCCCAGTATGCCCGGTTGTTATCATCTGTCTGTGGATCTTGCGGTAGAACTGGCAAAGGAGATTCACGCATTGGGGATTCCTTCGGTGGAGATTTTCGGCCTTCCGGAGTACAAGGATGAGGTGGGTTCCGGTGCTTGGGACAGGAACAGCCCTGTGCAGCGAGCCATCACAGCTATCAAGGAGGTGGTACCGGAACTGGTCATAGTGGGGGACGTATGTCTGTGCCAGTATACGAGCCACGGTCATTGCGGGAAGCTCTGCGGCAGGTATGTGGATAACGACGAGACGTTGAAGCTCCTTCAAAGGACAGCCGTAAGCCAGGCGCAGGCAGGAGCGGATATCGTTGCTCCCTCGGATATGATGGACGGTCGTGTGGCGGCGATTCGCGAGGCACTGGATGATGAGGGGATGACGAATGTTGCAATCATGTCCTACGCGGTGAAGTATGCTTCCGGCTACTACGGTCCTTTCCGGGATGCGGCGGACAG
>DFES01000177.1 GCA_002369175.1 Selenomonadaceae bacterium UBA3796
TTGAACGCCTTCCCCGCCAAAGCATAGATATCCTTTTCGATGTCCAGGAGTTTTGCTCCCACCTCTTCCGACTTTTGGGAAAGATGCTCCCGATTGACGTAGACGCCGGTTTCTTCCATCGCCGCCAGCACCTTTGCCAGAGGACGCTCCATAGCGCTGTACAGCTTGTACATGTCCTGCTTCTCAAGTTCCTGCCGGAGTTTTTTTCCAAGTTCTCCTATGGCGGAGACCTCCCATGCCAGCTGCTCCTCCATGCAGGCAAAGGAAGGCGGCACGGGAACATCCCGGCAGAACTCCCTCACAAGGCTCGCAAGCGTGTAGTCGGAGGACTCCGGATGCAAGAGATAGGCGGCAAGAGTCAAATCGAAGAAGTTTTCCTGCTGCAGAAATCCCGCATGGCAGAGCTTCTTCCCGTCCATGCCCCATACTTCCTTTTGAGAGGAAAGAAGCTCCATGGCGTGACTCCAGCAGGCAGACTGCCTGCGGACAAACCCCATCCGCGCATCGGGCAGTGCAAGAAGCATCATGCCTTCGGCCTCGAAAAACGGAGCCTTGCCTCCGCAGGATACCGCTACGGCCAAAGGCTCTGCTGACCGGAAGGGAGCCAGCGCCGAAGGCTTCTCCAAAAGCTCATACGCCAAGGACAGGGAAGGCTTCTCTTCCGTTTCTGCGAAGAGAGCCCCCTGCTCCGATGCAGGAAAGAGCTTCTCATAGTTTCTCCAGACACCCCGAAGCTCATATCGTTCGCAAAACTCCTGCAAAGCTTTGCGATCCGGCCGTATCCCGTATTCCTCTTCTTGGAATGCAAGCTCCGGCACACTGCATGCAATCCTTGCCAGCCGCTTGGACAAAAGCGCCTGCTCCCTGTTTTCCTCCAGGCGTTCCTTGAGCTTCTTGCCGGAGATGTGAGGAATATTCTCCAGCACATTCTCCAGAGAACCGTATTCTAAGAGAAGCTTCGTTGCTGTCTTCTGTCCCACGCCGGGAACTCCCGGAATATTGTCAGAAGCATCCCCCATGAGACCCTTGAGATCAACCAGCGCCATGGGCTTCATCTGGTATTCTTCCTCAAAAGCCGCCTCATCATACACCTTCATCTCGCTGATGCCCTTTTTCGTAAGCATGACGCGGAGATTTTTCCGCACCAGCTGCAGGGCATCCCGATCCCCTGTGACCACCATGACATCAAGCCCCTCTGCCGCGGCTTTCGTGGCAAGGGTGCCAATGATATCGTCCGCCTCATAGCCGTCCTTTTCAAGGAAGGTTATGCCAAAGGCTTTGGCATACGCATGGAGCAGGGGAATCTGCGCCAAGAGTTCCTGGGGCGTCTTCTGGCGTGTTCCCTTGTATTCCGGGAACATATCGGTTCGAAAGGTATGCTTTCCCTTATCAAAGGCAATCACCAGGGAATCCGGCTGCAGTTCCTGCATGAGTTTCGTCAGCATGTTGGAGAAGCCGTAGATCGCATTCGTGTACTCACCGGTGGAAGCTGTGAGAAGGGGCAGTGCGTAAAAGGCCCGATAGATCAGACTGCTGCCATCGAGAATCACAAATTTCTTCAACGGACTTCCTCCCATCCGATTGTTTCTTTACCCGGCTTCGTTGCTTCCCGTTCTGCATTTTTCTGCTGCTCATAAACGGGCACGGGGCGTTCCCCCCTTACTGCCGGCTGTACAGGGGAAGAGCCCGGCGCTTTTACGGGAGCCTTCTTCGTCCTGAGAACGTAGGAATTCCTTCCCTCTATGGCGCCTTCCAAATGGAACAGGGTCATAGCGTCAGAGGCATCGCAATACAGAACAGATTTCTTATCATAGCCCTTGGCCATCCCGTAAGGCGTCACCAGCATACTTTCCTCCGGCTTCCACTGCAGATCCATGGAAAGGGCCTGGGACACATCAAGGGCAGGCAGGTATGTAACGCCCTCTGCAATCACCACTTTCCCGGAAAGGCGTTTCCCATCCACGTAGCCATTGTATACCTTGCCGATAAAGGTCGGCTCCCCGTCGGAATTCTCAATCTTCGTCCGAATATTTTCATCGCTTTCAAAGGAACTGATGCCATAGCCGGACAGCCATTTGTTCACAAGAGCCACGTCCAATGCCTGACGCTCGTAGCCATCGGGGTAGATATAATAGACGACGGTGTTGTCCTTCAGTTTTTCCACCACGATCCTGTTATAGGTGATCTCCACCGGCGTTCCCACGTCCACCAGATCGAACAGCGCTTCCACATCCGATTCCCTCATGCGGATGCATCCGTTGGAAACATAGTGGCCGATGCTGTCCGGGCGATTCGTTCCATGAATGCCGTAGTTCCCCTGAAGAAGCATCCAGCGATACCCAAGAGGATTATCCTCTCCCGAGGGAATCACCTTTGTCGTATCCGAAGGATCTACCCAGGTGGGGTTGACATCCTTGCTCTGAATCGCGTAGTATCCCACGGGGGTCGGCGTGTACGGTTTGCCAAGTCCCAAGGGATAGAGACGGATTTTCTCATTTCCCTGATAAAGTGCCAGGGAACGGCTGGCAATGTTGATGACAATTTTCTTTTCCGTGCTCTCCGGTTCCGGTTCTGCCTGCACGACAGGCGGTGTCTCTTCCTTGGTGGCAGAGGGCACCGATTCCTTCACCGGCACCGCCTCCTGAGGAAGGGGCGCAGTCCCATCCGTTTTGGGGGAAGCGCTTTCCTGCAGGTTCCGGTTCCCCTGCCCCCGTACCGGCGTTTTTTCCTCTTTTTGCTCCTGCGCAAAAGAAGCTGCTTCCGCCTTTTCCCTTGCTACATTCGACGCACTCGCCAAATCAGGAGCCGCCAATGCCGAAAGCATCGGACTGCCAATGAACAGCAAGGCTCCCAATATTCCCGCACATACCCTGTTCCGCATTTTTCCATACACTCTCCCATTAATGTAAATATAAATTCAAAAATCTATTGTTTAATCATACCATCATATCT
>DFES01000043.1 GCA_002369175.1 Selenomonadaceae bacterium UBA3796
GTGCATCCTCCCGGAGGTTTTTGTCTCATAGGAAACAGCAATTTCCTATGAGACAAATAATTTCCTTATGAAAAAAAGGAACCACCCTCAGGTGATTCCTTAGAGCGCGAGACGGGGATCGAGCCCGCGACCCCCACCTTGGCAAGGTGGTGCTCTACCACTGAGCTATTTCCGCATAAGATGCTGGCGACCCGAAGGGGACTTGAACCCCTGACCTCCGCCGTGACAGGGCGGCATTCTAACCAACTAAACTACCGGGCCGTAACATTCATCGCCTTTCAACGATAGACATTATTATACAGAGGACTGTCCCAATTGTCAACTGTAACAGGGGAAGAATTTTTCATAAAAAAACTGCCTGTCCGAAAATAGGCGGCAAGCTTTACAAAAACTTGAAATACCATTATGATAATCAGGAACATTTTATTGATAGGAGGAGAATTCCAATGAAAAACATACAGCATATGTTCGCTCTTCTGCTTTTTTCTCTTTTTCTGCTTCTGCCGGGTGCTGTACAGGCCGCTGAAACGGTGCAGCCGATCCTCTCCGTCAGCGGATACGGCAACGCACAGGGCGCGCCTGACCAGGCCGTTATCACCATCAGCGTTGTCAATCACGCCATGGATGCCGAAACAGCCCAGAAGGAAAATGCGGTCAAGGCATCGGCCATCCAGAACGCCATCCGGAAGCTCGGCATTGAAGGCCAGGATATCCGGACGAGAAACTATTCCTTCTACCCCACTTACCAAAGGGACAGAGGACATGAAAACGAAATCAGCGGCTACGAAGCGAATCATTCTGTCATCGTGACCGTCAATGACCTCAATCTTGTGGGGCAGGTCATCGACACTGCCCTCCAATCCGGCGCAAACCAGATTTCCGCTCTGGACTTTCACCTTCGCAATACGGAAAAGCTCCGCAAAACCGCTTTGACCGCTGCGCTCCGCGATGCCAGGAGCAAAGCGGATATCATTGCCCAGGGACTCGGCAAGAGCATCATCGGCATAAGCCATGTTTCGGAGAATACCGGAAACGTGGGGCATCGAAATTACAGCATGGCAATGATGGCAAAAACGGACAATATGGCAGAACGCACCCCCATTGAGGCAGGCACGCTTTCTCTGGATGCCACCGTAAATATTGATTTCATTCTCAGCAATTGAAGGAGTCCTTTGCTTGAAAAAACCTAGACTGGCAGCGATTGAGTACATTCGCGGCATTTCCATGATGGGCGTTATCGGTATTCATGTGGGATCCCAGTATCTTGAAAACCCCTCTGCCAACCTCCATCTCATCGCCCTTTTTGAAGTCTTTACGCGCTTCAGTGTTCCCATTTTCTTTTTCATTTCCGCATTCGGCCTGTTCTACAATCTCAATATAAACGAGCCTTTTCACTACAAGGATTTCATGAAGCGGCGGCTCCGCACGGTTCTCATCCCCTATATTTTCTGGTCGTTCTTCTACATCACCACGAACCACATCTTCCACGGATCCCCTTTTCCGGGCATCCTGGAACTCCTCAGGCTCTTCTTCTTCGGTCTGACCCAGTATCATCTTTACTTTCTCGTGATCCTTCTCTGGTTTTACCTTCTCATGCCTCTTTGGATTGCCATGGTGCGCCGCATGGGGATCCAAAGCCTATTGCTTCTCCTGCTGTGTCAGATCGGCTTCAACTATTTCTCCAGCTTCAATGCCTCCTTCTACTACTTCATAGCCGATCTTCCGGAGGATTCCCTGCTGAAGCCGTTCCTTGCCTACCGCCTGAATTACTGGGTTTTCCACTACATCTTCATCTTTTTGCTGGGAGGCTGGCTCTCTGTCCACATCCGGGAATTCCAGAACGTCATGCAGGCGTATCGCCTTAAGATATGTCTCTTCTTTTGGCTGTCCCTCGCTGCCTTGCTGGGCTACTACTACGAACTGGTGCATTCCGGCGCCAGCCTGCTGGAAGCCATCTACACCGCCCACCAGCTCTGCCCTGCCGGCGTCATCTATACCATTGCGGCCTCCCTTTTCTTCTTTACGATTTTTACGTATCAAACATATCCGGGCTTTCTCAATCCACTTTTTTCCCTTCTGGGACGTCATTCCTATTTTTCTTATTTGGCCCATCCCCTGTTCCTCACGGCTTATAGTTCCCTGGCAGCATATGCCGGCCATTTGATGACGGCTCCCGTCGCGATTGTCATGTATTTTGCCGTGCTATGCACCGTTGTGCTCGTTGCCGTCGTCTGCCGTTACCTGGGACAGTTCCTTCCCCTCCTCAATCAACTGACCATAGGAATTTCTGCACCCAAAAAGACCCCTTTGCAAAATCACTGAAAAAATTATACTCATGTATACTTTAAAAATTCCTTATATGATATATAATTATGTGAGATTCATTTCATGCAAGGAGTAAGATACATGAAATCCAACAGTGAGGAAAAAGAAATTCTGGATCTGACACGCAAGATCATTCATGCATATTATGTCGAAAATGATCTGAGTGCCTTTTTTGATTACATGGCGCCGGACATTATCTGGGTTGGTGCCGCAAAATCAGCCCATGCGGAAGGCAAGGATGCAGTGAAGAAGAGTTTTCTTCAGGGCCATCCCTCCATGTTCGCCTGCAAACTCTTCGACGAGTTCTGCCGTGCGGTTCCCGTAGGAGACAACCATTGGCTCTGCATCATAACAAATGATGTGGAACCACAGAATACCAGTCTCTACACCATGAGAGAAAGCCAGCATTCCACCTTTCTCTACCGGCGGCTGGCTAAGCCCCACTGCCTCGATGCGGAAAAGAACCTTGAGAGAAAGTGGGAAATCATTCACATCAATAATTCCATCGCCTGGTCAAAACTCGCCGAAAAAGAGCTTTTTGCCCTGCAGGCTGCCCGCAAAAACCGCAGGCTCTTCCGCGGTTCCCGCAAGACGGACTCCAGAGAGAGGCTCATCGTCACCTTGCTGCGGCAGGGGCTGTCCAACCGGGAAATCGCAGAGCACATGAGTGTCGCTGAAATCACGGTGAAAAAAGCTCTTTCCAAACTCTATCGGAAATATGGGGTAACCAACCGCACAGGGTTGATCGTTTACTTTAACAACAACAATAATAATAATACATAACTGCAAGGAGGGCATTGCCATAATAGGCAATGCCCTCCGAAACATATTACTGCTCATCCATCATGCCGGGAAAGCCGTCCTCCTCCGGCATGCCTCCGGGTGCACCCGTCATTCCTCCAGCGCCGCCCATCATACCGCCAAAACCGCCCGCACCGGGCATTCCATCGCGAAGAAGCTTTGCATCGACGCCAAGAGACTTCGCCACATCTTGCCAGCGGTTGTTGATCTTCTTTTGATCCAGCACCTGGCGAATATCCTTCCCCGATGCCTTTGCCAAAATCCCTGCAGCCATGATATCCGGCACATGGTACCCTTCCTTCAGGAGCGTCTCGGCCAGGGACTTCTCTACATTCCCACGTTCTGCAATGCGGGCGGCCGTCAGGGAATTCATGGCAGAACGCATCTGCTCCCTTGTGATTCCAAGGGAATCACTGACATCCTTCCAGTGATTGTCCTTTGTTTTCATGGCAAAGACATCCCGAAAGGATTTCCCGCTGACCTTTGCCAACATGGAAGCATGGCCCACATCCCGGAAATCCGCATTGGCGTTCAATGCCTCCAGCACCTCATCCTTGTTCAGCTGAAAAGCCTCCGCAATGGACTGAGCGGCTTTTTCCTTATCGATGTGCGGCAGCTGATGATGTCCACGCTGCGCATGCCCCATCATCCCCTGCCTGTTCCCGGCATCCTGTCCGGCATGTACGTAAGTCAATCCGCCACTGAGCAAAACCGCCCCTGCCACCATACCTGCGATGATCTGTCTTGTCATCATCTTCATCTTGCCCATCACCTTTCTGAAACCCCTACCCATGAGCGATAGGGAAAAACCACGAGGATACAACCTCTCCTTCAACTTTCGATGGTTTTATTTTATTTTGCAGGAATTAGAGCATCTTTAGTCGAATATTAGAGTTGTATGAGATTATACATCTATTCAGCATTTATGGAAAGAGGTGACTCACATGACGGAGCAGGAACTGGAAAATCTCGTCCAAAGCAAGCTGAGTGAGGCTTACAAGGCATCAGAGCATCCCAAAAAATTCTTCATCACTGCAAACGGTCGTGGCATTACGGACGGCGGTGAACTGTACAATGCGGTACTGAACGATGTTATGGGAATTGTTCAAAAGGCAACAACAGAGATCCTCAAGGAAGTCCTCCTGAAAAAGTAAGGAAGAAGAGAGGCCGAATCTGCAGTGAATTCACAGCAGATCCGGCCTCTTTTCCATCGGTCAGAACGTATCTTTCATTTCCCTGTCGCTGCCTTCGATGTACCGAATGAACATATCCGGAGCGATAATCTCATCATCCAGCTGGATAAGGCACTGATGCATGCGGATGGACACCCATCTCCCGCTATGGCTTGCATGGATCTCTTCTGCCAATTCCTCCTCATAATGCGCTTTGAAGGTTTCCGCCGTGCTCTTGCTGGAAGTAACATTGAGAACCGTAGAAAAGACGTTTTCCTCGCCTTCCCCGTATTCCAGCTTCAGGATCATGAATAATTTCATATTCTTTTTCACTCGCCCCACCCCTTATCGCAATTCAATATGGGGTATATTCGATGGAATAGCAGCATTTTCCTCTTTTTTATAACGAGGCAGATTTTCTAATCTTCTTCCCCAAGAGGATCCAACATCAGCTTGGAACGCAGTTTCATCCTGAGCTCCACGATAAACTCCGCCCCCTGGCCCTGTTTGCTTTCCACGCGGATGCTTCCCTTATGGAGGTTTACGATTTCCTGAGCTATGGCAAGCCCCAGCCCGTTTCCTCCCATCTCTCGGGAACGTGCCTTGTCCACCCGGTAGAAACGGTCAAATATTTTCTCCTGATCCTCCTCGGAAATGCCAATGCCGGTATCCTGAACAGAAAAGCGGACGAGTCCGCGCTCCCCCGGCATCATGGACAATGTGATTTTTCCCTTTTCCGGCGTATACTTCACCGCATTGTCCACCAGGATGAGCACAAGCTGCTTGATCTTCTGCTCATCCCCCTGTATTTCCACGGGATTCATCTCACCTTCGGAAACGATCTCGATCTGCTTCTTCTCTGCCAGGGGCTGCATGACGCGAATGGTCTGCTGAAGCAGCGCCGCAAGATCGAATTTGGAAAATTTCAGCTTCAATGCCTGATTATCACTGCGGGCAACGATGAGAAGATCGCTCACCAGCTTTGTCATCTTCTTGACCTCATCCCTGACATCGCCGATCACCTGCTTCAGAAAAGGGGATTGGATGGATGGGTCATTTTCCAGCAGTTCTGCAGAGGCCAGGACGACAGCAAGCGGCGTCCTGAGTTCATGGGAGGCATCCGCCGCGAACTGCCGCTGTTTTTCGTATGCTTCTTTCAAGGGCACAATCGCCTTGCCGGACATGACATGCCCCACTGCCGTAGAAATGACGAGAGCCAGAAGACCAAGGAAAATCAAGGCATACGTGGCTTTCTGCATACCGTTGTACATAGCGGTAACATCCCTGCCCACATAAACAGTCTGCGGCAGTACGCCTTCGTGGCTCACCCGGCATGAGGTCATCATGACCTTGGTGGTACGCCCCTTCTCATCGGGCTTTCCGTAGACGGCCACCTCTCCCTCCGCCAGATCCCATGTGGATATCGTATCCAGGATAAAGGGTTCAATGCGGAAGGATGCCCTGGAAAAGTTCACCAGCCGCCCATTGCTGTCAAAAATGTAGAAAAAAAGCCGGTCATTGGAATTCTTGTAAATATTATTATCATCAAAAAGTATTTCCGGATGCTGATTGAAATATGTTTGTGCCTCAGAAATGTTCGCGGCCGTATCTATGAGTTCCCTGGCCTGTTCTGAAGAAATTGCCCATTCCATGGTCTTGTGCACCACAAAGATCAGGATGATGAGAAACACACACATGATGCAGGAATAGAAAAGGGTGAGTTTCCTCCGACCCTTTCCAAACATACCTACCGACATATCTATTTCTCTACCTCCAGCTTATAGCCTACGCCACGGACCGTCTTGATGAGGTTCTGTCCGTCTCCCGGCTCCAATTTTTTTCTCAGGATCTTCATGTAGGAATCGATGTTATTGGAACTCACGTCTGACTCCAGTCCCCAGATGCGATCCAGGATGATATCCCTCGGAACAACAATGCCGATATTCTGCGCCAGCAGGTCAAAAATCTGGAATTCCCGGGGAGAAAGCTGGATGACCTGATCTTTCTTCTTGAGCACCTTGGCCGTTCGGTTCAAGGTGAAATCCCCGATTTCAATCACATCCTGCTGTATCCTCTGGGTACTGCGACGTCCCAAAGCCCGCAGACGAGCCAGAAGCTCCGCGAACTCAAAGGGCTTCACGAGATAGTCGTCTGCTCCGGCATCCAGACCTGTCACCCGATCCTCCACGGAATCCCTGGCCGTGAGCATGAGGATCGCTTTTTCATAACCATCCTTGCGGAGCCTTGCACAGGCATCCACGCCGCTCTCGCCGGGCATCATCCAATCGAGAATCAGTATGTCATAATCCGTATACATGGCATATTCATATACATCCCTGCCATTTGTAATCCACTCCACCGTGATTTCATTCTGTTCCAGCATATATTGGATCAGTTTCCCCAACCGCTTGTCATCTTCGGCCAAAAGCACTCGCATGGGCATCTGCCTCCTGACGTTTCGATCTCATAAACTCTGTAATCATGAATACCTCATCCGCTTCCCAGCAGAATGGAATAACTCTCCGGATGCAGTTCCTTCCTGGGCACCATGCGGATCACCGTGCTGAATTCTTTCTCCAGCTCCAGCAGCAGCCGGTTCTTCCTGAGTTCCTCAAAAACTCTGGGGTGCACTTCAACCTCATAGCCGTCATGGGCATGGGAAACCTTTTCCATGGAGCGGATATCGCGGCTGATGTTGATGCTCACCGTCTCGGGAGATTCCATCCTGCCCCGCCCGTGACAGCAGGGGCATTCGCTGAACAGGATGCTCTCATAGTTCTGCCGCGATTTCTTACGGGTAACCTCCACCAGACCCAGGGAAGTGATGTCCACGATATTTGTCTTCGTGCGGTCCAGCTTCGTCTGCTCCCGCATGTAGTTCAGGAGATTTTCCTTCTGCTGCGCCGATTCCATATCAATGAAGTCGATGATGATAATGCCGCCCATATCCCGCAGGCGCATCTGCTTGATGATTTCTGCCGCTGCCTCCATGTTCATGCGGTAAACGGTTTCTGCCAGATTGGATTTTCCAACATACTTTCCGGTATTCACATCGATCACGGTCAATGCCTCCGTCTTGTCAATCACGATGGAGCCTCCGGAGGCAAGGCCGATCTGACGTGCGCCCATCCTGGAAATTTCCTCGTCCAAGTGGTATTTCCGGAAAATCGGATTCCGCTCCTCATACAACCGAACCCTGTCCGCAAGCTCCGGAGAAATACATTGCACAAGCTCCCGTACCCGTCGGTATACTGCTGCATCGTCAATGAGCATGCACTCCACATCTGCGGAGAACATGTCCCGCACAATGCGGATAACGAGATCCGCATCCCGATAGAGAAGAGCAGGGGCTGACAATACCTTGAACCGCGACTGTATGGACTGCCAGAGACGAAGGAGATACGCCACGTCCGAGCGCAGTGTCTCCTCCTCCTTTCCTTCCGCCACGGTGCGGATAATGAGCCCCATGCCCTCCGGGCAAAGCCGCTCTGCAATCTCCCGAAGACGGCTCCGCTCCTCCTCCGAGCTGATGCGGCGTGAGATGCCGATGTATGCCGAGGTTGGCATGAGAACGACATTGCGCCCAGGCAGAGAGATATGCATCGTGGCTCTCGGACCCTTCGACCCGATGGAATCCTTCACGATCTGCACGGGAAGCTGCTGACCGATGTGAATGCACTCCTTGGGATTCATGGATTTCAACGCTTCCTTGGGAAGCCCGTCTCCAACGTAGAGAAAGGCGTTCTTCACATCTCCGATATCCACAAAGGCTGCCTGCATCCCGGGCAGGACGTTCTGGACTTGCCCTTTATAGAGATTTCCCACCAGATGGGAATGGGCTGTCCGCTCAATTTCAAGGGACTGAAGTTCCCCATCGGACAATACAGCAATCCTTGTTTCCTCAGGAACCGCATTCACCAGAATCTTCTTCATCCGCACACCTCCTGCCATACCATATCCCTTCCGGCGCTACTCCATCAAGGACTTGCCCTTCGCCAAAAGCGCCGTCCGATGAATATCCGCCTGATTTTCACGAATGTCCAGCCCAAACTCCGTCCTCAGCAAGGACAGTATTTCCACCGGCTTCACACTGCCGGAGGAAGTGATTTTTATCTCCATAGCAAGGGAAAGGCGTCCGTCCTTCAGCGATGTTTCCATCGATTTTCCCATATACTGCCTGACATCCATGGAACGCGTCTTTTTCGGCGTCACTCTCGTATAGATAAGTTCCGGCGCCATGTGAAAAGCTCTCACTGCCTCCTCCGCAGCCTCTTTTGTCCCGGAATAGGGCACGGAAATATGATAGCAGGCGAGATCCGCTTCTGCCATCAAGGAAGTCTTCCTGCCTCGCATTTCCTTGAGTTCTATGAGCTCTGCGCCCTTGGGGAGCTGCGGCCGGAGGCGGTCGAAAACTTCCGGCTGGCAGAGCGGCTTCGTCAGCTCAAAATCCATGTATTCCGAATCGCTGGTGACACCCACGGCCAGAGCCGACGCAAAAGCGATTTTGATATGGGGATTGAACCCCTCGGAATAGGCCACAGGCAATTTCGCCCGCAGAAAGGCCCGCTCGAAAACCGCCGCATAATCCAAGTGGGAGAGATAGCGAAGCTCCTCCCCCTTGCGGATTTTCGCCCGATACCTGAAAAGGGTGCGGGGCTTGCCGCCGCCTTCGCCGATTCGCCGCCCCTCCAAGGAAGGGCTCTGCTTGCCATGGGTCTGGACTTCCCCTGACAAACGCTTTCGCTCCTGAGCCGCGTAATCAATGACCTTCACCCCAAGGTTCTGGCATATGCCGCAGGCGCTGCAGGAACCCCTCCGGCAATCCTCTGTAAGTTCCCCCTTCATGGCATGCTGCCATTCCCGCAAAAGGAACTCCCTGTTGACGCCGGGAGAGGTGAGCTCCCATGGAAGAGCCTCCTCAAACCCGCGGGCACGCTCGTTGTACTCCGAGATATCCACGCCGCAGGTTTCAAACGCCGCCTGCCACACTTCCTTGCGAAAATAATCCGACCAGCCGTCAAATTTCGCACCGTCCCGCCATGCCTGAAGGATGACGCGGCCCAGACGACGATCCCCCCGGGCAATGGCTCCCTCCAGGACAGAAAGGCTTGCATCATGATAGTGGAAAGTAATCGCCCTGTCCGTGATATGCTCTTTCAAAAGTTTCTGCCGCTCTTCGAATTCCTTCAGGGGAATCTGCCCGAACCATTGGAAAGGCGTATGGGGTTTCGGCACAAAGCAGGAAACGCTGACCGTAACCTTGACGCCCCGTTTCCCTTTGATTTCCGAATAGAGATCCACCACCTTTTTCGCCAGTTCCGCAATACCGATGATATCCTCCTCTGTCTCCGTGGGAAGCCCCATCATGAAATAGAGCTTCACCTGCTTCCATCCCTGACGAAAGGCTGCGCCGCATGCGGAAAGGAGGTCTTCTTCCGTCACGCCTTTGTTGATAACGTCCCGAAGCCGCTGTGTTCCCGCCTCCGGCGCAAACGTCAGCCCGCTTTTTCTGACCTGCTGCATGCGATGAGCCAACTCTATGGAAAAGCTGTCAATGCGGAGGGACGGAAGGGAGAAACTGATTTTCTCCTGACGAAATTCCTCCATGAGATCATCCACCAAGCGGGGCAGACAGGAATAGTCTGCCGAAGAAAGGGAAGTCAGGGACATTTCGTCATAACCTGCAGCGTCCGCCAGTCCCCTGGCCATGCGCTTCAAATGTTCTTCGCTCCGCTCCCTTGCAGGTCTGTACCAGATCCCCGCCTGGCAGAACCGGCAGCCCCTGGAACAACCCCGGAAGAGTTCCAGCATAATGCGATTGTGGACAATGTCCATATAGGGCACCAGGGGATGTTCCACGGAAATAACCGCATCCATGTCCCTGACCACCCGTTTGTATATGACAGGCTTTGCCGCCTCATGCAGAAGCCTCCACG
>DFES01000170.1:0-6222 GCA_002369175.1 Selenomonadaceae bacterium UBA3796
TATCCGAAGTCCGGAGCCAATGCCACTGGAAGCTGTCTCAGGACGAAAAAGAGCGCGCAGAATTTCATAGGGGACTGCGACCAGGCCCTGAAATACCTGCTCTACGCCAGCACCTCCCTGGGGGCGCAAATGAAGCGCATGGAGCTTTCCAATGAGAACATCGTGACAGCAAATGAGAACACCACTGCCTCCGAGAGCACCCTCCGCGATGCGGACATGGCGAAGGAGATGGTCAGCTACACAAAGGCGGGCGTCCTTTCACAGGCAGCCCAGTCCATGCTGTCCCAGGCAAACCAGAATTCCAATTCGATTCTCGACCTGTTGCAGTAGAAGTCACCCTAATACAGCAAGGCAGCGATTTCGCCTTTGTGGAAATCGCTGCCTTCTTGTTTCAATGGATTGTTGTTTTGAGATTGCTGTTTTGCACAATCGGGAAAACCGTGATTCGATCAGGATTTATCCCTTTGCCTCAACGACTCTTTTGTCGTCGATGAGCGATCTGCGTGGGCAATGTAATATGCCTCGTCCTCCGGCAAATGATCGTAATCGTAGTACCATGGCAAATGTCTTGCCTGAAGCGAACCTCCTGTGCGAAGGGATGCACGCAGGCAGTAGTGGCGGACATTGGCATATACTGCAAATGTGGTATCTACTGCAGCATAGTAAACGTCAGGAGCAATCGGAAACTGCCAAAAGCCATGTTCTTTCTGCTTGATATCTTCGCTGTCAAAAAAGGTAATGTCTTCCGTTACTAATCCCAGCCCCACCTTCTTTATCAGGGGATATTTCACCAGAATGCGGAGCAAACACTGAACCACATTGGGAGGGCAATCCCCTATCGGCAGGACATCTGGATCTGTATAGACATAAGGCGTATGGATCTCCAGTTCCTCCAGGATATTGCTGCACCATAATGCCTGATACCCCAAGTTTTCAGGAAGCCTCAGAACCTTTACGGGATCAACCAGTGTCCGATAATATTCCAATAAAGGCGGATAGGTAGATCGATTGTCAAGAATGTAGATGTTCTCATATCCCGCAGCAAGAAGCCACTCCACCAATTGTCTCAGACACCCCAAGCGATCGCGGGCATTTATGAAGATTGGCAAGGCAAAAGAGGCTTCTGTATCCTCCGGATCAACCGCCACCAAAGATTTTGAAGGGAAAAACAGCAGCTCGCCATCTTCTCCGGACAATGCCTTATGATTGCAGGCGGCCTCCCAAAAATTGCGCTTCAATCCAATCGCCCTCTGGTAAAGACCAAGCGCCTGTTCCGTATTACCAAGACCAGCATATGCATTACCGAGATAAAACGCAGCCACTTCATCTTGAGGAAATGCAGTGAGATACCGCTCAAGGTAGTTCGATGCCGTCTTCCAATCCTGCTCATGATATGCCGTCATCGCTGGTAGAAAAAGGAGAAAAGGAAATGCATCGTATTGCAGTGGACCATAGATGCGCAAATATTCCCATGCGAGTGCTGTATCTCCCCGAGACAATGCACTGAATGCACAGGGGATGATATAGTCACCATATTCCAGGAAGAACTTCCATGCAACATCTCGATCCGTTTCCCCTCCTTGCCAATCATAAGCACCTAAAATACAGGCAGCAACGCCATCAAGATCATATCGCGCCTTTGCAAAAGCAAATGCCCGCTCAAGTTCTGAAAATGTCATTCCCATCACCTCGCTGCAGATATTTCTCGTGAATGTTTTTTAAAAATAACTTATCAGAATCTTGTCAAGCCTCAGAATGTATGATATACTATCCATAGGATGAGAGGAAAGATTAGCGAACCGCTTTGTTGGTGTTTCGAGAACGACATCAATAAACTGGTAGCGGTAGCCGAAAAAGGCTCTTCTCTGGCGTTGTTTGAAAGGGTGGATGTCTATTGATGATTGTTGGACTGGGAACCCTTCGGACCGATTGATGAGTGCTGCTTATGGAGTGAGAGTGTGTCCATTGAGGCAGGGGCGTATGGACGGTTTGACAGTCTGTTCGCTTGAGGCTATATGGAGTCGTTCGTGCACTGTCATCAAGAGGAAAGAAACACAAGAACATGAGGTTGCTATTTATGTCAAGTTCTTTCGGCTAAACCGGCTTGTAGCGATGCTGCAAGCCGGTTTTCTTTCATGAATCCTCATATTCCCTGACCCGCAGCCTGAGTCCTCTGGCCTCGCACAATGCACGGCAACGGGCAATCTCCTCAGCGTCCTCCACTTTATCCACGATCGTCATCACAACATTCGGCACATACTTCGTGCTATGTTCGGCAAAAACCAGCATCCCTTCATAGGAGCCGATGCCGTATTTTGCCCGTGTGAGTTCCAGATACCGATCGGCATTGGATGCATTGAGACTAATGGAAATCGTGTCCAGAATTCCCTCATAATCCGCCGCAATCTCCCGTCCGTATTCCAATTCGCCGAGACCGTTGGTATTGAGACGCGTCGCCATGTCCGGATGCTTCGCCTTCACATAGCGCAAAAGCTCCACCAATGCTTCCTGTCTCTGGGTCGGCTCACCGAAGCCGCAAAAAACCACTTCCTTGATATAGGCCCAAGGAACAGCGTCCAAGGCCGCCTTCACCTCCTCCACAGAGGGTTCCTCCCTCAGCCACAGGCTTGATTCCTCTGCCATCTTCTTCATGTTGCGCAGGCAAAAGACGCAGGCGCAGTTGCAACGGTTCGTGAGGTTTACGTAGAGGTTCCGCTTCCCCTCCGGCTGCACCCGAAAACTTTCCTCCAGCGATAGATACTTGCCACCTTGATGTGTCGCATATACGATCATATATGTCCTCCCTTTATTTCTGCCAGTAACTTCTTATTTCGCCATCGGTACTCCCCCACCATCCGTCTCCCCTCAGTCCAACTGTGTCAAATATTCCTCGAAGGGCAGTCCGTAATTCCAGGGCAGATCCAGCTTCACCGCATATTTCATGAGCTTGCTGATGAAAATCGCCGCCTTCTGGACTGCCGTGCTCAGGTTCTCTCCCTTCACGAGGTTGCCGGCCACGATGGCGGAAAAGGCATCCCCAGCGCCGGAGCGGTCGCCGCCAATCTTCTTCACCCGAAGGATCTCCGTGCCCTTTCCTCTCTCGTAAATCACATTCTTGATCGTCTCCTCTCCCTCATGAAGCCCGGTGATGACCACCTGCCCCGGCCCCCGGTGGGAAAGCTCCTCCACCATCCGGAAGAGTTCCTCATCCGAGGCCACCCCATCCTTCGGGTAGGGAATCCCAAGGAGCTCGCATGCCTCCGTGAGGTTCGGGGTCACGAGATCCGCATGGGCAAGGAGCCGGCGCATTTCCATGCACATTTCCGGCGTATAGGAGGCATAAAGCCTCCCATAATCCCCCATAACGGGATCCACCATGACCTTCGTTCCCTCTCTTTTGAACTCCCGGAGGAAATCCTCCACGATGCCGATCTGCTCCACAGATCCGAGAAAGCCCGTGCAGATGCCGTCAAACTCCAGTCCGTTCTCCCGCCAGTTCTCCATATAAGGGCGCATGCGGGTCGTGTAGTCATCGATATAATGGGACTCGAACCCCGTATGCACCGAAAGGATTGCCGTCGGCAACGGGCAAGCCTGTATCTTCATGGCAGATATGAGAGGTAGCTCCACGGTCATGGAACACCGCCCAAAGCCCGTAATATCATTGATAAGTGCAATGCGTTTCTGTCGTTTCATCACATGCGCTGCCTTTCCGGTTTCGGAAGAAAAGGCCTTCCCGCAGAGGAAGGCTTCTTATCTGTTCCGCGAACCTATCTGTTGTCCACCTTGTCCATCCCTGCCATATCATGACCGGCAAATCTCTCCCACGCCAGTTTCTCGAACTTCGTCCCCGGCCTGCCGTAATTGGCATAAGGATCGATGGAAATGCCGCCCCTTGGCAGGAATTTCCCCCAGACCTCGATGTATCTCGGCTCCATAAGCTTTATGAGATCCTTCATGATGATGTTCACCACATCCTCGTGAAAGTCCCCATGATTCCGAAAACTCACGAGGTAGAGCTTCAGGGACTTGCTCTCCACCATCTTCCGGTCAGGCACATAGGAGATGTAAATCGTCGCATAATCCGGCTGTCCCGTAATCGGGCAGAGGGTGGTAAACTCGGGACAATTGAACTTCACCCAGTAATCATTCTCCATGTGCTTGTTCTCAAAGGTTTCCAGAAGCTCCGGCGCGTAATCATAGCCGTACCGAACCTTCTGCTGCCCCAGGAGGGTGATGCCCTCCGCCTCCTTCTCCCTTGCCATGATCAATCCTCCATCTTCCCGCCCAGGAATTTCTCCTCGAAGTTCTCGATGGATTCCGGACGTCCAAAGAGATATCCCTGTATGGTGTCAGCATTGCACTCCCTCCGCAGGAGTTCGTACTCCTCTTCTTCTTCCACACCCTCGATGCAGGTCTTGATGCCGATGCTGTGGCAGATCTCCACGGTATACTTCACCAGACGGCGGTCGAAATCGTTCTCCAAGATCTTCTTGACAAATTCCCGGTCAATCTTCACGATATCACAGGAAAGGTTCTTGAGCGTTGCCAGTGAGGAATAGCCTGTTCCGAAATCATCCATGGCAATGGCAATGCCTTTTCTCCGGAAGTGATCGAACTCCCGGTTGACAAAGTTCCAATCAGCGATGATCTTGCTCTCCGTCAGTTCCAGGATCAATGCCTCCGGCGGGATCTCATAGCGTTCCAGGCACTCGTTCACAAATTCCTTGAAACTGGCATCCTTCACCTGCTCATAACTCATATTGACACTGACCCGGAACTTCGGCACGACCCTGCGCCACTTCCTGCAGACCCGGAGAGCCTCCTCCACGATCCACCTTCCCAGAGGAATGATGAGCATGGTCTCCTCCAGGATGGGAATGAACTCCATGGGAGCCACCATGCGCCCCTTGGGGCTCCTCCAGCGAAGCAGGGCCTCTGCCCCAATGAGCCGATGATCGCTCGCCGCCACCTGGGGCTGGAAAAAGAGGCTGAAGCCCCGGCAGCCGTTCTCCACACTTTCCCTGAGATTGTCACGCATGGAGATGGAACGCACCCAACGGTTGTACTGCTCCTTGCTGAAAATGCAGTTCCGGTTCTTTCCCTCCCGCTTGGCGATATCCATGGCCGCTTCCGCATGCTTGTGCAGGACGAGGTAGTCCTTTCCTCCCTCGGGATAAAACACCGTGCCCGCAGAAACCGTACAGAAGTAGGTATGCCCATCCATGGTCTGGGGCTGGGAAAGACTGCGCTGTATGGACGTAAAGAGATTCTCCACCTGCTCCCGTCCCGCTTTCGGATAGATAACGGCGAACTCATCCCCATCCAGTTTGTAGAGCGTCAGCATGGGGGGGAGAATGCTGCTCACGGCATTTGCAACATGGCGGAGCACCTGGTCACCCACCAGACGGTTATGGGTCTCATTTACGATCTTGAAATTATCCAGCCCGAAGAGGATGATCGCTCCGCCCTCTTCTGTGACGCGGTAGCCTGCCAGTGCCATTTTCACGCCATGCTCGAACTGGTACTTGTTGAGAAGCCCCGTCACTTCATCGGCCTGGTTCCGCTGTGCCATGCGGGTCATCATGCCTGCAAAAATAGTGGGATTCCCCTCCCGGTCCAATCCGATGCGCCCACGGCAGCAGATCCAGATATACTCGCCCTTCCGGTTCTTGACACGGTATTCCAGGAAATGTTCGTATACGTTCCTGTTCTTCATGAGAGCCCGCATGGAAGCCAGATATGGTCCCCGCTCCTCCGGGTGAATCATCGGCATCCAGTACTGGTCAAAATCCTGCAGCACCTCTCCCGGCAGGGCGAAATCCTGCACCAGATTCGGTGACAACATAACGGTATTCGTCTGCATGTCCGTGCAGAAAAGATATGCGTCCGTTGTTCGCTTCATGAGATCGAAAAAAAACTTGTACCGCTTCAATACGGGACTTAGGGAAACCCGACTGTTCTTTTGCATCGTTCTATCATCCTTGTTTCCTTGTTGCATCAGGATAGCTTATCAACTTCCATCATATACGAAATAGGACGTTTTTTCAAGTCTTTTGGGTATAAGGCTGACAGAAAAACAACCGCCACGATACGGGCGGTTGTCTTTGTTCTCACAAAAAATCTTTACTTGTTGAAAATATTTCTGAGAGCCTGCTTGTTCACATCCCGGTTCAACTGTGCAAGATACGTGGTGAGCTTGATGCTCTTGGGGCAAACCTC
>DFES01000170.1:6293-15778 GCA_002369175.1 Selenomonadaceae bacterium UBA3796
ACGCAGTTCTGGCTGTTGCCGCAGCTTGTGATGCCGCCCTTGCCCATGAGAGCTTCCAGGCGTTTCGGCGCATCGAACTTCCCAAGGGGATGCAGGTTGAAGAGATATGCCTGTACGGTTGGAGCCGGACCGATGAAGTCAGACTGGGGACCCACATTGGGACACGCCTCCAGACAGCACCCGCAGGTCATGCAGTGGGAAATCTCATATGCCGTCTGCGCCGTATAGGGATTCTGAATCGGAGCATCCTTGGACTCCCAGCTCCCATCGACTTCCACCCAGCCCTGGATGCGCTTGAGGCTCTCGAACATCACGGAACGATCGATGAGAAGGTCACGGATGACCGGGAACGTGCGAGCCGGTGCAAGATGTATGGGCTGCTCAAGCTCATCGATCAAAGCACAGCAAGCCTGGCGGGCTATGCCGTTGATGACCATCATGCAGGCGCCGCAAACCTTCTCCAGGCAGTTGCACTCCCACGTCACAGGCGGTACGCGCTTTCCGTCAACCGTCACGGGGTTCTTCTGGATCTCCATGAGGGATGCCACCACATTGAGGCCCGGACGATAATCCACATCGAATTCCTGGGTATAGGGCTTCTCATTGGGCCCATCCTGGCGCTCGATAACAAATCTTACTTTCTTCTGTTCTGCCATTTCTATGTGTCCTCCCTCTTACTCTTTTTTGGCTACGGCGTAGTTCCTGAGACGCGGCTTGATGAGGGAGTGTTCGAACTCACGGTAAGTTACGATCGGCTCCTCCGTCTTCTCATCGAACGTGACCACCGTGGTACGCATGAACTTCTCGTCATCACGGGGCATGAACACGAGGTCGCCCTTCTCATCCGTTACGCGCTTGCCATTGGCATCGAGGACAATCTTCGCATGAGCCCCGCGGCTCTCGTCGCGGAGACGCGCCGCCTTCGTGATGGCCATGGCGTAGATGATCATATTGCGGAGCTGGCGCACGAACATCGCTTCCTGATTCGCCCAGGAACCGTGATCCGTAACACCGATGTTGTCCCAGCGCTTGAGGATATCCTTGAGTTCCTTGAGGCACTGTTCCAGGCCGTTGTTGTCGCGCTCCACGGAAACGTACTTGTACATGATATCGCCCAGCTCATGATGGAGTTTGTGGGCATTCTCGTTTCCGTTCATGTTGCGGATACGGTCGAATTCCTCCACACACTCCTTACGGGCATTCTCCATCTCATCCTTGGTGAGCTCCACACCGTTCTCCCCTGCACGCGCAAAACGGAGAGCCTCCGGCCCGGAGATGGTTCCGGAATAGACGGCGGAAAGAAGAGAATTCGCGCCAAGGCGGTTTGCGCCATGGTACTGGTAGTCGCACTCGCCGGAAGCCATGAGCCCCGGAATGTTCGTATGATGCTCGCGATCCACCCAGATTCCGCCCATGGAGTAGTGGATGGAGGGGAAAATTTCCATCGGAACTTCACGGGGATCCTTGCCCACAAAGTCCGTGTACATTTCAAGGATACCGCCCAGCTTGCGCAAGAGGTAATCTCCGGGAATATGGGAAAGATCGAGGTAAACACGATTCGGATTCTGCATGCCGAGCCCCATGTGGACAACGACCTTGTAGATGGCGCGGGAAGCAACATCACGGGGAACCAGGTTGCCGTAAGCCGGATACATATCCTCCAGGAAATACCAGCGTTCCTTCTCTCCCGTCTGCGGATTGTCCCGCCATACCCAGACGCGTCCACCCTCGCCGCGGCAAGCCTCGGACATCAGGCGGTTCTTGTCGGAACCCGGAATTGCCGTGGGATGGATCTGGAGGAACTCGGGATTGCCGATCTCCGCGCCCTGCTGGTACACTGCGGAGACAGCGGAACCATTGCAGATGGTGGAAGCGGTGCAGCGGCCGTAGACCTGGCCGGGGCCTCCCGTTGCGAGAATGACCACATCTGCCGGGAAAGCGGTGATCTCGTTGGAATTCATGTTCTGTGCCACGATGCCCCGGACAATGCCGTCCTTATTCTTGATGGCCTTGATGAATTCCCAGAATTCGTACTTCTTGACCTTGCCCTTGGTCTCCCAGCGGCGAACCTGCTCATCGAGAGCATAGAGGAGCTGCTGTCCCGTGGTAGATCCAGCGAAGCAGGTACGCTTGTTCTTCTGTCCGCCGAAATTGCGGAGATCCAGAGTACCCTCCGCCGTGCGGGTGAAGGGAACGCCCATGCGGTCAAACATCTTGATGATTTTCGGCGCAGCCTCGACCATGCCCTTGACTGCCAGCTGATCTGCCAGGAAGTCGCCGCCGTATACCGTATCATCAAAGTGCTCATAGACGCTGTCATGCTCGCCCTTGGTATCCATGCAGGCATTGATGCCGCCCTGGGCACAGAGGGAATGGGAACGCTTGACGGGACAGTAGGAGAAAAGATCCACCACACCGCCGTCCTCGCAAATCTTCAACGTAGCCATGAGGCCGGAAAGGCCGCCGCCTACGACAATAATCCTTTTTTCTGCTTTAGCCATTGATATTCTCCTTTACTATACTCGTGAAGAGTAAACTCTACCAACGCAGGCTTCATCACATGACGAAATAGCTGCCCATAAAGGCGAGGGTCACAAGGCAGAGAACTGCACAAAGCCCCATGCTCAGGGCACTCACCACATTCTGGGAACGCGGGCCCTTCGTGATGCCCCAGGTCATGCAGAAGGTAGTGATGCCATTGCAGAAATGGAAAATCGCGGCGAACATGCCGAGGATGTAGAGTATAGCAACAATGGGATTCCCCGTAAAGTAACTCTGCAGCAATTCATAGGAAATAGGAGTGCCGGTAATCCCCTTCGTGAAGATGCGGAGATAGAAGATGTGCCAGATGAGGAATACCACCAGGAACCACGCTGTCCAGCGCTGGAGAGCAAAGCACCAGTTGCGGACATAACCGAAGCGTCCGGGGTTGTTGTTCGCCTGCAGGGCGATGTATACGCCGTAAATGGCGTGGAACAAAAGAGGTACTGCAATTGCGCCGATCTCAAGTCCGAGGAAAATCGGCTTCGGTATAAGCTCCATCATGCCAAGAGCACCGTTGAGAGCCGCAGGGCCGCCCATGGCCATGGAGTTCGTGAAGATGTGCTCAAAAAGCACTGCGCCCAAGCACACGAGACCACAGAGGGAATGCAAACGGCGCACGTAAAAAGTTGTGTTAAACATCCTAAACCTCCTAAAATTATATGAATTTATCAATAGCCTTTCAGCGTACGATACTTCTCCTGGTTTGTCTCATAGAGGCTGTTGCCCTCGCAGTCAATGACGACAATGGCAGGGAAATCCTCCACCGTAAGGCGGGCCACGGCCTCAGGGCCGAGCTCAGGATACGCCAGCACTTCATACTTCTTGACGGACTTCGCAATGAGGGCAGCCGCACCGCCCACAGCAGCGAAATACGTCACGCCGTTCTTCTTCATGGATTCAATGACTTCCTTGGAGCGGGAGCCTTTGCCAATCATTCCCTTGATGCCCTGCTCCAGCATGGTCGGGGTGTAGGCATCCATGCGCCCGGACGTGGTAGGTCCGCAGGAGCCGATGGGATCTCCCGGCTTTGCCGGTGTCGGTCCAAGATAGTATACCATCTGGTTTGTCCAATCCACCGGCAGTTTCTCGCCACGCGCCAGCGCCTCGGTCATTGCCTTATGCGCAGCATCCCTGGCAGCGATGATTTCCCCCGAGATAAGCACCGCATCCCCCGCCTTCAGCTTGCGGGACATCTCCTCCGTAAAGGGAGTCTGGATCTTGATCTGTTCAGCCATTATTTCATCCTCCTGTCCTTATCTGTCTCAAAGCTCACGATGCGCATGACGCATTGCATGGCAGCAAATGGTTACCGCTACGGGAAGACCTGCAATATGCGTGGGGCCCCACTCGATATTGACCGCCAGAGCGGAAGTCGTTCCGCCCAGCTGCGGGCCGATGCCCGTCTGATTGATAAGCTCCAGGAGTTCCTCTTCCAGCTTCGCATATTCCGGCATAGGATTGCGCTGGTCGATGGAGCGGGTAAGTGCCTTCTTTGACATGAGCGCAGCACGATCCATGGTGCCGCCAATGCCGATGCCGACCACCATGGGAGGGCAGGGATTCATGCTGGCATGAAGAATGATGTCCATCACCGCTTTCTTGACGCCTTCCACGCCATCGGCAGGAACCAGCATCTTAACGCCGGACTTGTTCTCGGAGCCAAATCCCTTGGGGGCAACCGTAATATCCAGCTTGTCCCCCGGCACGATTTCCGTGTAGATGACACCCGGAGTGTTATCCTGCGTATTCTTGCGGTTGAAGAGCGGCTCCGCCACAACGGATTTCCTGAGGTATCCCTCGGTGTAACCCTTGGCAATGCCTGCATTCACGGCATCCTCCAGATTTCCTCCGGTGATGTGAAGATCCTGGCCGATCTTCAGGAAAACAATGGTCATGCCCGTATCCTGGCAGTACGGACGATCCTCAGCTTTTGCGATTTCCGCATTGCGGATGATCTGATCCAGCACTACCTGTCCCACGGGGGATTTCTCCGTCTCACGACCGCGCTTGAGGCCATTGTAGACATCCTCCGGCAGATAATAGGCCGCTTCCTTGCACATCTCGGCCACGTTTTCCGTGATGGTCTTTACATCGAGTTCTCGCAAAGTAATCCCTCCCATAAAAAATAAACATATACACAATAAATTCTGACACACCCCATATCAGTTTATATATTAGGCGTGGAAAAAAAAAATCCTGCAAGATTCCCAAGGAAATTTATGAAATTCACGAAAATCACGCGCTTCCCTGTCAGTCTGCCATGCGATAGATTTTTACTTGAGGAGCTTTCCCCGGCAAAAGCTCCGCCGTCATGAAAGAAGATCTCATCTCGTCCCTGGGGCGGGATGCGCTGCCGGGGTTCAGGACGCAGATCTCCCCCTCCTCATAATCTACCCTATGGGTATGTCCGTAAACGGCGATATCACAGCCTGCCGCCCTGGCCGCCTCCGCCAGCTGTACTGTGCCGTGATTCACCCCATACGTGTGCCCATGGGTCAGAAAGATCTTGTGTCCCGCAATCTCCACCACCGTCTCCAGCGGAGCCTCCGTGCGCGGCCAGTCCCCATTGCCTGCCACCTTCACGACACCGGTATCCGAAAGTTCCTCCAGATACCTGGCATCCTCCACAAAATCCCCTGCATGAAGCCAGATTTCCACATCGGATGCAGCCTCGGCAACCGCTTCCACCGCCCCCATGTTTCCATGGGTATCGCTTACAATGCCTATTTTCATCCTTTTCGCTCCTCACCCTTTGTATATGTGGCGAAGCTTCTCCACCATTTTGTGAAGCGCCTCTCCCCTGTGACTGATCTTGTCCTTCTCCGTCAGGCTCATCTGTGCTATGGTCCTTTCCCCCACATAGAAATAGGGATCATAGCCAAAACCATTCTCGCCCTTGGCAATGTTCCGCACCCTTCCGTCACAACGGCCTTCCGTGAGGAATTCCTCGCCATCCTCACCGATGAACACCAATGCGCAACGGTAATCCGCCGGGGATTCCTCCACGCCTGCACGTTCCAGTTCCTCCAACAGTTTCTCGTTGTTGGTCCTGTCATCGGCATGGAAGCCGGAGAAACGGGCAGAAAGAACTCCCGGCGCACCACCCAGCACCGCTACCTCAAGGCCGGAATCATCAGCAATACAGGCACACCCTGTTTTCTCCCGATAAAATCGCGCCTTGATGCGGGCATTATCCTCAAAGGTTCCCCCGTCCTCCACTGCTTCGGGAAGATCGCCAAAATCCGCAAGGGAGAGAACTTCCAGGGAAAACTCCTGAAAGGCTTCTGTCATCTCCCTGAGTTTTCCCTTGTTTTTCGTCGCTATCACAAGTTTTTTCATGCTGCACCTGCTCCGTCATCTTCTGTCCATTATCCTACGCGCCCAACACGCCATACGAGCTGCCCGCCCAGTACGTCCTTCTGCCGGGATATGAGTTGCGCGATCCCCTGCTCCCCGTATTGCAAAAGCCTGTCCATCTCGCTGCGCGAAAACGGACGGCCTTCCCCGGTTCCTTGGACCTCCACGAATTCCCCTTCGCCTGTCATGACCACATTCATGTCCACGAGAGCCTGGGAATCCTCCTCATAGCAGAGATCCAACACCGGCTCTCCCTCCTTGGAAATTCCCACGGAAACCGCCGCCAAAAAATCCTTCACCGGAAAAGCGTCTCCCGGCTTATAAAAAGACTCGCACGCCTCCACCAGAGCAACAAAAGCGCCTGTTACGGAAGCCGTCCGAGTACCGCCGTCCGCCTGGAGCACATCGCAGTCGATCATGATGGTGCGCTCTCCCAAGGCCTTGGCATCCACCACAGAGCGCAGGGAGCGCCCGATGAGCCGCTGGATCTCCTGCGTCCTGCCCGCAAGCTTTCCCTTGGAACTCTCCCTTTGTGTCCGGGTCGCCGTCGAGCTCGGCAGAAGGGAATACTCCGCCGTCACCCAGCCCTCTCCCGTTCCCTTGAGAAAAAAGGGGACACGATCCTCCACCGATGCGGCGCATATGACCTTGGTATTCCCCATCTCTATGAGAACAGATCCCGCCGGATATCGCTGAAATCCCCTCGTCATCCTGAGCCGCCTCATTTCGTCCGGCCTGCGGCCATCCGGTCTTGACATTGTTCCATCCGCTCCTCGTCTTACGGAAAGCAATTGAGATAAAGAAGGATGAGATCCCTTCAAAGACCTCATCCATCTTTACTGCACTATCATCCATTGCTTTCCTGATATTGTCTGTAATTTTTTATAATGCAAATAGGCGTCTTCTGGGACGCATTGCCGAAGGGATTATCAATGAGAAGCTGCGCTGCAAGCTCTCCATTGAGTCCCTTGCTCACCCCCACCACCCGGGAACGCTTGAGATCATTGACATCAGCAATCATTGCGCCGAAGCAGCCCATGCGCTCCCGGATGCGGCCTGCCACATCATCCGGATCCTTGGGGCCGTAGACGATGCACTTGTCAAAGGGGGGCATGGTTCCCGTTACGTCATCAATAAGGGCTGCCTGCTCACCGCCCCACTTGTAGAAAAGCCCGGACTGTCCCAGAAGTTTTCCCAGGAAGCCCGCAAACAGGGCAAGAGCAACCCGCCATTTCCCCTCTGCATCCATGAGAGACTGCATGCCGTGAGGACTTGCAAGACTCCCGTAATCCGGAATAAAGCGGCAGCAAAACTGCGCCACACGCGTAATCTTCAAGTCCTCCGGCCGCACGAAACGTCCCTGGGTAATCGCCACAACGCTCTCCGCACAGCAGACGATATCATCCGGCCCAACATTTTTTCTCGTATAATGCTCGATGCTGTCAACAATGTCATCCTTGTCCGTCAGAATGCGAGTCGGCACCGGTATCAATTCCATTTCCGCCATCATCCCGCCTCCTCAATCCTTCACCAGTTTCGCGCCTGCAAGGGCAGCGATTTCTTCTGCCGGCAAGACCACGCGTATCTTGCGATAGCGCCATGGCTTGCGCCCTACTTCCTGCCAAATGAGCTCCAAGGGCAGATCCACCATATGCGCCAGTGCTTCCTTGAGGGTTTTGCCCTTGCGGGCGGTGAGGCGGACTTTCATGAGAATGTTCATGCAATCGCCCGCCGTCCCGGTCTGCTGGACAAGCACGGCTTCGAAGTAATCGTCCTCACGGGGGAAACCCTCCCGCTCCGCCTTGCCTCGAACCTCGATTCCATCGTACTGCTCATAAGGAAGCTGCGAGCGCACCATCGCATCCATGATCGTTGCACACTGCTTCCCCTCATTGACGAATTCCACTTTCGTGGAAAGAACCATGCTATCTTCTGTCTGCTCCTCCAGAACCAATGGCGTCCTGCCTTCCGGATGGGGCACAAGATGCGCCAGTCCCACAGCATGAAAATAAAGCTTCACCACGATGAAGCAAAGGATTGCCAATCCAAGGATTCCATACAATACAAACAAAACAATGCCTCCTAAACGCTTTTCTCTTCTCTCTGTGCCTTCTCCGCCTCCATGGCTGCTTCCAGCTTCAGATAGTACTTGTCGGAAAGCCGGGTAATGCGTCCTGTCTCCCTGCTAGTATAGACATTCTGCGTATGCCCCGTCACAAGAACCGTGCCATCGGATTTTCGGAGGACACGGTAGTCAAAAACCATCTTGACCCGCGTCAAAGCCGCCGCCGTAGTCTCAATGATCAGGTCATCGTCGTAGTATCCGGGGGACAGATATTTCGCCTGAACATCCGTGATGGGAAAAACAAAACCGTCCTCCATCATGTCATTCAAGGTGATGCCTATGGAGCGCAAGTATTCCACCCTGCCAATCTCAAACCATCGGATGTAGTTTGCATGATGAACTACCGCCATGGCATCCGTATCGTAGAAATTCACCCGGTATTCCGCCGTCACTGACAACTGGATCCCTCCTCTGTAAAACACTTTTCTAGCCTATTCCAATCGAGCGGCAAAGTCAAGTATTTTTGTAGTCGATTTCATCGGATATCGTACATTGCATCCAATCGTTTCAGATAGGCTTGCAGCCGTTCCAGCTCCGCAGGATCTTTCACCAGCCGCCCCGAGTAGCAATACTCCACCGAAAACTCCTGCTTTTCCAGCAGGTTCCTGCCCCGCAGCTGGCGGATGAGCTCCCGCACCGTCCCTTCATTTCCATCCACGAAATGTACATTCTCCGGCAGTATCTCCCGGAAAGTATCCTTGAAATAATTAAAATGGGTGCACCCAAGCACCAAGGCGGAATACTGTGAAAAATCATAAGGAGCCATTTGATCCCGCAAGTACGAGGTCACATCCTCCGATCGGAACTCCGCCCGCTCCGCGAATTCCACCAAGCGCGGCAACGGCAGGAGATCCACAAGGTGTTCCCTGTCCACATGCTCAATGAGAACCTGCATCTTCTTTCCCTTCACCGTGATGGGCGTTGCCACCACCAGGACGCGATGCTCCCCATCCCTGTCCAAGGCCAGCTTCGCCGCAGGCTCCATGCCAATGATGGGAATATCGTAGATGCTCCGCATCTCTTCCACAGCCACGCTGGTTGCCGTATTACAGGCTGTGACAATGGCTTTTACGCCCTCGTCCACGAGAAAATCAAAGGCCTCCTTCACGAACTTCACGATCTGCTCCTTGGGTTTCACACCATAAGGAACATGATCCTCATCCGCAAAGAAGATAAACTGCTCCTCAGGAAGCACCCTCATAGCATGATGGAGCACCGTAAGGCCGCCAATCCCCGAATCAAAAAAAGCAATCTTCATCCCATCAACCCCCGCCCACAAAATTCCCAAACATTATAACGCAATTGTTCAAATTTTGCCAGAGGCAAAACGTTCTTGCCGACGTTTCGACGCGGTCATCTCGTCATAACGCAATTGACATACACATTTTCATTTGCTATACTGTGCATGGAACACATATGGAGAGGTGTCCGAGTGGTTTAAGGAGCCGGTCTTGAAAAC
>DFES01000060.1:0-185 GCA_002369175.1 Selenomonadaceae bacterium UBA3796
GTCTTCATGCGATTTCCCCCCTAATTCTATCTTTTTGAAATCTGTCGTGACTCCGTTCAGGCTCCCGGGGCTAATGGAAAGCCCTGCGCGTAACATCACATAGAATCATTCTAATAAAAACCAACTACAAAGTCAAGGACTTTCCTCATATTTTTTTGCAGCACGTTAGGGCGTGTTGATTAAAT
>DFES01000060.1:257-1958 GCA_002369175.1 Selenomonadaceae bacterium UBA3796
GGGATTGGCTGTCCATTGCTAGGCGACAGACCGGAGGCATAGTGGTGCTATGTCGAGGATGTGTCAACGACGCAGGGACAGTCAAGAACTGTGAAGATGGGGTGAGTGAATTAATCAACACGCCCTAAATGAGCCGTACTGTTCATGAGCTCCACCGTGCTCCAGCCATCCTCATAGGAAACAATGTTTACCGCCGTATTGAACTGCCGTATGGACCAGAACCGATGAAGAGGAATGGAAAGAGCATCACAGATGGCTGCCCGGATAACAGCTCCATGGGCGACAATCGCCACCGTTTTTCCCTCATTTTCTCCTACGATTTCACGGAGGCGCTCCGTGACCCGCTCCTGAAGCTCCTGGATCGTCTCACCGCCGGGAATTTCCAAACGATCCGGATGAAAATGAAAGTTCTCCATGGCCTCCGGCCAGCGGGCAACGATCTCAGCGTAGGTCAACCCCTCCCATTTGCCGAAGCTCAGTTCCCGGAAGGCCTTCTCCGGCTGCACGGCAAGATGAAATCTTTCTCCTATGCATTCCGCTGTCACCATGGCTCTCATTAAGTCGCTGGCATGGATTCCATCCAAATGCTCCAGGGGAAATTTCTCTGCCAGAGCCCGCGCCTGAGCCACGCCCTCCTCCGAAAGAGGAACATCAGTACGTCCCTGGTATTTTCCGTTGGTATTCCACGTTGTTTGTCCATGGCGAATCAGGACAATTTTTGTCATATCCTTCTCCTCAATTCCCGATGATTTCCTTCCATGCCGCCAGGAGCCGAAGGTTCTCTTCATGGCTGCGGATCGCCATGCGAAGGTAGGAAGAATCCAAAAAGGGATAATTTCCGCAATCCCTCAGAAGAATCCCCCTCTTCTTCATTTCGGAAAGGATATACGGAGCATCCTTCCCCGTTTCCCGCACGTTCACCAATACGAAATTCACACTGGGGGAGAATATCTTCATGCCCGGAATCTCCCCCAGAGCCCGCTCCATATAGGATTGCTCCTCCGGAAGCCATCGGAGCGTCTTCTGCTGATATTCCACGTCTGACAGAGCGGCCACTCCTGACTTCTGCGCCAGAAGATTTACATTCCAGACATCCTTTGCCGCCTCCAGGCGCTTCACGAGCTTGGGGGGCGCTGCACCAAAGCCGAGTCGGAGCCCCGGCAGCGCATAGAATTTCGTCAGGGACTGTACGAGAAAAACACGGGGATATTTCTCCACAAGATGGCGTACCGTATATGTCTCCGCATCCCCGCGAAAATCCATGAAGGATTCATCCACCAAAATCCACGGCATGCATGGCACATTCCTCATGCATTCCTCAAGTTCTTCCGTCGAAAACAGCGTACCGGTCGGATTGTTGGGATTGCCCAGCACAATGCAGTCCGCGGAAGAAAGCGCGGAACAGAGCTTTTCCCAGGGAATGCAAAAATCCGATCCGAGGAAGATATATTCCACGTGGGAGCCTGCCGCCAGAGCAGCGCGCTCATAATCGCTGAATGTGGGCTGCGGCAGAAGCACATTGGAAAAACGCATCGTGGAAAAGAACAGGTAAAAGAGCTCTGCCGCCCCGTTTCCAAGGATGATTTCATCCTCCGGCAGATGATAAAAGGAAGATATTGCAGCTTTCAGCTCCCGCCCCTCCGGATCCGGATAATGCACCAGATCGTCGATATGGTGAAGAATGCTCTCCCTTACCCTCGC
>DFES01000060.1:2088-6944 GCA_002369175.1 Selenomonadaceae bacterium UBA3796
GGCTTCCTCATAAATATTTCCACCATGGGAAAATCGTTCCATACATGCCCTCCCTTATTTCTCCAAATCCTCAATTGCCTGAGCCGCTCCCAAAATGCCGATCACCGCATGCTCAAAAGTCAGCCCGCCCTGCAGGTACACATTATACGGGGGGCGCAGGGGACCGTCTGCGCTGAATTCAATGGATGCTCCCTGCACAAAGGTGCCTGCCGCCATGATAACCTGATCGGCATAGCCTGGCATGTCCCAAGGCTCCGGAGCGGCAAAGGAGTCCACCGGGGAATATTTCTGTATGCCGCTGCAAAATGCCTTCAGCTTCTCCGCAGAGCCAAGTTCTATAGCCTGAATGATATCGCCTCTCTCTTCTGTGGGAAGGGGAAGCGTTCTGTAGCCAAGCCCCGCAAACATTCCTGCCGCAAAGATAGCGCCCTTGACTGCCTGGGACACCACATGGGGAGCAAGGAACAATCCCTGGAACAGCAACCGGTTGTTGGAAAGGCTCGCCCCCAGTTCATCCCCCATGCCGGGAGCCGTCAGGCGATAGGATGCCAGTTCCACAAGTTCCCGCTTCCCCGCAACATAGCCGCCGGTCGGTGCAATTCCGCCCCCCGGATTCTTGATGAGGGAGCCTGCCATGATATCCGCCCCTGCCTGTGTCGGTTCCTCCACGTCAACGAACTCCCCATAGCAGTTGTCCACAAAGCATATGCAGTCCTCCTTGACGCGTTTCACCTCTGCTGTGATATCCCTGATTTCCTGAAGGGAGAGTGGCGATCGCATGCTGTAGCCACGGGAGCGCTGGATGAGCACAAGTTTTGTCCTGGGCTTGATGATCCCTGAGATGGCCTTTTGATCCACTTTTCCATCCACCATGGGAAGTTCATCGTAGCGTATGCCGAATTCCTTCAGAGAGCCCGGACTCTCGTTGTCGTAGCCGATAACGGTCTGCATCGTATCGTAAGGCTTTCCCGTCAGGGACACCAGTTCGTCCCCCGGCCGCAGGATTCCAAAAAGAACGGTGGCAAGGGCATGGGTTCCGGAAACAAACTGCGTGCGCACCAGTGCCTTTTCTGCGCCAAAAATACGGGCATACAGCTCCTCCAGCTTTCCCCTGCCGATATCATCGTAGGCATACCCCGAGGTCGTATTGAAATGCGCATCGGATACCCTGCACTCCCGCATGGCATCCAATACCTTTCGTGTATTTTCCTCGGCAATCCGTTCCACCCTGTGAAAAAGGGGCGCTGATTCCTGCAGCACCTTCTCCCTGAGTTCCATCAAATTCTTTGAAAACATCATCCGTTCTGCTCCTCTATCCTGTATTTCATGAACGCGTCTTTCCCGGAGAAGGGAAGCTGCACCTCAAGAAGCGTTCCCTTCTCCGTATACTCCGTCGATCGTATGGCATTCATCTCATGCAGCCGCGTAACTGCGCTGCCGTCCTGAAAGGGAACCAGCAGCTTCATTCTCACCTGGGCATCGAGAAAGAATGACTCCATCCGTACCTTCAGCGCTTCCAGGTTCCTCCCCTCAAGGGCGGAGACGAAAATCCCCTCTCTTCCGTGCAGCAGCCTCTCCCGTGCCCTCATATCCTTCAAACAATCCGCCTTATTGAAAACGTAAAGGGTTGGCTTGTTCTCCGCCTCCAGTTCCTTCAGGACTTCTATGACAGAAGCGATTTGCCGCTCCGCTTCGGGATTGCTGCAATCCACCACATGAAGCAAAAGATCTGCTTCCCGGACCTCCTCCAGAGTGGCACGGAATGCTGTCACAAGCATATGGGGCAGCTTCTGGATGAACCCCACCGTATCCGTCAGCAGGATTTCCTGCTTCTCCGGAAGGACCAGGCGCCGTGTTGTAGGATCCAGCGTGGCAAACAACTGATCTTCCACATAGACATTTGCACCGGTCAATGCATTGAGAAGTGTCGATTTTCCGGCATTCGTGTATCCCACCAGCGCTCCGATCGGGATTCTGGATTCCTTGCGGCGGTTACGGTGCAACGTGCGGCTGTGGCGCATATCCTCAATCTGCTTTTCAATATCATGGATCTTGCTGTAGATGCGGCGCCTGTCCACTTCCAGTTTTGTTTCTCCCGGCCCCCTTGTGCCGATACCACCGCCAAGCCTGGAGAGCACGAGTCCCTGCCCTCCGAGACGCGGCAGGCGGTATCTCAGCTGGGCGAGTTCCACTTGAAGTTTTCCCTCCCGTGACTGCGCCCGTTGGGCAAAGATGTCCAGAATGAGCGCTGTCCGGTCAATGACCTTGATGCCAAGTCCATGTTCCAGATTATGCTGCTGGGAGGGTGTTAATTCATCATCCAGAATGAGCAGATTGGCATCCAGATTCTGCACTGCCATGGCGATTTCTTCTACCTTTCCCCTGCCCAGGAAGAACGCACCATCCGGCTTTTCTTTTTTCTGGTGGAAGGTTCCTACCACGATGGCTCCGGCGGTTTTTGCCAAACGTGCGAGTTCCTCCAGGGATTCCTGCAGCGGCCACGTCTGCGGACTTCCCGTCCGCTCAATGCCCGCGAGAATCGCCCTCTCCTCGTCTGCCCGTGTTTCCTTCATGACAAAGCGTCTCAGCTTTTTATTGATGACTGTGATGAGCCATGCCATGCTCACTTTGTGGAGAACAGCCTCCGGAACTGGTCCGAAGCACTGGAGCTTTGGCGTTCCGTCCTCCTGCAGTTCTCCTGTGAAAAACCCCATGCTTCCGACAATATCCTTGCCCTCCAGGCCGATGGCGGCCATGGCATCAAAGCGCAGACGGCGCAAGGAGGAAAGATCGGGATCGCTCAAAAGGGTATCGCCGCTCGGATGCGTATGGACGCAGCGAATGCCGGACAGTCTCTGCTCCGAACGGGACTTGAACTCCGGAAGATCCACGGTTCCGGCATCTCCCACCGAAACCTCCACCACCCTTCCCTGGCGATTGATGTAGACCGCAACCTCCCGACCCAGAAGCATTGTGATATCCAGCATCCTGCGGTTGAGCTCATGGGTCGAAATCTGGGAGGTCGGCACGGAGAGCTCATATAGGGCTTGAAGCTCTTCCAGGATATGAGCCTTTATATTGTTTAATTCACCATGTACCTGCATTGTGCCCTGCCTCATGTGCGATTGACAATATTGGAGATGTGCTTGATGGTAATGGAAAGTGTGCCATCCTCATTGTTGTTGAATTCCACATACTCCGTATTGTCAAAGTAATCCGTTGGAATTGTAAGTTCTATGCCCGTATCCGTCTTGAGTTTATGTTTGCACACCTTTTTCAGCGTTGCTTCCCTGTCCATGTGCACAGGCTCATGGAACCCCGCCTCCTGTATCTGCGCCTCATAATCCGCCTGCATGGAGGGATGATCCCGGAAAATCTGCTTCCCGGCTTCCTGAAGATCCAGCTCATCCGAGCTTTCCAGGCGCTCCGCAATATAGCTCTTGACGGCGGCGGCAGCGGCCACCTCATCCTGCCCATAGGCCTCCGCCACCTTTGCCACCGCTTTTGCCATGCCCTTCATCGCCTCTTTCTGGGAGGGTGCCTGGCTGCATTCCAGCAGGATTTCCGGAAACACACAGATGCTGTTTCCATCCATGGTATAGCGTTTTCCCACAAAGGAAATTCTCTGGCTGTCCGCATCCACAATGGCAAATTCATCCATTCTTTGACCCGGATTCGGCAGGATGGAAAAGTGATTTATGATCTCGTTTCGGATGCCATCCTCCGTCTGGTTCACCTGATGCACATATCCTATATGGCTATCGGACTTGAAAAGGACGATTTTTCGGACCTCATCCACGCGGATGTCGCAGAGAATGATATCCACCGATGTCATCTCCTCGGAATGGGTATAGGCCTCCTCCAAGGTACGGGCAGCCTCCTTGGAAAATGCGACGAAATCTGTCTCCCCTCCAAGATATCCCTCCAGAGATGCCTTGAATGCGCTGTCTCCATAGAAAACACCAGGCTTGGCTTCCTGGCTTGCCAGAGCTTTCTCAATGTGCTTGAGCAAAAATGTCTCAATGCTGTTCGATAGATCCAGTTCCGCATCGGAATACACCGTCATGCCGGAATTAAAATCCAGAATGTGCAGAATCGCTCTGTGGATTACAATCACGTTGTTCCCTCCCCTTCCGCTTTTTGACGGATCTCCCTCAGATAAGGCTGCATTTGGTTCTCAAGCTTCCGTTCCAGCCCGGACAGCTCGTCGGAATCAAAGGCATACGTCACAACGGGGATGTTGCGTATCCGAGACTCCCCAAAAAACTCGTCACGAAAGATATTATAATAGATGATGAAATTGCTGGCAATGTCGAAATCCACGTAATCAAAGAGGATGTAGGATCCATTCGCAATGCGCACCGGCTCTGAGGGACGGATGAAAAGCGCAAACCCCTCCAGTGCTTCCGGAAGGCTCTTTCCATACGCCCAATCCCGAATCCCCTTGTCCCAGAGGAGGCTTGTCACGGTCTCGGGATGAAATTCTGCCATATCCCGAAGTACCGTCTCGAAATGCTTTCGCAGAAGAAGCTCGAACTCATTGAAATTCCCGGTGACGAATTCAATACGGCAAAACTCCGTCAATCCGATCCACACCCGCACCTTGTATTCCTTTGTTTCCTCATGGAAATAAGCCGTGATGCCCCGATGACGTGCCTCTGCCGCATAGCTGTACAGATCGTATATATCCCCGTGGACGCGCATATCCCGTACCAAGCGGAAGCCAAACCACTCCGAAGGCAGTTCCTCCATATACTTCCACCCAGCAGTCTCCGCCTCCACCCTTTCCCTTGTGGCATCCTTCACTCCAAGTCCCTCCTCTGGCAAAAGAAGCCACCGCATATGCGATGGCTTCT
>DFES01000046.1 GCA_002369175.1 Selenomonadaceae bacterium UBA3796
GCAGCTCGCCACCAAGGGAACGGCTCTGGAGGCAGCAAAGGAGTTCCTCCAGGAGGAAAAAGGCATCCATACACCGGAAGAAGCGCTGGCCGGAGCAATGGACATCGTCGCGGAAACCGTCATGGAAGAAGCCGCCCTTCGCCAGGAAATGCGAAAACATCTGTGGAATACCGGCATCCTTGCAACGGAACTGGACAAGGAGAAGGATGCCGAAGAAAGCCAGGTTTTCCTCATGTATGACGGCTACGAGGAAGCTGTGCGCTCCCTCCCCTCCCATCGCATCCTCGCCATCAATCGCGGCGAAAAGAAGGATTTCCTCAAGGTAAAGCTTGTCGCAAACCATGAAGGAAACATCGAGAGGATTTTCAAACGCATTTACCGCCGGCCTTCCATCTTCACCGAGGAACTCAAAAGCGCCATTGAGGACGGCTACAAGCGCCTCCTCTTTCCCGCCCTGGAGCGGGAGATCCGCGCACAGCTCACGGAAAATGCCGAGGCACAAGCCATACATGTCTTTGGGCTGAATCTCAAGCAGCTTCTCCTGCAGCCTCCTCTGGCGGGTCATACCGTCATGGGACTCGACCCGGGGTACCGCACGGGATGCAAGATGGCTGTGGTGGATGCCACCGGCCATGTCATCGATCACGGTGTCCTTCAGGTCACAAAAAGCGATGCGGAGCGCGCTGCCTCGGCAAAGAAGGTTCTCGCCCTCATCCAAAAGCATCATGTGACCCTCCTCTCCATCGGCAATGGAACGGCTTCCTACGAAACAGAGGAATTCGTCTCCAACCTCATCCGGGAAAACAATCTCTCGCAGGTCCACTACCTCATCACCAATGAAGCAGGAGCCTCGGTCTACTCCGCCTCGAAGCTTGCCAAGGAAGAACTTCCCGAGTATGATGTCACCATCCGCGGAGCCGTATCCATTGCGCGCCGCGTACAGGATCCCCTGGCAGAGCTGGTGAAAATCGATCCTCAGGCCATTGGCGTGGGACAGTACCAGCACGATGTGAACCAGAAAGAACTGACGGCGGCTTTGGACGCTACCATTGAATCCGCTGTCAACCATGTGGGAGTAGACCTCAATACGGCCAGCGGCGCTCTCCTCAGGCACATCGCCGGCATCAATGCGGCCATTGCCAAGAACATCGTAGCCTACCGCAACGAGAACGGCGTCTTCACCAGCCGCCGTCAACTTTTGAAAGTGCCCCGCCTGGGACCGGCAGCCTTCACCCAGTGTGCGGGCTTCCTGCGCATCCATGGTGCCGCTTCCCCTCTGGACAACACGCCGGTGCACCCGGAATCCTATGAACTGGCGGAGAAAATCCTCGCCAAACTCGGGTTCGAGCTTGACGACCTTGCCGATAAAAACCAGCTTGCCATGCTCTCGGCAAAGCGCAAGCTCGTCGATGAGGAAAAACTGGCCAAAGAACTGGATGCCGGTCTTCCCACGATCCACGATATTCTCGATGCCCTCGTGAGGCCGGGGCGCGACCCCCGGGAGGAACTCCCTGCACCGCTGACGCGACAGGCCATTGTGAACCTCTCCGATATCAAGCCCGGCACCATCATGCGGGGAACCGTACGCAATATCACCGATTTCGGCGCCTTTGTGGACATTGGCATCAAGACGGCAGGGCTCATCCACATTTCAGAGCTCAGCAAAACCCGGGTAAAGCATCCTCTGGATGTGATTTCCGTGGGGGATATTCTGAATGTCATGGTCATCAGCGTCGATGAAAAACGCGGCCGCATTGGCCTGTCGCTCAAACAGGTGCCGAAGGAGGCACAAATATCATGAAGCTTTTGGAGGAAACCATTGCCCGCATTCCACCGCTGGACGATGCCGCCATGCGGCTCGCAAGGGAACGGCTCCTGAATCATCCGGCCACCGATGGACTCGGCAAGCTCCGTGATGTTATCGTTCACTATGCGGGCATCACGGGCAAAAGCACGCCGGAACCGTCCAAGAAATGCACCATCATCTGCTGTGCAGATCATGGCATTGCCGCACTGCATACCAGCGCTTACCCGTCGGAGACAACGGCGCAAATGACTGCCAACTATCTTATCTCCCGCGGGGCTGCGGCGAATGCCTTTGCCAATTTCGCCGCGTCCGATCTCCTCGTGGTAAACATGGGCATCGCCGGAAACACCATGGACATTCCCGGGCTGGTGGATCGCCATATTGCAGAGGGAACAGAAAATTTCACACTGGGGCCTGCCATGACCAGGGAGCAGGCAGTCCAAGCCGTTGAGACGGGAATCAAACTCGTTTCCGCCTGTGCGGAAAACGGCTACAACTGTTTTCTGCCGGGGGAGATGGGAATTTCCAATACGGCTGCCAGCGCAGCCATCTGTGCCGTTTGCTGCGGAATTTCACCGGAAGAAGCCACAGGGCGGGGCACCAATATTTCCGATGAGCGATTGCAGGAAAAGATCTCCGTGGTGCGCCGGGGACTGGAAGTCAATCGCCCCGACCCTGAAGACGGCATTGACGTTCTCGCAAAGGTAGGCGGCTTTGAATTCGGCTGCATTGCCGGCATCGTGCTCGGTGCTGCCGCAAACAAGTCCCTTGTACTTCTGGACGGCTTCAACAGCAGTGCAGCCGCCCTCATTGCCGTGGCTCTTGCACCTCGGTGCAGAGATTATCTCATGGCTTCCCACATCTCTGCGGAAAAGGGACACAAGGCCGTCCTGCAGAAGCTCGGCCTCTCCCCTTGGATGAACCTGCGTCTTCGCCTGGGAGAAGGCTGCGGCGCAGCAATTTCGTCAAGTATGCTGGATGCAGCCGTCCACGCCTATCTCACCCTGGATGAGAATGACGATGTCGAATTCAAGCAGGAGCAAATGCCTGCCGAGCCTCCCACGGTAACAGACAAGACCTTCAATTTTTACCTGCGCACCATGCCCACCCTGGACAAACAATCCATGATGCTCTGCCAGTCCCGTATCGACAATCTGGCCAAGCCCCTCGAATGTCTGGGCTATTTGGAGCAGATTGCCGTGGAACTTTCCGGTATCCTTGCCGATGAACGCCCGGAGACGGAACTTGGCTTCACTTTGCTTTGCTTCAGCAAGGGCAACAGTCTGAAGCATCCCCAAAAACAGCTCATCAACGCTTTTGCCGAGCACGCAAAGGCGGAAGTCCTGCTCGCATGCCTGCGGCCGGAACTTCCCCCCACGGCTGCCTTCGATTTTGGCCGCGTCACCGCAGAGGACATCACCTTTGGCACCCCCATCATCGGCATTGCTTTGACAGAGGCAAGTCCCACGGATCCCATCGGCACCAAGGCAGCAAAGCTTCGTCAGGCCCTGCTTGACGAAAACGGAAATCTGCTCTATGCAGCCGATGAATTCCTGTCCCATATTCCGAAGGAGCTCAAATCCGATGCAGCTGCGATCATGGGAGCCATGATCGCAGCTGCACACAACAGCAGCCTGATCCTTCTAGATGACGAGGCCACGGAGATCATCGCCCGCTACACGGAGGCGCTCTGCCCGGACATCAAGCCCTATATCCTGCATATTCAGCCCGCTCTTCTGCAACTGGGCATAAAAACAGCAGGCGGTATTACCGCCTGCCTTGGAAAAAAACTCGTAGATGCAGCTCTGCACATGCTGAATGATATGAAGACCTTTGCCGAAACCAGCGTCCCCGTTGCAAATGACGGCCCCGGAGTCAGGCGCCAGTCCAAACCATCGACCCCCTCCGGCAGACATGTGCCCGGTGAGGAGTAAAACCTGCCGTCACGCCTCTTCCTTCAGCTCCTGAAGGTATTTCATGAAATCGCTCGCTGCACCGAAGCAGGACACCACATCCCAGAACAAGGTTCTCCTTGCAACATCATCTTTATCAATCTCGGAATAAACCTCCAGAAGCTTTTCCTTGATCTCCTGATCCATTTGAATTCATCCTTTCCATCGCTCCACGTTATCCACATTATCCACAGATTTTTAAGAAACGCCTGTGGATAATGTGGATAATTTGTTTGCATCGTACCTCCCTATTTCGCCTCCAGAGTCAATTCGGAAGTGCAGTGCGGGCAGCGCGTAGCATCATCCGCAATCTCCGACTTGCAGTAGGGGCACTGGCGCTTCGGTGCCTCAGGCTCCTCCTCTTTCTTCGGCATCAGACGGTTCACCTGCTGGATGAGCACAAAGATGGCAAAGGCCACAATGAGAAAGTTCACCACGTTGTTCAAAAAAGCACCATAGGCAATGACCGGAAGTCCCGCCGCCTTTGCCTCTGCCAGTGTGTTTGCCGGAGTGGAGGAAAGGTTGATGAACAAATTGGAGAAGTCCACCTTCCCCAGAATCAATCCCAGGGGAGGCATAATCACATCCTCCACAAGAGAACTCACAATCTTGCCGAACGCCGCACCGATGATAACACCCACCGCCATGTCAAGCACATTGCCACGCATGACAAATTTCTTGAATTCCTCAATCATAGTATTCCCTTCTTTCCAAATAAATAACATATAGAAACAATGCTTTATTATTATAACGCAATTGTTCAAGTTTTGCCATAGGCAAAACTTTATGTTCACCGCCTGTTCTGAGCAAAAGAAAAAGCATCCGCAAAA
>DFES01000109.1:0-3134 GCA_002369175.1 Selenomonadaceae bacterium UBA3796
GAAACACGGGCGAGATTCCGCACCCGTGTCAGGGAGTTCAAAAGGGAGGACTTTCCCACATTGGAGCGTCCGATGAAAGCAACCTCCGGAAGTTCTTTCTCCGGATACTGCTCCTTTTTCACTGCCGAGGCAATGTATCTCCCCTGGGTTACAATGACACGCTCCTCCATTTTTCCATCCTTCATTTCTTTACCAGGGCGACATCCAGAACCTCATCCATATGCTCTACGGAGACAAATTCCAATTTTTCCCGCACGAGTTCCGGAATGTCCTCGATATCCCTTTCATTTTCCTTGGGGAGAATAATGGTATGCATTCCCTCCCGATAAGCGGCCAGCACCTTTTCCTTGAGGCCGCCAATAGCCAAGACATTGCCCCGCAGGGTGATTTCTCCCGTCATGGCAACATCGCTCCGCACCTTTTTCTTCGTCAGTGCCGAAATCATCGCCGTGGCCATGGTGATTCCTGCAGACGGCCCGTCCTTCGGAATCGCCCCCTCCGGCAGATGGATGTGAAGATCATACTTCTCGTAGAAATCCTCCTCCAGATTCAGTTCATCTGCCCTGCTCCTCACGTAGGAAAGTCCTGCTCTTGCCGATTCTTGCATGACATCCCCCAATTGTCCCGTGAGGATGAGCTTGCCCTTTCCCTTGAGCACGGTGGCTTCCGTAGGAAGGATATCCCCTCCTGCCTCTGTCCACGCCATGCCCGTAGCAACGCCGACCTGGGGTTTTTTCTCCGCTTTCTTGCTTATGTATTTGGGCTTTTCGAGGAATTCGCCGAGATTCTTTTTCGACACCGTTACCGAGGCGCACTTCCCCTCTACGATCCGACGGGCAGCCTTGCGGCAGACATGGCCGATCATGCGCTCCAGTTCCCGCACACCGGCTTCCTTCGTGTATTCTGCAATGATTTTTTGGAGCACGCCGGTTCCCAGATGAATATCCTTCCCCTTGAGGCCGTTCTTCTCCCGCTGCCGCGGTACGAGATACCTTCTGGCAATCTCGTATTTTTCCGTTTCCGTGTAGCTGGACAGTGTGATGATTTCCATCCTGTCCCTCAGGGGGCGTGGTATGGTTCCCATATTGTTGGCCGTGACGATCCAAAGCACCTTCGACAGGTCAAAGGGCAGTTCGATGTAATGATCGCTGAAGGTGGAATTTTGCGCCGGATCGAGAACCTCCAGAAGCGCTGCAGAAGGGTCGCCGCTATAGGATACGGCCAGTTTGTCCACCTCATCGAGGAGGAAGACCGGGTTCTTCGTACCCGCTTTATGGATGGCATCCAGGATACGTCCCGGAAGTGCTCCGACATAAGTACGGCGATGACCGCGAATCTCGGCTTCGTCCCGGATGCCTCCCAGAGAAGCCCGGACGAATTTTCTGCCGAGAGCTCTGGCTATGGAACCTGCCAAGGAAGTTTTCCCGACACCCGGAGGCCCTACAAGACAGATAATCGGGGCGCTTTTGTCCTTCGTGAGCTGATGTACCGCCAAATATTCCAGTATGCGCTCCTTGACCGTCTTCAAACCATAGTGATCTTGTTCCAGAATTTTTTCCGCAGCAGCGATGTCCACATTATCCTCGGACATTTTCTCCCATGGAAGTTCAATGAGCCAGTCCAGATAATTGCGGACAACGGTAAGTTCCGGCGACATGCTGGACATGAGTTCCATGCGGTGGAGTTCCTTCTCGATCACCTTGGCGACTTCCTCCGGATATCCTCCCTCTGAGAGCTTTTTGCGGTATGCCTCGATTTCCTCCTCCTTGTCCTCATCATCCCCAAGCTCTTTCCGGATGGCTTTGATCTGCTCCCGAAGGTAGTATTCCTTCTGGATCTTCTCCATCTGCTTGCGCACCCGGTTGCCGATTTTTCTCTCAATCTCCAGAACATCAAGTTCCCTTGTCAGCACTTCATAGAGTTTTTCCATGCGATCCTTCACATCGATGCGGGAAAGGAGATCCTGCTTTACCTCAAGCTTCAGGTTCAAATGACTGGCTATGAGATCGCTGAGGCGCCCTGCATCGTCCAGGATTGCCACGGAAATGAGGGTCTCCGCCGGAATCTTCCTGCTGAGCCGCACCCATTCCTCAAACTGGTGGACAACCGCTCTGGTCAATGCTTCCATCTGCATGGACTCATCGATGGTATCCTGATATTCCTGTACGTCCACCTCCGCGTACTTATCCAACTCACGATATTCTGTAATGAGCCCCCGGTGAAGTCCTTCCACCAGCACCCGCACCGTACCGCCGGGCAGCTTGAGAATCTGGCGGATTTCCACAACCGTGCCCACATCATAAAGCTCTTCTCGCGCCGGCTCGTCGATCTCTGCGTCCTTCTGCGCCACCACCATGATCTGGCGATCCTGCACCATGGCTTCTTCCAGTGCCGCCACGGAACGCTCGCGTCCTACGTCAAGATGGATGATCATATAAGGAAATACCATCATTCCGCGTAATGGCAGGAGCGGTAATATACGAACATTTTCCACGTTCTTCCTCCTGTAATCTATAAATAAGGCGCTGCACTACGGCAACGCCTTCAAAGCCTATCAAAATCTGCTATGCAGAAACTTCCTTGCTGCTCATGATCTTTTTCGTTTTCTTCTTCTCAAAGGTAAGCTCAGGATCCTTTTTCTCCGTAATGACCTCTTTGGTCACCAGGCAGGATGTCACATCATTGGCAGAAGGAACCTCATACATGACATTGCGCATGATCCCTTCCAGAATGGAACGAAGACCCCGCGCCCCGGTCTTGCGCTTCAGGGCTTCCTTGGCTATGAGCTGAAGTGCCTCCTCCTCAAAGGAAAGCTTGACCCCGTCCATCTCCAGAAGCTTCCTATACTGCTTCACCAAAGCGTTCTTCGGCTGTGTCAGGATGCTGGTCAAAGCGTTTTCATCCAGTGCATCCAATGTCACAACCACCGGAAGACGGCCAATGAACTCCGGGATCAAACCATTCTTCAACAAGTCCTCCGGCAGAACCTGCCGCAAAACCTCCCCGATGTTCCGGTTTTTCCGCGAAGTGACCGTAGCACCGAAGCCCATCTGCTTCTCGCCAAGGCGTGACTCGATGATCTTTTCGATGCCGTCAAACGCACCGCCGCATATAAAGAGGATATTCGTCGTATC
>DFES01000109.1:3288-7870 GCA_002369175.1 Selenomonadaceae bacterium UBA3796
GCCTGTTGAACGCCCTCACCGGAAACATCCCGTGTAATCGAGGGGTTCTCAGACTTGCGGGCGATCTTGTCAATCTCATCGATATAAATGATGCCGCGTTCTGCCTTTTCCACATCATAATCCGCTGCCTGAATAATCTTCAGCAGGATATTCTCTACGTCCTCACCCACATAACCGGCCTCCGTCAAGGAGGTTGCATCCGCAATGGCAAAGGGAACATTGAGAATCCGCGCCAAGGTTTGAGCAAGCAGCGTCTTACCGCTGCCCGTTGGCCCGATCATAAGGATATTCGACTTTTGCAGCTCCACATCATCGGATTTCGTCACACCCATATTGATGCGCTTATAGTGGTTGTAAACAGCCACGGAAAGCGTCTTCTTGGCATCCTCCTGTCCGATAACATACTGATCCAGAATCGCCCGAATATCCTTTGGCTTCGGAACATCCTTCAGCTCAACTTCCACATCTTCGCTGAACTCTTCCTCAATGATCTCATTGCAGAGCTCTATACATTCATCGCAGATGTAGACGCCGGGACCTGCAACGAGTTTTCTGACCTGTTCCTGGGTCTTGCCGCAAAACGAACATTTCAGTTGGCCTTTGTCATCCCCAAACTTCAGCATGACACCACCCCCATCAGTCCTTCGATTCCGATTTCTTGGCCTTCTTCGGACGGGTAATCACTTCATCAATGAGGCCATAGGCCTTGGCATCCTCTGCCGTCATGAAATTATCACGCTCTGTATCGGCGATGATCCTCTCCCGATCCTGCCCGGTATGCTTTACAAGGATGTCATTTCCGACTTCCCGGAGGCGAAGGATTTCCTTTGCCTGAATCTGGATATCCGTGGACTGCCCCTGTGCCCCGCCCAGGGGCTGGTGAATCATGATCCGTGCGAGCGGAAGGGCAAACCGCTTTCCTTTCGCTCCGGCTGTCAAGAGCAGGGATCCCATGCTGGCGGCCTGCCCAATGCAGATAGTAGAAACATCCGGCTTGATGTACTGCATTGTGTCATATATGGCAAGACCTGCTGTCACCACACCACCGGGACTGTTGATGTAAAGATAGATATCCTTGTCCGGATCCTCGGATTCCAAAAAGAGCATCTGCGCCACAATGGAATTTGCCACGCTATCGTCAATCGGACCGCCAAGAATGATAATCCGATCCTTGAGCAGGCGGGAATAGATATCATAGGCACGCTCCCCACGGCTGGAACGCTCTACTACCATTGGTACATAATTCATAAAAACCACCTCATTGCCGCAGTCATGATCACTCTGTCATATGGTCCGTAATGAACTTCTCAACCTTCTCAAAGAGCACCGTCGTGGCAAAATCACCAAAACGTCCCTGCTCCTTGAGAATCTTCTGGACCTGTTTCGGCGTCGTGCCATAAAGAGCTGCCATGGCATTCACACGCTGGTCGAGGTCCTCAGAGCCCACCCTGATGTCTTCTGCCTTAGCGACTTCCTGAAGCATCAGTTCTTTTCTGACTTCCTTCTCCGCAGGCTCACGGTACTCCTCCTTGATCTTGGAAAGATCCGTACCGGAATACTGGAGATAATTCTCAAGGCTCAGCCCCTGCTGGGACAAACGCAAGGAGAACTGCTGGATCATGTGCTCTACCTGGTCATCAATCATGACCGGAGGAATATCGACGGTAATGTTGGCTGCAGCCATCTCAACAGCCTTTTTCTTCCTCTCATTCTCCTCCGTGCGCTGGGCATTTTCCTGCAGGTTCTTGCGGATATCCGCCTTGAGCTCCTCCAAGGTATCGAACTTGCTGACCTTCTTTGCAAGCTCATCATCAAGAGGAGGAAGTTCCTTATGCTTGATGCTGCGTACCGTGCACTTGAATACCGCAGGCTTTCCGGCCAATTCCTTCGCATGGTATTCTTCGGGGAAAGTTACATTGACTTCTTTCTCCTCGTCGATTTTCGCACCGATGAGCTGTTCCTCGAATCCCGGAATAAAGTTTCCGGAGCCGATCTGCAGGGGATAATCCACACCCTCGCCGCCTTCAAAGGACTCGCCGTCCACAAATCCCTTGAAATCCAACGTGGTAAAATCACCATCTGCAACGGCAGTGCCTTCGGGCACATCCACGAGCTTTCCCTGGCGATCCCGGAAATTGGAAATCTGCTTGTCAACGTCCTCATCCGTGATCTCGACAGCCTTCTTCTCCACCTTCAGACCCTTATACTCTCCCAGGGTCACTTCGGGACGATTCGTAAATGTCGCCTTGAAAACCAGATCCTTTCCGCTTTCCAAAGTAACGACATCCACTTCCGGACGCGTCACCGGATACAGTTCCTGCTCATCCAACGCCTTCCGAAAAGCCGAAGGGTACATAAGGTCAAACGCCTCATCCATAATATATTCCTTGCCCACATGACGCTCGACAATGTTCTTCGGAGCCTTCCCCTTGCGGAACCCCGGAATATTCACACGACCGGCAATGTTCTTGCAGGCGCGAGCCTCCGCCTTTGTTACCTCCGCAGCCTCTACTTCGATGGTGAGAACGATCTGCTGATTTTCCTTTTTTTCTGCCGAAACTTTCATTGTCTGAAATGACCTCCTGTTATACTAATTAAACAAATATGTTTTCTTAGCTTCCTTTTTTATGCACATGATCATCAAAGCCGATATGCCATACGAAATCAATCATACCACAAAACACAGCGAAGCACAAGAGCTTCGCTGTGTTTCCAGGAACGTATACCAGTTTTTTATCTAAAGAAGAGATTCCATGCGTTTGATGGGTGCGGTCAGATCCATATGACCGGCCAGGGTCTCCACAGGTTGGCCGTCAATGAGTATCTGAACGGACGTCACTTCCGGAAACTCCGTAAGAGTGTTCACCACAGAAGCGACCAGCATTTCCTCACCCGTCGAACCACCAACGAAGTGCTTTACGATATTGCCGGAAAAATCAACCTTGGCGACACCTTCCTGTACCTTAACACCCCTGAGCTTCACCTGGCGGGGAAGAATCGAATTCTGCCCCGCTTCCTTGGTTCCCTGCATGAGAGACTGCATCGCAGCAGTGTACTTGTCAACGCCGTCCTTGAGTTTCACCTTGCGGGAAACCGAAACGAGCTTCGTTCCCTCATTGTTCGGGTAGTAGACCTTGACAGTGATTTCCTTTTGTTCGGCAGGCTTCGCCACATGCTCCCCGCCTCCGGAGCTTGAAGCAGAAGAAGCGGAGGAGGACATCTTGGATGTGGATGTTGAGGAGGAGGACGAGGATGAGGATATCACATCTGACTTTTCTCCCTGTGGGTCGCATCCACCGGCCACCAGGAGAATCGCAAGCGACATCACGCAAAGAACGTATTTTTTCAATTTCATGTTCAATCCACATTCCCTTCTACTCTTGGAAGTAACGGTTGAGAGCCTTGGCGATGGCAAAGGCCAGCTTTGTCTGATACTCGTCATCATCCAGCAGAGCTTCTTCCTTGTAATTGGTGATGAATCCCAATTCAATCAGGGATGCCGGAACAGCGGAATGCTTTATGACGTAGAAATTCGCTGTCTTCACGCCACGATTGAACAGTCCCCCGGCTTCCTCCAATTCCTCATTCAGCAGTGTTGCCAGACGCTGTCCCCGATAGGAACCATCGTAATGATAGGTTTCCATTCCGTGAGCTGCCGGATTGGAAAAAGCATTGCAATGAATGCTCAGAAACAGCTCCGTCTCGGGCGCATACAGGCCTACATTCACACGAGCCTGCAATTCCTGACGATCCGTGGCATTGATGCCGTAGACATCCCTGTCCGTTTCCCTTGTCATGATAACACGGCTGCCCGAATTCTTCAGAATATCCTGCACTTTTTTTGTCACGGCAAGAGTGACATCCTTTTCCTTCACTCCATGAGGGCCGATGGCGCCGGAATCGCTGCCCCCATGCCCCGCATCCAGCACAACTGCATGACCTTTGAGCGCCTCAAGCTTTTCCATTCCCGAAACCACCGGTTTTGCAATCTCAACCACCAGTCGGTAGGGCTTTTTTTCCTTGCGATCCGCCGGAAGCGTATAGACTTTATAAGCATCTTCCGTCGCTTCTATGTTCAAATAGATGCTGACCTGCGTGTGGTTTACTTCCAATTCCTGTATTCTCACACGTTTTGCCAGATCGCTCTTCAATGGAATATCATCCTTCAACTTTCCCGGTCTGGTACTCTTCAGATCAAGAATCAGACACCGGGTGAGATAGGGCTTCACCGTTACCTTGTAATCGAGATCTTCCTTGTTCATACCGATTTCAATCCGCAATACATCCTGACCATCCCTGTCAAACGTACTGGTCTGAAAGTAATTCAGCTTATGTATGGGTGCAGCAAAGCCTTCAGCAGTCAACAAACAAAGCAGACCTGCCGCTAAAATCAACAACCGGAAAAACTTACTTGACAAAAAAAACAACCCCTATCCAATAAAAACCACCTAATCTCTCTCAAGTAATAGATCATGCGCCGTTTTGCTTCACTCTCTGATAAACGATTGCAAGACGCACCATAAACAACACAATCCATATCGTAAAGGTAACAAGATAAATCACGTTGATGGTTGTCAAATCA
>DFES01000148.1 GCA_002369175.1 Selenomonadaceae bacterium UBA3796
ACTACCGGAAGGATCCACCATCTTCTTTCACGAAATGAATCCGCGTATTTTTACCTTCTTGACTGCTCCGAAAAAGTATCTGACATCCGGGAGCAGTTCCCACTTCGCCTTCAGGATACGCTGGATATCGCCCGTTCGCTTGGCATACGCCATCCCTGGGATTATTCTTCCTCTTTCCCCATCGTTATGACAACCGATTTCCTCATCACTACACCGGATGGACTGCTGGCACGAACCGTAAAGGAGACGGATGCACTCTCCGACACACGGGTCCTCGAAAAGCTTGCCATCGAACACGCTTATTGGAAACGCCATGCAGTCGATTGGAAGGTTGTGACTGAAAAACAGATCGATTTTGAAAAGTCCCGCAACCTCCAATGGCTTTATTATGGTCAGTCGCTGGATGAACTCGTTCCCGATTTCCGGGAACATGACCGTATTTTCACAACCTTTCTAAACTTGTACGAATCATCCGGCTTTTCATTACCCGATGCAGTTGAAATCATTGAAACCTGTCATTCCCTTCCGCCAGGTGCTGGAATGGCTGCCTTTAAACAACTGGTCATCCTCGGACTTATCCCCCTTGATCTTAGCCATAGGATCGATCCCGCAGGAATATACTGCAGAAAGGAGTGTGAATCATGGAATCTCATGACATAACCATCGGGCAGGTCATAAGGATCCCCTCCGACCAGGGCTGCTATCGTATCCTTTGGTCAGAACCCGCACCGGGAAGATCATACTGGATCCGCCTTGACAACAAGGAAAATATACCAAGGGCCTTTGATTTTGAGAATCTCAAGGCCAGTCTTTCTGATGGAAGCGCCGAATACGCCGCAGATATCTGGTCTCCATCGCCGTCTTATGGGGCCCCCAGCGCAAAAGCTGCGCAGACAAGGGACCGTTTATGGGAGGCCATACGGGAGGCGGCACAACGCGAGCCTGATATCTATGATCCATCCCATCGCGCAGAACTTCTCCGGAAAGCAGAGCAGGATTCCGGCATAAAGATGCAGAACCTGTACAGGGTTCTGGGCCGTTACTGGAAACGCGGCAAGATCCCAGATGCCCTGATCCCGGATTTCCGCAATCGCGGCAGGTGCTGGGATCCATACAGCGATTCCTCCAAGAGGAACGGCCGGCCCAAAAAAGAAGGGGCCCCCGGCAAGAAGCTCACCCGGGATGACCATCAATGCTTCTTTGCAGCCATACAAAAGTATTACCTGGACAAGAAAAAGAACACTCTGTCAGATACATACGGTTTCATGCTGAAGGATTCTTATTCGGTCCAAAGGGATGGCCAGGAACCGGAACTTCTCCCTCCGGATGAAATCCCGTCCTTCCCGCAATTCCGGTACTGGTTCTATAAAAACCATGACATCCTTGAGGAAACACGCAAGCGGGAGGGGGAACGGTCATACCAGCTGAATAACCGTGCCGTCACCGGAAGGACGGAAGATAACCTCAAAGGGCCAGGCAGCGCGGCACAAATCGATGCCACGATTGCCGATATCTATCTGGTACGCCAGAACGACCGCAGCGCCATCGTCGGAAGGCCGACCCTGTATTTCGTCAAAGACTCCGCTACCAGGATGATCATGGGGATGCACGTCACCCTGGATCCGCCGTCCTGGCGATGCGCGGCCATGTCGATCATGAACGCGGCCGAAGACAAGGTGAAATACTGCCAGTCCTTCGGGATCGCCATCGGGCCTGAAGACTGGCCCTGCCAGCACCTGCCCGGGACGCTCCTCGCAGACCGTGGCGAGATGGAGGGCAGCATCGCCGACTGTCTTGTGCAGGAACTCGGGGTGACGATCGAGAATGCCCCACCATACCGCGGTGACCTGAAAGGTATCATTGAAAAAAACTTTCATCTGATCGACCTGGCCATGACAGACCTGCTTCCCGGCAAGGTGAAAAAGGACTTTGGGCAGCGCTGCTCCGAGGATTACAGACTGGATGCCCGTCTGGATATCCGGCAATTCACCGCCATTATTATCCGCTGCGTGCTGTTTTACAACAACTATCACTACATGGAGTACTTTAAGCGGACTTCCAGGATGAAACAGATGGGGATCCTCCCGGTTCCCCGCGACCTGTGGAACTTTGGCATCCGCTACCAGGTAGGAATCCCCCGCTGGGTGGCGCCTGAAAAAGTCCGTTTTTCACTTCTTCCCAAAGATGACGCCCGCATAACGGAGCATGGCATCCGTCTTCACGGAATGTATTATACCTGCGACATGGCAGTTTCCGAACAGTGGTATGAGCAGGCAAGGACTGTTGGCGTGCGCATGGTGACCGCCGCTTATGACCCGCGCAATGCCGCATTCATCTATATCATCGCCTCCCCGGATAAAGCACCTGTGGAATGCCATCTGCTCTCCCATAATGAGGCTTATTCCGGAATCCAGTATGCCGAGATTGCCTCTGAACAGGGGACAGACCAGGCAGAACGGGCGGCTTATGAATACCACGAGCTCGAAGCAGAGGTCAAGCTTAAGGATTTCATTGCCAAAACAATAGAAGCCGCCAAAAAAATGTCTCCTGACGTGTTGAACCAAAGCAAAGCACAGAGGATTGCATCCATCAGGAAAAACCGGGAAGCTGAAATGGAAGAACTCTCATCCACTGCAGCAGCCAGGGTTTTAGAGGAAAGCCCTGCCGGCACACCCGCTCCTTCTTCCGAAGGCGGGAAAGAAGTTTCATTTATGACCCGCATGCTCCGGGACGTCCTGAATGAAGCCCGTGGCAGGAAAGGAGGCGCGGATGATGCCGATAGTAACAAAAGCTGAATACCTTGACCAGGATATCATTGAATTCAAAAACAATCCCTTTATTGAATGCCTTCCTCCCCTTTCTGATTTCCGCAAACTCGGAACACAGCTGACAGTCCGTCCACCATACAGCAATGCAGACAGGTTCCTCCCTGATGAGGTACGGCTGATGCTGACACAGAGAATTGTCCAGTTTCACCAACCTTCTGACATTGACATTGACCTTGCGTCCCGTCTTGCGCGCTGCATCCGGTGGGGTTACATAAACAGGAACCCTTTTTCCGGCACATACGCTGCACACCTTGCAGAGGGTTACGTGGATGCCCCGGCACGGTCAGGAATCAACTACACCGGCAGCCACCATGCGAATACCTACGGCTTTGCTATCATCGGTGTGTCAGGTGTCGGGAAAACCATCACGGTGGAACGCATCCTTTCGCTGTATCCACAAGTAGTGGAACATACGGAGTACAACGGCGTTCCGCTCATTACAAAACAGGTAGTATGGCTGAAGATTGACTGCCCATGCGATGGGAGCCTGAAAGGCCTGTGTACCGAATTCTTCCGTGAACTGGATCGCCTTCTTGGTACGGACTACCTTACCCTGTATACCCGCAGGCGCACCACACTTGACCGGATGCTTTCCGCAATCGCCCAGCTGGTATACGTACACAATGTCGGCATTATTATCTTTGACGAGCTCCAAAATCTGGGTGCAGCTTCAAAAGGAACCTCTGAAACGGCGCTTAACTTTTTTGTGACACTTGTGAACACTGCAAGTGTTCCTGTCGTAATGATGGGGACTCCAAAAATCCTGTCCATCCTCCAGAAGGAGTTCCAGCAGGCAAAACGGGGCAGCGGGCAGGGCGACCTCCTGTGGCCACGCATGAAGCCTGGTGAAACCTGGGATCTTTTCGTGGAGTCCATGTGGGACTATCAGTATACGAGGGAGCATGTAAAGCTGTCCCGCTCATTTATCGATGCACTCTATGACGAGTCCCAGGGAATTCCCTTCCTTGCGGTTCATATCTATAAACTCGTGCAGGAGGATACTATACTGTCCGGGAAAGAGGTCTTCCACGAAAAAGATATCGCCAGAATCGCCGGAGAGAAGCTCGGCCTCACAAAACCCATGCGGGAGGCGATCAAACGGGGGCAGGAACTTGACGTAAGGCGCTTCATTGATATCTCCGATTTCAAAGCAGCGGATTATGTCAGATCCTGCGGGATCAGTCAGGCAGACACCAATATCCATGCCGCCAAACCAGGGACTGTACCCAAAACCACTGTTCTGGATGAAGCAGTAGTGACGCTGATGCGTCTTGGTTTATCCCACAGCAATGCCCGGAATTATGCCGTCTCCGTGTTCGCAGAAAAAGACGGTCATGCAGAATCCTTCCAGATCGCACAGGAGGCTTTCCTGAAATACACTTCAGACAGCTCTTCCCGCGTGGATGTATGCAACAAGCAAGAGAGTCCCGTTATCAAAGCGCAAAGTTATGAGGGCCTTGTTAATTCCGGTCTCATTGCAGAGGAGGCTGTATGAATACAGGTATAAAGCAACTCCCATTTTTTCCAACCCCTTATCCGGACGAATGCTTTTACAGCATCCTCTGCCGGTACCATGTCAGAAGCGGGTTTCCTACCAGTGCAAGCACAATCAAGAGGCTGTTCGGAAAGCAATACGTTGTCTCATCCACTCTGCACACAGCATTCAGGGCAGACTATCTGGCGCAGTGGATACCGCCTTCAAAAGGAATTTCCCCGGAGCGGATTGTACACTACCACTCTTCCTATCAGTATTCGCTGCTATGCTGCATTGAGAGCTCTTCACGGTTCCCCTCTTCCTGGCAGCAGAAATGCCTGAAAGAATATCTGGACATTCCTTACAGCAGGCTGTACACATATGGACAGCGTGTCGGGAAACGTCATGGCGCAATCTGTTACTGTCCGGCTTGTGCGGAAGAAGATCGCAGGATCTATGGTGAGCCATACTGGCACGTACTGCACCAGATGGAAGGTGTGGAATTCTGCCCCGTGCACGGGGAGCCGATCCTGATCACTGAATTAGGCTATGCGCAGCGCCGGACGGCATTTTTTCCGGCTTCTGTAATAGGACAATCCGAATTGACTGCCTGTCCTTCCCAGATGGCCGTGGATAGTAATGCAACAGACCGCGAAGCATTCATACAGCTTTCCAGGGACATCGCATGGCTTCTGAAGAATGGGCTCAGGATCAACCGCGATACTTCAATAACACAAGCCCTGGCGCAGGGAAAGCGCTATGGAGATAACCGTTACCTGGCCCAGGCATTGTTTCTTGGGCAGTTGGCAGAGAATGCATTGGCTGAAACATCTCCCGCTTTTAGAAAAGTCATCGCTGATGATCTTGAGCCAGGAAGCTTCATTCAATTGCATTTGCGAAGCGTGTCTCACGCCGTTGTATTTGCTTACCTGATAGGTATACTATATGGTAACGCAGAAAAGTTCTACGAAATCGCATATCCTTGCTCAAAAACTGCTTCCTGATAAGAATACGATTTGCATTACACAATAAGATCCCTTGATTATTATTTATTTTTGTCTATTATACTTTATATTTATATAAACCACCTTTTTCATTATCAGCTGCATTTAAACGCCGACATTAGAAAATGCCAGTTTTTGCTGAATTTACGGGCTTTTCTCGACTTCCGGAATGAGTGTTAATCATGTTGAGTGGTAATTATTCTGGAAGTTAAGAATCAAGAT
>DFES01000038.1 GCA_002369175.1 Selenomonadaceae bacterium UBA3796
TAACCTGCCCGTCTCTTTTTGCGCGAAAAATTTCTTTCATTATATCAGAAAACAAACGAAATTTCAATGCTTTCTTAATACACTCAATTGATGCAGGCTGCTGAACATTTACCGCAGAATTATTTTATTCCGCTGTGCTGCTTTTACAGCCAGATCCGCCCATGACCAGTCACGCAATCTGATAAGCGGCCGTTTGTCCTGCAAAGCTGCCGAGAGCATGTAGCCGTGAAAAACACAGCTGGAAATGCCATATTCATGGGCGATATCCACAAAGGAAAACCCAGCATGGGCCATGCTGTCACTGAGCTGCTGTCCCATTCGGCTGATGAAAGCGACAATGCTTTCCTTGTCCTCAACTGTGAGCAGCACGCCTGCCAGCCTTTGTGGCCATATCCCTCAAAAGGCTGTCTTTGCTGTTTACTTCGCTGTCAACAGTATATTTCCTGCCTTACCGGCAAAAAGCGGGCAGCTGACTGGTCATTTGACCGGTCAGCTGCCCGCTTTGGCGTTTCGTTTTATCAGGCGTATATTTCCTTCTTCAATACCCCGATGAAAGGAAGATTCCTGTACTTCTCTGCATAGTCCAGCCCATAGCCCACAAGAAATTCATCGGGAACATCGAAGCCGCAGTAATCAATGGGCACTTCCACTGTGCGGCGGGAGGGCTTGTTCAGAAAAGCGCAGAGCTTCACACTGGCAGCCTTGCGAAGAAGAACGTAATCCAAAAGGTAATGCATCGTTGTGCCGGAATCAATGATATCCTCGACGAGAATCACATGCCTCCCACGAACATCATAGTCCAAGTCCTTCAAAATCCGCACCGTACCACTGGATTCCGTGGCATTTCCATAACTGGAAGCAATCATGAAATCAAACTGGACCGGCAGGGATATCTGCCGGACGAGATCCGTATAGAAGATGGCAGCTCCTTTTAAAATGCCGACACAGAAGACACCTTCCGGTACATCCTTGTAGTCGCGGCTTATCTCCTCGCCGAGTTCCTTAACCCGCTTCCGGATGGTCTCCTCATCAAACAGAATTTTTTCGATGTCATCTCTCATCATGGTCCCGCACCTCTTCCTTCGTAATCTTGAGATAAAGTACCCGCTTCGTGTCCGCGCTTACAGAAAAAAGGCTGCTGCGGCGCAGACCAGGAACCCATAGGACATCCTCTCCGGAGACGAGCACCGGCATACGCCCCCGTTCCTCCCGTGGAATACGGCTGTCAATCATGAGCTTTTTCAAGGATTTTCGCCCTACAGAAAGGAGCATCCTGTCTCCGGTATGCCGGGGGCGTATGCGCAAAGGAAGCACCAGCCTGTCGTAGTCACAGTAATACTCCTCCGGCCCCGTGCCTTCCGGTTTCTCCCGAAGGATCTGCGCCACCATGCGAAATCCGTATCCCACAAGGAACGTATCTCCCGGCACTGCTATCACCTGCTCCTGCAGTGCTCTCTCTTCTCCTTCCGGAGTTCCCCGCCTCAAGCGGAGCCAGCCATAAGAGAGCTCTGCTGTCCAGTTGCGGGGCAGCTCTGTCCTGTTTCCCGTCATGCCATGGAGAAGAAGTTCCCGAAGTGCATCAAAGTGCCGAAAGCTCAAATCCTTCCCATCCATCCCGGCTTCCTTCAAAAAACCGCGCAACAGGACACGTTGCAGTGCAGGCGGCTCCAAGCAAAAGGCTTTCTGCGACAGTTCCAGTCCCTTTTTCCGGCGAAGAACGGACGGAAAGACCCGCGCAGCCTCCCCTGCCATGTAATCCCGCTGTTCTGCCGCCAAAACCGCCAACTGGCACAAGGACTCCGCAATGCCCGGATGGTACTCCCGCTGCAGCTTGGGCAAAAGATCCAGCCGCAGACGGTTGCGCGTACAGTCCATCCTGTCGTTGGTCGCATCATGCCTTGGCTGAAGCCCCTTTGCCCTGCAGAACGCTTCCAGTTCCTGTTTCCGTACGGAAAGGAACGGACGGACAATACGACCGGAGCGAGGCAGCATTCCTGCAAGTCCGTCAATGCCGCTTCCCCGCAAAAGATGCATGAGAACAGTCTCCGCCTGATCATCCCCATGATGCGCTGTGGCGATAACATCATGAGAAAGCTCCCGGCGAAGTCTTTCCAGAAATGCATAGCGCAGTTCTCTGGCGGCCGTCTCCAGGGACACCCCCTTCTGCCTTGCCACGAGGGGAACATCCGCCGACTCCATGCGGAACAACAATCGCCTCTCCTCGCACCACTCCTGCACAAAACGTGCATCCTCCAAGGATTCTTCTCCCCGAATGCCATGCTCAAAATGGGCAATACAGAGCCGAAGCCCCCATGTCTTCCTCCAATCGGAAAGCAATTGCGCCAAAGCCAGGGAATCCACTCCGCCGGAACAGGCCACAATCACACCATCCCCCGGATGAAACAGGCCGTGCTCGCGGCAAAACCTCTCCACACGATGAAGCATTCACCTAACCTCGAAACAACAAACAGGGGCGTGCAAAGCACGCCCCTCACACGCACCTTTTCACAGTGCTACCCTTCAGTCGGATCTGCGGGAACCGCGGCCTCCACGCTTCGAGTCCGTCTTCCTGCGCAAATCCGTCAACCTCTCATCACTGTCCTTGAGAAACTTGGAAAGCTTGTCCTCAAAGGAAGCGGAAAGATTATTGTTGTAGCGTCCCGGCTTGCGGAAATCCCGCGCACCGTACTGCGGTCGGAAAGAAGGAGTCTGTCCTGGCTGCGCCGTCTCTTCCTTCTTCTCCTGAAGCTGCTTGATGGAAAGACCGATCTTCCCTCTCTCATCAACGCTCAAGACCTTTACCTTGACCTGATCTCTCTCCTTCAGGAAATCGTGGACATCCTTCACATAGACATCAGCAACCTCAGATATATGGACAAGGCCGACCTTGCCCTCCGGCAGTTCAACAAAGGCACCAAAATTCGTGATGCCGGTTACAACGCCTTCTACCACACTGCCTACTTCAATGGACAAAACAGTTCTTCCTCCTTATACTTTACCTGGAAATCAACCTATACCCCTGCCGCTCGGACGGCAAAACCTACTTCCTGTCTTTTTTCACCGTGCTGTACGGTATCTCACCCGGCTTCGTCATTCCCAACTCTTCACGGGCAATGCGCTCAATGTACTCCGGATCGTTGAGGTTTTCCCGCTCTTCCCGAAGTGCATCGTTGAGCTTCTGTGCTTCCTGAAGTCTGGCATCTGCTGAAACCTGATCCCGGCCAACCTGGTTCAAGTGAAACTGTTGCGAAATCAGCACCGACGAAAAATACAGGACGACAATAATCACAATTGGCAAGAACCAACCGTACTCCCTCTTTTTCCTCTTCTCCAACTTGCCCATAGAGCTCCTTCCTTCAATCAACACAACAAAACTTACGTACCTTCCTATGATACAAAGAAATTCGCATATCTGCAAGTAGTTTGAAGGAATTATTTCTCTGACCACTGGAAGTAATTCGTCGTTGCAATGCGGCGGTATACCGAATCGCAATACGGACACGCAAAATGATCCATGACATTATCCATATCGGGCTTCCCGTTGACAATACGCACCGGCTGCCCCTCCACGAAGTCCATGCGCTCGCCGCAACGAGGGCAGGCACATTTCCCGTCAGCTTCCCGCCTGAGCTCCATAGGGGGAATATCCCCTGTTCGCAGAAGCTTTTTGGGTTTTGCCTTCTTGGGCAAAGGATACTCATCATAATACCCTGAGTTCAAGAGCTCTTGGTAGTAAACACCGCACGGCTCGCAGACATGCTTCGGCAAGATGGCATTCATATCCACCTTCCCGTCCACGACCGAAACAGCTCCGCCCTCGATGAAGCCGAGTTCCCGCCCGCACTTCGGGCAAACAAATTTTTTATTCTCGTTGATCTGCAGCTTTGTTACGGTCATTTTCATCACCAAATCCCCAAGTGCGACTATTGTTAGCAAACGCCATATATATCTATTTCAATGCAAACAGTCAAAAACCTCCTGCAAAAAAAAATTAGATGAATTTTTCTTTTTACGACTTGGATTCGATGAATCGCTGCAATCCTTCCACAATATTTCCAGTTGCATGGGGCTTGGCACAGGAAAGAGCCGTCTTCCGCATGGCACTGAGCCGGCTCCCATCGGAGAGCACCTGCTGCACCGCAGCCGCCAAGGATTCTCCATGATGAACCCATATTGCGGCTCCATGCCCCGAGGCGTATACCGCATTTTCCGTTTCCGGACCCGGAATCGGTTCATGGAGAAGCATGGGAATCCCCAGCACGAAGGCCTCGCTCATAGTAAGCGCCCCCGGCTTCGTGATGAGGAGATCCGAAGCTGCCATCAAAGCATACACTCTGTCCGTATACCCCCAAACCCTGACCTCATGATGTGTATCACGTCCCCATGCCTCTACCTTCCGCCGGAGATCCTCATTGCGTCCGGCAATCACCAGCAGGGAAAGCGGCATCTCCACCTGCTCCAATTCCTTCAGGGATGCGGCGATCCCTCCCAGACCGAGCCCGCCTCCCATGAGCAGAATGACCTTTGCATCTTCTGCCAGGCCCAGTTCCTCCCGAGCCTTCCCGCAGGAAGGTGCCTCTTGAATGCTCTCCGCCACAGAAATTCCGACAGCGAGGACGGATGCCGGAGAAAAGCCTTTCGCAATGAGTCCCTCCCGCATTTCCTCCGTTGCCGTGAAGTACAAATCCACCTGGGGATAGATCCATATCTGGTGCAGGGAATAATCCGTCAATACCGCCGCAAGCAGGAATCCTCCATGACCAAAGCGCTTTGCCATGGCTGCCGCCCCCTCCGGAAAAGGATGGGTGCAAAGCAGGACATCCGGCTGATATTCCTGTAAAATGCGCCGCATGGTTCCGTACATGAGTCCGGCAAACATCGTCTGTGCCAGGATCCCGCTTCCACCGCCGCCGGACACCTTATAGAATACGTCATAGAGATTCGGCACGAAATCCAGCATCCTCAAATAAAGGGATTTGAGGAATCCGTTGAATTTCGATATCTTATGGGACATGAAATCCACCACCTGGATCTCATCCTCCGGAAACCTCTTCCGCAGTTCCTGCTCTATCGCCTCTGCAGCCCGAATATGCCCTGATCCGATGGATGCCGTCATGATGAGGAATTTCCTCGTCTTCATCCCATAAACACCTCCTCCACCGCTTCGACTATGCCGTAATGCCTCCATCGACACTCCATGCGGCTCCCGTAACAAAGGATGCCGCCGAAGAAGCCAGAAACACGATGACTCCGGCAGCTTCCTCCGCACGTCCGATGCGCCCCAAAGGATAGACAGACGCCATCTCCCGCAGAGCCTCCTCTCTGGAGATTCCTGCCGCAAGCTGCCTCTCCGTCAACGGGGTCATGATATCGCCCGGACAGACGCAGTTCACCCGTATCCCAAAGCTGGCCAGTTCCAGCGCCAAGGAACGCGTGAAAAGCGTCACTGCCCCCTTGGATGCGCTGTAGGCGGTGCAGCCGTAATTTCCGTGGAGTCCGGCATCCGATGACACGTTGACAATGGCCGCCCCCTGATTTTTCCTGAGCTTCGGCACAGCGTGACGGCACATGAAATAAGTTCCCTTCACATTCACAGCCATGACCCGGTCAAAGATCTCCTCCGTCATGGATGCAATAGGCTCCTCCACGTATATTCCCGCGGAATTCACCAGGATATCCAGCCCGCCCAGCCATTCCTCCGCAAGCTCTGCCAAACGGCTGCATTCCTCGACCCTCGTGACATCGCAGGGAAAGAACACCGCCCGATCACGGTGTTCGGGAGCAAAGGAATGCAATGCCTGCGCTCCCCGGGTCTCAGACCGTCCCGCAAGGACGACCTTGGCGCCGCGCTCCAGAAACATAGCTGCCGCTACCAGGCCAATGCCCGATGTACCGCCTGTGATGAGCACCCGTCGATTCTTCATATCCTCCAAGGCATTCCTCTCCTCTCACCAGAAGTATTGCTAAAAAAGACCGGGTTCCACGAACCCGGCCATGATAGTCGATAATACCATATTACTTATTGACAGCATCCTTCAGCGCCTTGCCAGCCTTGAATACCGGATTCTTGGAGGCAGGAATGTCAATCTCCTTGCCCGTCTGGGGGTTGCGACCCTTGCGAGCTGCGCGCTCCTTCACTTCAAAGGTGCCAAAACCAATGATCTGAACCTTATCTGCTTTCACCAAGGCTTCCTCGACACTGGCAAAAAAAGCATTCACAGCCTTTTCCGCATCCTTCTTCGTCAATCCAGACTTCTCTGCCATTTTGGCAACCAATTCACCCTTGTTCAAAATTACGGCCTCCTTTAATTTCTGATCTCAGATCATCCCGATGCAACAAGTTTTCATCGGGGTTATGTCGAACAAGCCTGCCAAAACCAGCCCCATGCCTGTCCACTCACCAAAATGTAACAGAAAACCATTGAAAAATCAAGGGTTTCCTGAAAAAAAGACCCAAAAGAGGGAAAAAAACTCATAGAACGGCTATTTTTCCGATACAACTCCCGGAACAAACAGGCTCGACAGGTGATCCAGATCCGGCTGGCGGTCAAGCTCGTACAGGGAAATTTCGCGCACAGACTCGTCCGGCAGAGCAAGATCATGAACGTAGACCACGCTGTAATCATCCGGCAGCACCTCGGACAGGGCGAGTTTCGCCTCCGAGGCAATGTGCTGATGGTAGAGCTGTGTCAACACCAGCGGAAATCCCGCGCACCTTCCGATGCGATCCGCATCAGAGGCATCCAGAATGGCAATCCCTTCAATGGGATCCACTCCCAGGCGGGCATAAAGGACTTCCATGAAGCTCATGCCCGGCAGCACCTCCAGAAATATCCCCCGCTCCTTCGCCATTTCCCGGAGCAAAACCACAGTGCGCTCCGCCACCAAAGGACTTCCCGGCACAGCGTAGACAACATCCTCGCCGCTCCCTGCCCGTACAGCAAGCTCCTCCGCAATCTGCTGGTACAGGGAAGCAAAATCCTCTGCTTCCTCGTAAAAATGGTCAAAAGAAGCAAAGTGAATGCCCCGCGCCCGAAGCTCTTCCACCGTGGGATGAACTGCTGTGCGAAGATAGAGATGCTCCGCCTCTTTCAGAATCTCCCAGGTTTCCAGGGTAATCAGCCCGAAACGTCCGGGACCGAGCCCAACAACTTTTATTCCTGCCATTGCTCACACCCCTATGCTCTTTTCTTCGGCTGGAATGCAGCCTCATCCCCCGACAGCATCATGAGGACTCTCGTGACAAAACCCGTGACATTTTTCTTGTAGACGGGCAGGAGATTGAACTGCATCTTGTGATGACTGGGTATCATCCTGACATTCCGCCCGAAAATCTCCTCCAGCTTCACCATTCCCCTGACCGCAAACCGAGGCTTGTCCGTGAGAACGATCTCCAGCACGGAGGGCTTCTCCATAACGGATTTCACGCCGATCGCCCGGGCATAGTTCTTGATCCGGGCCACCTCCAAAAGATTCATCACGCTGGTGCTTGGCTCTCCGAAACGGTCGATGAGTTCATCCAAAAGTTCCCGTATTTCCTCATTTTTCCGAATCGCCGCAATGCGCTGGTAAAGCTCGATCTTATGCATGGCATCGCTGATGTAGCCGCCGTCAATATATGCCTCCGCCTGCAGGTCGATGACGGGATCCACAGGCGGTTCTTCCAGAGGCTTGTTCTTTTTGAGGTTCTCCACGGCCTCCTCCAGAAGCCTGCAGTACATCTCGAAGCCCACGCTGGCAATGTGCCCGTGCTGCTGGGAGCCGAGGAGATTCCCCGCCCCCCGGATCTCCAGATCCCGCATGGCAATCTTGAAGCCGGCGCCCAGTTCCGCAAATTCCTTCATGGACTGCAGTCGTTTCTCCGCAGTCTCCGTCAGAACCTTATCCGCCTGGTAGACAAAATAGGCGAAGGCCATATGATGGGAGCGTCCCACCCGCCCCCTCATCTGGTAGAGCTGGGAGAGGCCGAAATGATCCGCATTGTACACGATGATGGTATTGGCATTGGCCACGTCAAGCCCGTTCTCCACAATGCTCGTAGCCAAAAGGATATCGTAAAGCCCCTCATAAAAATCCATCATCACCCGCTCCAGGAGTTCCTCCGGCATCTGCCCGTGGGCTGTCATGATTCTCGCCTCCGGCACGATTTCCTCCAGATGCGCCCGCATGCGGTCAATGGATTCCACACGATTGTATACGAAATAGACCTGCCCGCCGCGCTTGATTTCCCGTTTGATGGCGCTGGCCAGAATCGCGTCATTGTTCTCAATGACATAGGTCTGCACCGGAAAGCGCTCTGCCGGCGGCGTTTCGATGACGCTCATATCCCTTGCCCCCACCAGGGACATATGAAGCGTCCTTGGAATCGGGGTGGCGGAGAGAGTAAGAACATCAATGCCCTCCGCCAGACTCCGTATCTTCTCCTTCTGCTTCACGCCGAAACGCTGCTCCTCATCCACGATCAAAAGCCCGAGATTCTTGAAATGCACGCGGTTCTGATTCAGGATGGCATGCGTTCCTATGAGGATGTCCACCTTCCCCTCCTCCACCTTCTGCAAGGTAGCGCGCTGTTCCTTTGCCGTGCGGAAGCGGCAGATGACATCGATTTTCGGAGGAAAATCCATAAACCTGGCACTAAACGTCTGGTAATGCTGCTGAGCCAGCACCGTTGTCGGCACGAGCACAGCCACTTGCTTTCCGTCCATGGCAGCCTTGTAGGCAGCCCGAATGGCCACCTCTGTCTTCCCGAAGCCCACATCACCGCAAAGCAGGCGGTCCATGGGTCTCTCATTCTCCATATCCGCCTTGATTTCCCGGATAGCCTTCTTTTGATCCTCCGTCTCCTCATAGGGGAACGCTTCCTCAAAATCCCTCTGGGTGCTGTCATCCGGTGAAAAAGCAAAGCCTTTTGCTTCCTTCCGACGAGCATAGATATCAATGAGATGCTGGGCAATATCCTCCGCAGATGCCTTGGCCTTGGCCTTCGCCTTGGCCCATTCCGTACCGCCCATACGATGGAGCCTTGGAACCTCTCCCTCCGAGCCTATGTATTTCTGCAGGAGCTGCACCTGATCCGTAGGAACGAAAAGCTTGTCATCCCCGCCATACTTGATGTGAAGATAATCCTTATGGATTCCCCCCACCACCAAGGTCTCGACGCCGAGATACTTGCCAATGCCGTGATTGACATGAACCACATAATCCCCCGGCTTGATGTCGCGGAAATGGGCAATGCGCTCCCCCGAAGAGGCGCGCTGCACCACACGCCGCTTTGCATGCCCGAAGATATCCCGCTCCGTCACCACCACCAGACGGGCAGAGGACAGCTCAAAACCATTCCCCAGTCGGCCCGTCTGAATATTCACCATCTTATCGGAAAGCTTCTCCCCATCCGGCACAAGAGAGGACGGAATGCGCTTCTTCGCCAATGTCTCCCGCAACGACTCCGCCTTTTGTCGATCCCCCAGGAGCAGAAGGATCCGCTGCTTCTGGGAAAGCCAGCGGGAGAGCTCATTTCCCAGCATGTCCATCTGCCGCTGAAAGGGCATCATGCCCATCATGAGCACATTGATCATGTGTTCAGGCTCCGCCCCATGTATCTGCTGGAGCATCCACGCGGAGTAGATGACATTTTCCCCCTTCACCGCATCGAGAATATCCTCCCATTGGAAAATCGTCCTTCGCCTCTCCGGATTCTCCTTCACAATGCTCTTGATCTGCTCGCGTATGCGCATGGGCTCATCAAAAATCACCGTACCCTCTCCCTCAAGATAGGACAGGAAGAGAGCCGGCCTTCCGTCCGCTTCCGCCTTGGCCAATGGCAGAACGGAAACTGAGCTGATGTTTTTCAGGGAGCGTTTTGTATAGATATCAAACTCCCGAATCGTATCCACATCATCATCAAAAAACTCCATGCGGACGGGACTTGTCCCATTGATGGGAAAAATATCCACAATACTGCCCCTGGTGCTGAATTGGCCCATGTATTCCACTTCTGCCGCATGTTCATAGCCAAGCTGTACAAATCGCTCCAAAAGCTTGCTGCGCGGCATTACATCACCAATGGATATGCGGAAGCTGAGCTTCTCAAAATCCTGCTTTGACATGCCCTTCTGCACAGCGGCAGCCGCCGTTGCCAGAACAATGACCTTCTCTCTCCGCACCATCCGTCCCAAAATATCCATGCGCTTTGCGGAACGTTCCACGCTTTTCGCTGTTGCCTGGACCTCAAGGGAGTCCATCTCCGGCAGTTCCAGCACCGGCACATCCGGAAGGAGCGCCTCCAGATCCTCCTCCCACGCGTCCAGGCTCTCCTGATTATGCACCAGAATCACCAGAGAACAGGGCGACTCCTTGAAACACGCCGCAAAAACTGCATGCTTCTGTGAATTTCCCAGTCCATACACAAGGGTCTGCGATGTTCCGGAAAAATATTCCTGCAGCTTCCGGATGGAATTGTCCTGCAGCATTGCCGCAAAAAGTGAATTCATGCTTAACTCTCCTAAAAGTACCGCAAAAAGGGGACTTCCGGCGAAAGGCATCACCGGCAGCCCCTGAATACAATCATAGACTCATAGAATTTTGACCTTACCGCTTCCATACGCGATCCGGCAACAAGAACTCAAAGGGAAACTCCGGGCCGATACACCGAAGCTCCTCTGCAGATCCAGCAGGAAATACCGCATAGCTGCCGCAGTGGACGCACTCCAGGAGAATGGAATCCTCTGCCACATCCGCCATGAATTCGCGGCTGCCGCAGGGACATGCGATCTCCCCGTCCTCTGCCATATCATGCACCCGGTTGACCGCCTCCAGCAGAATCTGCTGGCGTCCCATGAAGTTATCCTCATCACCGGGATGAAGCGCCTCATATTCCGCTGCATTGAAATCCAAAAACTCGGCAATGGCCTGCCAGTGTCCGATATAGCCGAGCTCGAACTGATCCTGGCCGCAATATATCTTCTCGAACTGCATCCGGCGAAGAATCTGCAGAGGATATGTCACGGTGTTCTTCGTCCCGCATACGCCGCAGGAAATCTCAATGGCAATCCCCTTGCGCGGGCGAACGCTGATCCTCGCCTGCTCATAGGAACAATTGCCGCAACGTAGGACGAATTTTTGATGACCACTGAAACAAGGCACGTCCTGAATATGTATCTGTCCGCAACGCTGGCAATAAAATGCCACGGAACACACGGTATGTATAAGCACCGAACCCCTCTCCTTTCCCCAAGAATGCACTTCCATTTCTTCTTAAGGATGTATTTCGATAAAGGAGAAGGATTTCCTGCCAAACATCTTACAAAAGAAAAATAAAATTACTTCCGATCCAATGCCGCTTTTACAAAGCCGTGGAACAGCGGATGGGGATTCGTGGGCCGCGACTTGAGCTCCGGATGGAACTGAGATGCTACAAACCACGGATGATCCTTGACCTCGATGATCTCCACAAGGCTGTCGTCGGGAAGGGTGCCTGCAATGATCATACCCTTTTCCACGAAAATCCCACGATAGGCATTGTTGACTTCAAAGCGATGACGATGGCGTTCGGCAATCTCTTCCCTGCCGTAACAGTCCATGGTGTGCGTGCCGGGCGCAACCTTGCAGGGATAGGCTCCCAGGCGCATCGTCCCGCCCTTTTCCACAACTCCCAGCTGGGAATCCATCAGGGCAATCACAGGATGCTTTGTCTCCACGTTGAATTCCGTGCTGTTGGCATCCGACATGCCGCAGACATGGCGGGCAAATTCGATGACAGCGCACTGCATGCCAAGACAGAGTCCCAGAAAGGGAATCTTGTTTTCCCTCGCATACTGGATAGCCTTGATCTTGCCCTCTACGCCCCGATCTCCAAAGCCGCCGGGAACGAGAATGCCCTTGCACCCCACGAAAACCTCATCGAGATCTGTATCCGGAGCCTCAATCTTCTCCGAATTCACCCACTGAATCTTTACGGCCGCATCGTTTGCGACTCCCGCATGATGCAGAGCCTCCGTTACGGAGATGTAGGCATCGGGAAGCTCCACATACTTGCCCACAACAGCGACCTTCACCTTTGTCCCCGGATGATAGATCTTGTGGACCATCTTCTCCCAGGATTCCATATTGGCCGGACCATAGTTCATATCCAGCTTGGAAAGCACGATCCTGTCAAGGCCCTCCTGCTGCATCATCAAGGGAACCTCATAAATGCTCGGTGCAGTGCGATTCTCTATGACCGCATTGGCATCCACATCGCAGAACATGGCAATTTTCTTCTTCATCTCGGAAGAGATCGGCTTCTCTGTGCGGCAGACCAGAATGTCCGGCTGGAT
>DFES01000154.1 GCA_002369175.1 Selenomonadaceae bacterium UBA3796
GGGGAGAAGATTCCCGTATACACTACGCGCCCGGATACGTCCTATGGCATTACCTTCCTGGCACTGGCAGCGGAGCATCCTTTGGTGGAGAAGATCTGCGAGAACAACCCGAAGGCAGAGGAAATCCGCGCGTTCTGCAAAAAAGTCCGCAGCCAGTCGGAAATCGAGCGGACTTCCGGCGATTCGGAGAAAGAAGGCATCTTCACGGGCTGCTGCTGCATCAATCCTTTCAATGGCAACAAGGTGCAGATCTGGGTGACGAATTACGTTCTGGCAGAGTACGGAACGGGAGCGGTCATGGGTGTTCCCTCCGGTGACCAGCGCGACTGGATGTTTGCCACAAAGTATGGCATTGAGAAGATTCTCACCCTGCAGCCGAAGGATCGGCAGCTCAAGCTGGAGGAGATGGATGCGGCCTATGTGGAGAAGGAAGGCGTTCTCGTCAATTCCGGCGAATTTACGGGGATGGAAATGCACAAGGCCATGGCAGCGATCATCGACTATGCAGAGGAGCATGGCTTTGGAAAGCGCCGTGTGAACTATCGCCTGAGGGATTGGCTGATTTCCCGTCAGCGCTACTGGGGTGCACCGATTCCCGTCATTCACTGCCCACACTGCGGGGAAGTTCTTGTGCCCGAGGAAGACCTGCCCGTGCGTTTGCCGGAGAACGTGAAGTTTGAGCAGGGGGCAGTGTCGCCTCTGGCGCAGTGCGAGGAGTTCCTGCATTGCAAATGCCCCAAGTGCGGTGCGGATGCAAGGCGGGAAACGGATACGATGGATACCTTCATCTGCTCTTCCTGGTATTTCCTGCGCTATGCGGATCCCAAGAACGGCGGGGAGCCTTTTGCCAAGGACAAGGTGAACTACTGGGCGCCGGTGGATCAGTACATTGGCGGCATTGAGCATGCCATCCTGCATCTTCTCTATGCCCGCTTCTTCACAAAAGTGTTGAAGGATGCAGGTCTGGTGGACTTCGATGAGCCTTTTACCAATCTTTTGACCCAGGGCATGGTCATCAAAGACGGGGCGAAGATGTCCAAATCCAAGGGCAATGTGGTTTCCCCGGAAGAAATCATCGAGAAGTATGGTGCGGATACGGCACGTCTTTTCATCCTCTTTGCTGCGCCGGTGGATCGCGATCTCGAATGGAGCGATCAGGGCGTTGAGGGGGCATTCCGCTTCCTCGGGCGCGTATGGCGCATTTTGGGACGGTTTGAGGATGTCATCAAGAATGCACCCAGGGAGTACGACCTGGCGGAGCTGTCAAAGGATGAGAAGGAGCTTCGCCGTGTGCTCCACATGACGATCAAGAAGGTTACAGAGGACGTGGGGGATCGCTTCATGTTCAACACGGCCATCAGCTCTGTCATGGAACTGGTGAATGCGCTTTATGCCTTCCAGGATAAGGAACTTCATGGAGGGCTTGCCCGTGAGATTGCCGATGCCCTTCTGCGGATGCTGGCTCCTTTTGCGCCTCATATCGCCGAGGAGCTTTGGTCTGTTCTCTTTGCGGAGGGAAGCGTTCATCAGCAGAAATGGCCTTCCTATGATGCTTCTGCCACTGTGCAGGACGAAATCGAGATCGTGCTTCAGATCAACGGCAAGGTGCGGGATAAGCTGCGCATCCCTGCGGAGCTGGACCGTTCTGCCATGGAGAAGCTTGCCATGGAGCAGCCCCGCGTGCAGGAACTGACGGCCGGAAAGAACATTGTAAAGGTCATATGCGTGCCGAAGAAACTGGTGAACATTGTCATAAAAGGATGATATTTTTTTTCCCTCTGACAGGAAGTAGCGAATTTTTGTCAAATATATCCAAAATAAGGGATGTGCTGATAACGAGGCAGAAGCTGCCACCCATTTGCGGAAGCGGGGGGTGTTTTCGGTCTCGTTACAGAGCGGCCTGCTGGCAAAAGAGGTGAGTCGGATGTTGAAAGTGTATGGTTTGGAGTCTTTGCGCCCGGGTATGCTGCTCGGGAGGGATGTTTTGGACTCCAATGCGAATGTATTGGTCGGAAAGGGGACAGTCCTGACCCAGGACATAATCTTTACTCTTATGGATCGGCCTATTTTTTCCGTGTACATCGAGGAGGAGGCTCGTGAGGACGTAAATATTCCCGGGGCGGAGTACCTGCTGGACAGTTCCTATGTGAAGTCCTATGAACTTGTATGTGAAAGGACGTATCAGCTTTTTATAGATTTGCTGGAATCAGAGACATTTGATGAGGATGAGCTCAGGGCAATTGTTGCGGGGGAAATTCTTCCGAAGCTTTGCGATGGTGCCAAGGCGGTGTCCCAGATACACAATATGTCCCGCACCGGGGATTATCTTATCCATCATTGCATGCATGTTGCTATTCTGGCAGGACTCATGGGGAAGTGGAGGAAATGGCCGGAAGAAAAGCAGGTGGACTTCGTGACTGCCGGTCTTCTCCACGACGTTGGCAAGCAGCTCGTTCCGCCGGATATTCTGAACAAGCACGGGAAGCTTACCCCGGAGGAGTTCCGGACAATACAGAAGCATCCCGAGCACGGCTACAATATGCTGAAATTGGGGCCTCTGAAGGACAAGAAGGATATCCTTTTCGGCATACTGCAGCATCATGAGCGTTGTGACGGCTCCGGCTATCCCAATGGGGTGAAGCGGGATGAAATCAATAAGTTTGCATTGATTCTTGCCCTTTTGGATATCTATGATGCCATGGCTGCGGATAAGACATATGCAAAGCGGCGCTCCCCCTTCGATGTGTTCAATATTCTCTACGAGGATGTTCTGAAGGGGAAGTTGGACACGGAATACGGGGTCTACTTCATCCGCAATCTGAGCCATTCCCTCAACGGCAATTGGGTGAGTCTGAGCAACGGAGACAAGGGGCGCATTGTTTACATGGACGAGAGCCGTGTGACATCTTTGCCGGTGGTGCAGGTGGGTGACAGCAAGTTCGTCGACCTCAACCGGGAATCCAGCATCAAGATCGAGGCCATACTCACGGCAGATGAAATATGAACAGACGAGGCGGAAAGGCATCTTTTGTGCCCTTCCGTCTTTTCTTTTCGTCGTTTAGCTGTTGACAGATGATTTTGCCCCATTTATGATAGAGAATGTGTATTTGCCTGGGGAGAAGAATGAGATAATGCCATGGATATTTGTGGGATTGGAAAGGAAGTATTAGCGTATATTATGTCGATGTCAAGGAATGATCTATGCTGGTGCGGCAGCGGGAAGAAGTACAAGAAATGCCACAAGGATTATGACGAGCGCATTGGTGAAATGAAGTTCGATGTGTTCAAGGGACAGGTGCGTCCTCCTCACAAGATCATCAACAATGCAAAGGATATTGAGGCTGTCAGGAAGAGCGGCGTGGTCAATGATGGGACACTGGACCTTATGGAAGAATTGGTGCGTCCGGGGGTCAGCACGGCTTTTCTGGATGATGCGGCGAGGGATTATATCGAGAGCCACGGAGGAATCCCTGCCTGTCTGGACTATGAGGGTTTCCCGAAGAGCACGTGCATTTCCATTAATGAGGTGGTCTGCCATGGGATTCCATCGAAAAAAACAATATTGAAGGAAGGGGACATCGTCAATATTGATATTACCACGAATCTCGACGGTTACTTTGCCGATGCTTCCCGCATGTTTATTGTCGGCGGGAAGACGACACCGGAAGCACAGCGGCTGGTGGAGGTTGCCAGGGAGTGCATGGAGCTTGGCATTCAGGCAATTAAGCCCTGGGGATGGCTCGGTGATATCGGCGATGCCTGCGGCAGGCATGCCCATGAAAACGGCTGCTCTGTGGTGACGGATCTCGGCGGACACGGCGTGGGAAAGGAGTTCCATCTGGAGCCCTTTGTTCCGCATGTGGGGAAAAAGGGAACCGGCATGCTTCTCGTTCCTGGGATGATCCTTACCGTGGAGCCCATGATCAATCAGGGAACCTATCAGGTGGATGTGGACAAAGGGGACAATTGGACCGTTCGGACGAAAGACCGGAAATTGTCTGCGCAGTGGGAGAAGACGGTTCTTGTCACGGAAACCGGAACCGAGATTCTTTCCAGTTAAACAGGTGGTGCATCGTGACAACATTTCGTGAACTGAATATGAGTCCGGCGGTATGCGAGGCTTTGCGGTACAAGGGCATCGTTGATCTGACGCCGGTGCAGGAGCAGGCAATTCCGCTGGCGCGCAGCGGACAGGACATCATTGTCCAGTCTCAGACGGGGACGGGAAAGACGCTGGCCTTTCTTCTGCCCGTGTTTGAGAAACTTAAAAATGTTCCCGTGGTGCAGGGTCTTGTGGTGACGCCCACCCGGGAACTGACCATCCAGATCTCAAGAGTGGCGTCTCTTATCGGAGACGCCATGGGACTGGATTCTCTTGCTGTCTACGGCGGTCAGGATATTGAGCGGCAGAAGCAGAAACTCAGGCGGCATCCCCAGCTTATTATCGGCACGCCGGGACGCCTTCTGGATCATCTGCGCCGCCATACTGTTGATGTTTCCAAGGTAAATAAGATCGTGCTGGACGAGGCGGATGAGATGATGCGCCGCGGATTCCTTGAGGATGTGGAAACACTGCTGGCCGAAACGGCAGGGGACAGGCAACTCATGCTTTTTTCCGCGACGATTCCGGATAGGATTCGGGGATTGGCGCAGCAGTATATGAGAGCACCCCGGGAGATTTCGGTGAAATCCGGGCATGTCACATTGGATGCCATACGGCAGGTCATTGTGGACACCACGGAGGAAACGAAACTGGACAAGCTCTGCGAGCTCATCAACACCCAGCAGCCTTATCTCGCGATGGTGTTTTGCCATACGAAGCAAAGGGTTTCCAGGGTTGCAATGGAGCTGGCGAAGCGCGGCTATCTCGCAGAGGAGCTTCACGGGGACTTGACACAGACACAGAGGGAACTGGTTTTGAAGCGGTTTTCCAGGGCAAAACTCCAGATTCTCGTAGCAACGGATATTGCGGCCAGAGGCCTTGATATTGAAGGCGTGTCCCATGTCTACAATTATGATATTCCAATGGATGCAGAGAACTATATCCACAGGATTGGGCGCACGGGACGCGCCGGCCAGGAGGGCGTTGCCGTGACCTTTGTGAATGCGCGCCAGTACACTCTGCTCCGGAAAATCGAGGCGGGCATCCGGGAGCGCATTTCAAAGGAGAAATCGGACCGCAGCCGCGAACGCGCAAAGAAGCAGGAAAAAATCCGTGAAAAAATCGTGATGGAGCGCAAGGCGGAGATGGGGAAGAAAAGCGTTCCCTTGAGCAAGTACGCCAACCGCAAGGGAGCCTCCCATAAGGGGCGGAATGACCGCAGCCGCAGGCAGAAGGCCGGAACGAAAAGAGGATAAAAACTCAAAAATAAAGAAGGATTTTTGGGAACCAGCAAGAATAATATATATTTTGTAAGACGCACATAAAATTGCAGATACGTTCTAAAGGAGGACTCTATCATGATTGGAATCAAGAATGTTGTGGCAATTGTCTGCGGAGGAGGCCCTGCTCCCGGAATCAACGCAGTCATTTCTGCCGTTACGAATGAAGCAAACCGTCATGGATGGGATGTACTTGGCATGTATGACGGTTTTTCCAGACTTGCCCGCGGCGAGAAGAATTATATCCGTTTGGACTTCAGCAATGTGAGCCGCATCCATCTCACGGGCGGATGCATTCTGAAGATGTCGCGGTTCAACCCGACGAAGAAGGAATCGGATCTTCGCACGGTGGTGGAGACCTTGACGGAACTTGGCGTGACGCATCTTGTCACCATCGGCGGCGATGACACGGCATACAGCTCCACTGCGGTTTCCGAATATGCCCGCAAGATGGGGCGCACCATCAATGTTGTCCATGTGCCAAAGACCATCGACAACGACCTGCCCCTTCCGGAAGGTGTGCCGACCTTTGGCTTTGAGACGGCTCGTGCCTTTGCGACAACGGAGATCCAGAATCTCATGGAGGATGCCCGCACCACGAACAACCGCTGGTACTTTACCATCGCTATGGGACGCACGGCGGGACATCTGGCCCTTGGCATGGGTCGTTCTGCAGGCGCGGCTCTCACGATTATTCCGGAGGAGTTCCCGCAGAATCATATCCGCCTGCAGCAGGTGGTGGATATCATTACGGGTTCCATCGTCAAGCGCCGCCTGGTCGGCAAGAATTACGGCGTAGCGGTTATCGCTGAGGGTGTCATTGAGAAGATTGCCGAGGAGGATTTCAAGGCCTTTGGTGATATCGTTCTGGATGACCATGGCCATATCCGCTACAGCGAACTGGACTTCGGACAGATCCTCAAGCAGGCGGTTCTGGCAGAAGTAAAGAAGCTTGGCATCAAGATTGCCATTGTGGATAAGGAAATCGGCTATGAGCTCCGTTGCACGGCGCCCATCGCCTATGATATCGACTATGCCCGTAATCTGGGCTATGAGGCTATGCAGTTCCTCTTCCGCGGTGACAGCGGCGCACTCATCACGATACAGGACAACCAGGCGGTTCCCATGCGTTTTGAGGATATCCGTGATCCGGAGACCGGAAAGACGCGGGTGCGCAAGGTCAACATCGATTCCGTACATTACAAGATTGCCCGCGGCTTCATGATGCGCATCGAAAAGGGCGATTTGGACGATCCGGGCCTCTCCAATGCCTTTAAGATGGA
>DFES01000071.1:0-1253 GCA_002369175.1 Selenomonadaceae bacterium UBA3796
TCCTCATGAACCGCCCGCTTTCCTTTACTTCGATGGTATCATTGACCTGATCCATGCCTCAAAACTGCTGGGATTCCGTGTTTGTATCAGGACAACTCCCGGCCCACGGAAACGACACACCAGACCCTCGCCCGATGTGATGCTCGAAATCCATCCACTGGATGCCTTTTCGATGGTATAGTCCATATAATCCGGCCATGCGACAAGATGACCATTGTCGATGATGAATTCCTCTCCATCCTCCAGATTGATGGGATGTATGACACCATAGCTGCTGATGAACACAGTGCCTCTACCGGTAATATTGAGGACAAATAATCCCTCACCGGAAAACAAGCCTTGGGAAAGGTTCTGCAGTTTCGTATCTACCTGCACCCCCTGCGTGCCGGCAAGAAATCCATCTTTCTGTACCACCAGACCATACGAACCATCCAAATCCACATCCAGAATGCCGCCCGGATAGGGATGCCCCAATAAGACTTTCCCCTCCCCACGATTGGCTGCCAGTTCCTGAAAGAAGAAGCTTTCTCCTGCCAACACCTTCCGCATAAGACCTTGCAGGATGCCGCCTTCCATTTTTCCTTCCACATCTACCGTTGCAGACATTGCCACCATAGCATCCGCCTCTGCCTTTAGACGCTCGCCACGCCGAAGATGACATTCTACCACCGGAAATGCTTCCGGATACAGTATCTTATATTCCACAAAATTGCCTCCTTACATAATTCTATGAAAAAGATTCCCGGTACAAGAAAAGGATACTCTCCCCGAGGATCTCAGGGAGAGTTCTTCCAAAGCAACCACTGTTATTTCAATGCGGCGAAACCGCCTTCCAAGTCGGCGATGATATCGTCAATATGCTCCGTGCCGATGGAGAGACGAATGGTGTTGCGCCGAATTCCCTGATCGGCCAGTTCCTCGTCTGTGAGTTGGGAATGAGTGGTGGATGCAGGATGAATGACCAGGCTCTTCACATCCGCCACATTGGCCAAAAGGGAGAAAATCTTAAGATTGTCGATGAACTTCCAAGCCTCTTCCTGGCCGCCCTTGATCTCAAAGGTGAAAATAGAGGCGCCCCCATGGGGGAAATACTTCTCATAGAGGGCATGGTCGGGGTGCTCCGGCAGGGAAGGATGGTTCACCTTGTCCACCTGAGGATGCTTGCTGAGGAATTCCACCACCTTCTTCGTGTTTTCCGCATGGCGCTCCAAACGGAGGGAAAGCGTCTCAACCCCCTGCAGAAGCAGGAAGGC
>DFES01000071.1:1453-12295 GCA_002369175.1 Selenomonadaceae bacterium UBA3796
TTCCCGCTGGCCTTCCAGTCGAAGGTTCCGGCCTCAACGATGATGCCCCCAAGGGTTGTGCCATGACCGCCAAGGAATTTCGTAGCTGAATGAACCACGATATCCGCGCCATGCTCAATGGGACGGATCAAATACGGCGTCCCAAAGGTATTATCAATGACAAGGGGAATCCCATGTCTGTGGGCGATCTCCGCAACGGCGTCAATATCCGGAATATCGCTGTTGGGATTGCCAAGCGTTTCCAAATAGATGGCGCGGGTATTTTCCTTGATGGCGCCTTCCACCTCCCGGAGATTATGCGCATCCACAAAATCGGTCTCCACACCGTACTGTGGCATCGTATGAGCCAGGAGGTTATAGCTGCCGCCATAGATGGTTTTCTGGGCCACAATATGTCCGCCATTGGCTGCCAGCGCCTGGATGGCATAGGTGATAGCTGCTGCACCGGAAGCCACCGCCAATGCCGCTGCGCCACCCTCCAGCGCAGCCACGCGCTTTTCCAGCACTTCCTGCGTGGGATTGGTCAGCCGCCCGTATATATTGCCTGCATCGGCAAGGCTGAAACGGTCGGAAGCATGCTGGCTGTTGCGGAAAACATAGGAAGTCGTCTGGTAAATGGGAACCGCACGGGCATCCGTCGTCGGATCCGGCTGCTCCTGCCCTACATGCAACTGCATGGTTTCAAATTTGTACTGGCTCATGATAATTCCTCCTTCACCTCGAAAAAAGGCTCCAAAAGCTGCCCCGCCGGGTCTTGCTTCTGGAGCTTCCATTTTTCTGTCAGCACTACGATACGTAGGAATGCCAAACATCTCGGCATGAACCCATGCTACAACATTATACCTATCATGTCAATAGTTTTTTAGTTCTCGGAAGACGACGTCCCATCCGGCTCTCCGAGCTCTTCCCTCGACAAAACCCTGGGCGCAGCAAGAAAGATCGGACATCTGGGAGGATTTCCCATGCTTTCCTTGCACACAGCCTCCTCATTGCACCATGCATTCACCGCCCGATTCTTCCAAAAAACACCGCCATTGTTCGAGGTATACAGGAGTTCCACTTCCCTCTCCGTTCCATCCACAGGACAAAGACAACTGTAGGACAGTGTTTTCTCCCTTTGCTCCGCCATAACGAACCGCCTCCCCGATTTATCTATGTTATCTTTTTCGACCTCGTCTCCGAAAATCCTGCTGCCAACGTCTTCTCCCATGAAAAATTCCCTGCCGCATGAGGGCAGGGAATCGGCTCGCTATTCTGTTTCATCTATTCTTATGCCCTGCTGCGGCGAGACCCGGACGTAAATGAACACCATGGCCGCCACAAGTGCAAAGAAACCGGCGCCCAAACCGATCCAGCCGTTCCCGGCAAGCCCGCACGCAACATATCCGATGAAACTGCAGGCAGACACGACAATGACATAGGGAAGCTGGGTATTCACATGCTCAATATGATTGCACTGCGCGCCCGTAGAAGAGAGAATCGTGGTGTCTGCAATGGGAGAAGCATGATCGCCCACCACGGATCCGGAAAGAATCGCCGCTATGACGAGAGTCACCATGGACATATCCTCCGTCCCCATGAGGGTGACAGCGACAGGAATGAGGATGCCGAAGGTTCCCCAGGAATTCCCGATGGTAAAGCAGAGTCCAATGGCCACAAGGAAGAATATGGCCGGCAGCAGTGCGGCCATAGAGTCATCCACGTCCACCAGCCGTCTCACGACCTCCCCCAGCCCCAGGTATTCCTCACTGCAGATCCCGCAGAACGCCCATGTCAGACACAGGATGAAAATAGCCGGCGTCATGAGCTTGAAGCCGAGGCTGAAACTGTTGCAGAAAGCCTTGAAGCTGACAACCTTCCTCGGCAGATAGAGAAATGCCGAAAAAACGAGGGAAAGAAACGCACCGAACACCATGCCCTTGGAAGAATCGCAATCGGCAAAAGCGTCCGCAACGGACTTTCCCTCCTGGATCCCGCCCGTGTAGAGCATGCCGTACACACAGCCGATGATGAGCACCAGAATGGGAAGAATGAGATCGAACATCCTGCCCTTTCCATCCTCCCCCACCAGAGAAACGTACTCCGCGTCCCCATACTCCTCCGGCACTGCGAAGTTCTCCCTGCTCCCTCTGACGCTCTTCGCCATGGCACCGAAATCCCTGCCGGACAAAATGATGAAGAAGAGGAATACCAGCGTCAGCCAGGCATAGATATTGTAGGGAATCGTTTGAATGAAAAGCGCAAAGCCGTCGATATCCGTCCCCTGGGGAAGAGACGATGCAACCGCCGCCGCCCAGCTGGAAACCGGCGCAACGATGCAGACCGGCGCTGCCGTTGCATCGATGACATAGGCCAACTTCGCCCGGGCGATCCGGAACCGATCCGTCACGGGACGCATAACCGTCCCTACCGTGAGACAGTTGAAATAATCATCAATGAAGATGATGACACCGAGAATCGGCGTCACCAAAAGCGCTCCCCGCTCCGTATGAATCGTCTTTACGGCCCAGTCGCTATATGCGCGGGTTGCGCCGGAACGGGCGATCACCGCCACCAGTATGCCAAGGATGATGAGAAAAATCAACAGATTGGCGTTATCCCCGACCTTTGCAGCCATCACCTCAAACATGGTAATGACCGCATCAAACACAGAAAAATTCGTATAAAGGAGTGCTCCCGTAAAAATCCCCACAAGCAGCGACATATAAACTTCTTTTGTCAGGAGTGCCAAAACTATCGTAACAACGGGAAGAAGCATCACCCAAACTGTCTGAGCCATGTAGTATTTCCTTCCTGATCTTGTCCCCGGAACCCGTTCCCCTATCTCGTCTCCGCCGGCACCCTGCTGCAGATGATAATTACTGCAACCGCAAGGCAAACAAATCCCATGCCAAGCCCCAGCCATCCGCTCTGGGTGATGCCGCCTACCACGAAGCCCGCCAAACTGCAAAGAGCCACCACGAACACATAGGGTGCCTGCGTATTCACATGATCCAGGTGATGGCACTGGGCGCCTGCCGATGCCAAAATCGTCGTATCGGAAATCGGTGAGGCATGGTCGCCGCCCACGGCACCGGAGAGAATCGCCGCCACCGTAATCGCCAGCATGTTCTCGTTATCCATGCCAAGAATCGCAATGGCGATGGGAATGAGGATGCCAAAGGTTCCCCAGGAAGTCCCTGTTGCAAATGCAAGACCAATGGCCACGAGGAAGAAAATCGGCGGCAGGAACATAACCACGGAGGCATTCATGCTGACTACCTGTCCCACGAAACCACCGAGGTCAAGACACTTGTCGCTGCAGATGCCGGAAAGGGTCCAGGCCAGGCACAGAATGAAAATCGCCGGGGTCATGGCCTTGAAGCCGGCACTGAAGGCATCGCAAAAGGAATTGAACCCAAGAACCCTGCGCGGCAGATAAAGGAATGCCGTAAAGACAAGCGCCGTAAAGGAGCCAAAGACCAGCCCCTTCGAAGAATCGCAATCGGCAAATGCATCCGCGATGGATTTGCCTTCATGAATCCCGCCCGTATAAAGCATGCCGTAAACGCAGGCTGCAATAAGCACCACAAGGGGAAGAATCAGATCCATCATCTGCCCCTTGCCGTCATTCGGCGGCACCGAGGCGTATTCCGTATCCTCGTATTCCTTCGGCACCACGAAATGCGCCTCGCTCTCCGAAACACTTTTCGCCATGGGGCCGAAATCCCTGCCCGACAGGATGATGAAGAACATGAAGAGAATCGTCAGCCATGCGTAAAGATTATACGGGATCGTCTGAATAAAAAGCCCGAAACCGTCAATATTGCTGTCCTCCGGCAGAGAAGACCCCACAGCCGCCGCCCAGCTGGAAACCGGGGCGATGATGCAGATGGGTGCTGCCGTAGCATCAATGATATAGGCCAGCTTTGCACGTGCGATCTTGAACTCATCCGTCACAGGGCGCATGACCGTGCCCACCGTAAGGCAGTTGAAATAATCATCAATGAAGATGATGATGCCGAGAAGAGGCGTCACCAGAAGCGCCATCCTCTGACTCTTGATGGCGCGCCCCGCCCACTCGCCGTAGGCTCTGGTTGCACCGGAACGGGTAATGACCGCCACCAGAATGCCGAGAATGACAAGAAAGATGAGGATATTCGCATTTCCTCCAATCTTTTCCGCCATGATCTCAAACATCGTGATGATAGCGCCAAGAACAGAAAAATCCGTGAACAGCAGTGCTCCGGAAAAAATCCCGATGATCAGGGACATATAGACTTCCTTCGTCCAGAGCGCCAAAGCAATGGTGATGAGCGGCGGAAGCATTGCCCATGCAGTATGTGCCATCGTCATACCTTCCTTCCTAAGATGTTAAAAAATAGCATTCCAATTGTATAATAAAATCGCTCTGGAATCAATGCAAAAAATACATATTTGTCAACAACGCAGGGACAGTCAAGAACCGTGAAGATGGGGTGAGTGAATTCATCAACACGCCTTAAACCAGTGCATCCGCCAGACGGGCAAATTCCGCAAGGGACAGGGTTTCCCCACGCCTTGCGGCATCCATCCCCACTTTTTCGAAAGCCTCCAGCACCTTTGCCTTTTCAAAGCCTGCGCCCTTCATCGCATTGGAGAGGGTCTTGCGGCGCTGCCCGAAGGCAGCCTTCACCACACGGAAGAAAAGTTTCTCATCCTGCACCCTGACCGGTGGCGTTTCCCGCACCCGGCAGGAAATGACAACGGAATCCACTTCCGGTGCAGGGAGGAAGGATTCCGGCGGAACCTCCAGGACGATTTCCGGCTCCGTGTAATACTGCACCGCCACGGAGAGTGCCCCATAATCCTTCCCTCCCGGCGGTGCCGTCATGCGCTCCGCCACCTCCTTCTGAACCATGGTGACGATCCGCGTGATGGGAAGGCGTCGTTCCAGAAGCGTCATGAGAATCGGCGTAGTAATATAGTAGGGAAGGTTCGCCACCACCTTGAAAGAGCCATCCCCCATGATTTCCGGCAGCTTTACCTTGAGAATATCCCCCTGGACAATGCGCACATGATCATATCCCGAAAGCGTGTGGGCGAGAACCTCCGGAAGCTTCTTGTCAAGCTCCACGGCAATGACCTCGGCGCCTGCCTCCGCCAAGCCCTGGGTCAGTGTCCCGATGCCGGGGCCAATCTCCAGCACCTTGTCCTTCGGCGCAATCTCCGCTGCCTCCACAATGCCCCGGACAATAGAGCCGTCAATGAGGAAATTCTGCCCCAGCCGTTTGCTCGCCCTTAAATGAAACGCCTTCAAAATATGCTGCGTCGCTTCCCGACTGGCAATCTGCGGATGAATCCTGTCACTCATAAGCTTCCTCCTCCAACCGGTTCAAAGCGCTTTCAAACTCGTCCCTGCTTACGCCGTAATGGTTGAGCCTGCGGAGGAATGTCTTGGCGTTGGCAAAGCCCACCCCAAGGGCTGCCCCCAGCTTTGCACGGCGCGCGGATGCCTCCGGCGAACCGCTCAGGCCGTTCTTGATGAGATCCGCACTGCGAAACGTATCCTTAGGCTCCCAGTCCATGGTACGCACCTTCTCCAGGGCAGCTCGTATCGCCGGCGGTTTTGCCTGCTCAATGCCGATATCATCGTTATCCGTCGCTTCCGCCTTCGGCACGAAAGCATGCTTTGCCTCCGGAAACCGCTTGGAGAGAAAACGCCGAATGCGCTCTCCCGCAGGATCCGGATCCGTCAGGATGATGATGCCCCGCTTCCTGTATGCCTGCTCAATATTGGCAAGGGTTCCGGGCTTCAGACGAAACCCTTCCGTAATGATGCAGTCCGCCTCCACCGCTTTGCGGATGGCTACCACATCCATCTTGCCCTCTACCACCAAAACTTCTTTTATCATAATTCCTCCAAACTCCTGTAATGAGCGGCCCCTTTTCTTCAGGCTTCCCCGAGCATCCCGCAGACAGCCCCGTAGACCTCCGCATGAATCTCCCCGATTTCTCTGGGCTCGCCTTCCACACTGCAGCGGATCCGCGTCCAGCGGTACTTCTCCGCCAGTTCCAAATATGCCGCATGGCAAAGGTGAAGGTATTCCCTGTCCTTCTCGTGGATGTCCTTTTCCCTGCCGCTTTCTCCGGCTCTTGCTGCAATGAGCCTGTCCGCCGCCTCCGGCTCCATATCGAGAAATACCACCATATCCGGCACCGGAAGCCCCAGCTTCACAAACTCAAAATCCCAGAGCCACGCGAGAAAATCCTCCCGCTCCTTTCCCTTCCCCAGCTTCACGGCCTGATGCACCATATTCGATGTAGTGTAGCGGTCGGCGAGAATCACATCCCCCGCCTCGTAGAATTTCCGCCACTTCCTGCAGAAGGAGGCGTAGCGATCCACCGCATAGAAGGTAGAGGCAGCAAATGCGTTCACATCCCCCGCCCTGCTGCCGAAATCGCCTCGAAGGTACATGCGAACCGGCGCCGAAGACTCTGCCGCATAATCCGGAAAAGAAATGCGGTGCACCCTCCGACCATCCCGAAGAAGATGCTCATAGAGCTTTTCCGTCTGGGTCGCCTTTCCGGAGCCGTCTCCGGCCTCCAGCACAATCAGTTTTCCCTTGCTCATTTCATCACCTGTATTTCATGCAGTTTCAAATCCCTTGGCCCGACGAGCTTCAGTCCCAGCGCCTGCATTCTCCGCACATAGGAAACGCATGCTTCCGTAATCTCCTCCCCGGGGCACAAAACAGGAATCCCCGGGGGATAGAACATGACCTGCTCCGCTGAAATCCGTCCGATGCTGCTGTCAAAGCCCACGCCATGAGAAGAGGAAAAAAAAGCCTCCCGCGGAGATATTCTTTGAACAGGAATCTTTGGAAAGTCACATTCTAAAGCGAACTCCTTTTCTTTCCGATACCTGTCCGCCATGTCTCCAAGAGCTGCCTTCAGATATTCCAGCTCCCGCCGCGTATCCGCGTAAGAAAGAATGAACAGCACCTGATACGCATCCGCCAGTTCGCACTGCACCTTGTAGACATGGCGCAGGATTCGTTCCGCTTCCGCGCCGCTCAGTCCGAGACCCCGAAAGGATACGGTCACCTTCGTGACATCAAGCCCTGCAGCCCCGGGCGTTCCCATGCGTTCCCGCCCAAAGGAATGCAGCCCCCGGATCCCATTGACAAACGCCCGCAGCTCCTCAGCAAGGAGAACCGCACGCCCCACCAGTTCCTCTCCCTTTTCCGCCATCTGCAGGCGGGCAATATCGAGGGAAGCCAGAAGAAGCTGGTTAGGGCTGGTTGTCTGGAGCAAGCTGGAAGCTGCGCGCACCCGCTCCATATCCACTCTCCCCTTCCGCACCAGGAGCATGGAAGACTGGGTCATGGAGCCAAGAAGCTTGTGTGTGCTCTGCGCCGCCATATCCGCTCCCGCATCCATGGCCTGCGGAGGAAGCGCATCGCTGAACCGGAGATGCGCCCCGTGAGCCTCGTCCACCAGCAGAAGCATTCCGTGGGAATGGAGAATATCCGCAATCGCGGCCAGATGGGAGGCCACACCGTAATACGTGGGAGACACCACAGCCAGCGCCTTCGCCTCCGGGTGCTCCCTGACAGCCTGCTCCACCGTCTCTGGGGAAAGCCCCATGGCGATGCCCATGTCCTCGTCCATTTCCGGCGGCAGAAAAACGGGTTGTGCCCCCGCAAGTACCACCCCGCCCGTCATGGAACGATGGGCATTGCGGGGAAGGAGCACCACATCCCCCGGACGGAGCGCCGCCATGAACATGACGTGAATCGCCCCCGTAGTTCCATTGACCATGAAATAGGCGGCATCCGCGCCGTAGAGCTCCGCCGCCAGTTCCTGCGCCTCCCGGATGCAGCCCTCCGGCCCATGGAGATCATCCAGTTCCTCCATGAGAGAAACCTCCTCCCGGAGCCCCTGCGCCGTCACAAGCTCCCGGAGAAGCGGATGCGCTCCTATCCCCTGCTTGTGTCCCGGCGTATGGAAGGCAAGGGCTCCATCCTCTGCATACTTCCGCATGGCCTCCGCAATGGGCGCCCTGTGCTGCCTCTTCTTTTTTTCCTCCGAACTCCAGCTCATGTTTCTGCCCCCCTACCGTCAAGCTCCCTCCTCATCCGACATTCGTTCCCTGTCCTGCCATGCGGTTCGGTATGCGGAGCAGCACCTTCGTTCCCTTTCCGATGGCGGACACCACTTGGAGCTCTGCCCCGATCAGCTTCGCCCGCTCCTTCATGCTCATGACGCCGAAATGACCGGTCTGGTCGCCTTCCTCCTCCATACCGCGCTCCATCATATTCTTTTCCTCAAGGGTAACATTGGGATCAAAGCCCTTCCCCTTGTCCTCCACAGAAATGTGGATTGCCGACGGAGTGAACTTCACCCGCACCTTTGCCTTTCGCACACCGGAATGATGGGCAACATTATTGAGCGCCTCCTGTACAATACGAAACGCCGCAATCTCCACATGCTTCGGCAGGGCATACTCCTCCCCGTCCAAGTCATAATCCGACGCCACTAGACCCCGATCCGCCATATTGCCGCAGAGCTGATGGATGGCAGGAGCAAGCCCTTGATCGTCCAATGCCATCGGACGCATATCAAAGATGATCTGGCGGACACCGGAGATGCACTCCCGGATTCCCTGGCGAAGGGACTGGATATTGTACTTTGCTTCTTCCGGATCCCGATCCACCAGCTTCTCACAAATGGAGGTCTGGAAGATGAGATTCGCCAGATCCTGCGCTACCCCATCATGAAGTTCCCGGGAAATGCGGTACCGCTCATCCTCCTGCGCCTTGATGATGCGCGCCCCAACGAACTTCTCCTTCTGGGCGGCCTCAATCTGCCAGACCACGCCGCCAATTTGCGAACTCAAATAGGAAAGCACGGAGCCGACTGCCATCGTCAAATGCTCCGCGCGCTTCAGGATTCCATTGAGATGCCGCAGGCGAAGTTCCAGCTTGTCCCTCAATTCCCTCAGGTGCTTCTCCTTGTCCCGCTCCAGAGCGAGAGCCACCTGAATGTTCGCCACGGACTCATAACTCGCTTTGATATCCTCTTCCGAATACATCGAGAAGTTGCTGCTGACCTGTGCAAGGTGCATCTTCTCCCGCTTTTCCTGATCTGCAAGAGCATCCACATGATCAATGGTCTCCTGCACCTGCCGTTTCACCATCTCCAGATTTCGTCGACTCGTATCCACCTCTTCCCGGGTCGTCTCGTAGATATCAAAAATCTGGGACTTGTTCTCCTCGATGGTGTGAATCGTATTGTTCAGAATATGCCGCAAAGAAACCTGATCCGGCTCATTTGCCTCACCAACCGTATCTCCAGCCGCCAATGCTTTCATCCCCCGTACTCTGTATCCCTCGCGCCTGTATTCACCGCCCGGCCTGCGGTCGCTTGCCGATGAGCTGTCCGGCCATCGGTAATCTTTCCATAGTATACCATGTACCGGGTTCCGTGAAAACATCGTATTTTCGTAGAGAAAAGCGCCCTACAGCGCCTCCATCTCGCACTCGTACATGCATCCGGCGGCCTCGGGGCGGGACATCCAGTTCGAGTGCATGCGCTCCATGACCTGCGTCCCCTCCCATTCTCCCGCTTCCATGAGAAGAACCAGAAATTGTCCCGGACTGCTTTGGGTGATACAATCGCTGCGCCGCAAAGTGTTCTGCAGCGTATCGGCAAACCCCTCTGCCACGCTTTCCTGCCCCTCACGGATTGGCAAGGTGAGCCGCAGAAACAGAGCCTTATGCGAATAATTCTCGGTCCAGCGCTGAAGAAAGCGGTAAATGAGCCGGAACTGCGCAAACTCCAGAAAAAGAGCCTTCTTTCCCCCCTGGCGCTCTCCCAAAATCTGCCGGATCCCGGAAAGCCCCTCCACCATATCTGTCCGGCCTGCCACCTGCCCGGCCTCCGCAGGAACGAAAAAGTCCACACCGTGCTTTCCGTGATTCTTCACCCGGTAAAGCGCTTGATCCGCCTTGTGGGAAAGCTCCGAGAAATTCGTCCCCTCATCCGGGGCAAACACAACGCCCACGGAAACGCCCAGGGGAATGGACATATTCTCCCCCATGAGATCCCTGGCCGTCTGCAAAATCTCCTCGTTCATACGGTGAACCTTCGATTTGATGACAGCCTTCTCCCGGATGTTCTGCAGATAGGCGATGAATTCATCCCCACCGATGCGGCCTGCAACATCTCTGTCACGGATGAGGCTTTGAAGCAGATTGGCAAAGCTCACGAGGATCCTGTCTCCCATGCTGTGCCCGTAGAGGTCATTCACATTCTTGAAACTGTCCAGATCGATCATCAAAAGAGCGCCCGGAACACTTTGGCAACGCTCCTCGATTTCCCGGCGGGAAGCCTCCTTGTTCAGCATCCCGGTCAAAGGATCCAGAGATGCCGCCTTCTTGAGCCCATGAATCTTATCCACGTGCTGCAGGATCTTGGATATCCGCTGCAACAGCACATTCGCCCGGAACGGCTTCCGTATGTAATCCGCAGCCCCCAGTTCAAAGCCCCGGCTCTCGCTCTCATCGCTTTCATCTGCCGTCATGAGCATGAAAGGAACCGGTTCCCCACCAATCTCCATCAGCCGCCGCTGCAGCTCATAGCCATCCATTTCCGGCATCAACAAATCGGAGAGCACCATATCGGGATGCTCCCGTGCATAGATCTCTATGGCCTCTGAGCCGGAAGAGGCGCACACCGTCTCGTACTCCTTGGAAAGAATATAATCCGCTATTTTCAGCATCACTGGCTCATCGTCTACAATCAATATCTTTTTCACTGCCGATCCTCCAACTATGCCCAAAATAACGAGGCAGGCCTCGTTGAAACGCCAATTGGAAG
>DFES01000071.1:12388-12529 GCA_002369175.1 Selenomonadaceae bacterium UBA3796
ACAAGAAAGAGTCTTTCCTTTCTTGTTTTCATTCGACATCGGACGGCTTCGTTCCTCCCTAAAAGATAAACTTCACGACAAAACCTGCAGCTTCCCCTGGGCTATGCCGGTGTACGCCGCAAGCGGTATCAGGCTGCATGC
>DFES01000204.1:0-4172 GCA_002369175.1 Selenomonadaceae bacterium UBA3796
CCCCCACTTGCGGAAGTGGGGGACAGCTTCTGCCTCGTTATAACGCCATTGTTCAAGTTTTGCCAATGGCAAAAACTGGAACACGCAGCAGCCCGGCGGAACACTCTGCTCCACCGGGCTGCTGCTGATGCGTGGTTTCCATGAGATAGACCTCTTGCGGGGGAATGCCCTTACTTGAACTCGGTGTACTGGCAGCCTCCAAAACGTTGCTCGTTGTTCTTTACAAATTCGCTGAGGTACTGCTCCTTCAAGCCCCTTCCAATGAAGACGGACTGGCTCTGCACATTGCCATTGGCATCTGCTTTCAGGGGAAGCTGTCCGTTGTTGTTCCAGGCATGGATGATTTCTTCGCGGCTGAGGGGACGGGTTGCCATCACGTAATTGTACTTGTCTCCATCCTTCGCCCAGTAGCAGTATCCCATGCCTCCTGCTACCACGTCGAGTTCCTGTGCACTCATCTTTCCATTCATGAACTTTTTCATTTCGATCTCTCCCTCTCTGCCGGATGGCTTGTTTTCTTTCCTTCTGTCCTTTATATCCTCCATATGGGAAAAGTGTTATGGTTTTAAGGAAATATTATCCAATCGAAAAAGCCCCGTGGAGCGGAAAACTCCACGGGGCGCATCTTTGCCTTATGGCGACAGGGTGTGGTATACTAGAGAGCGTTAGGATTTCCCGAAGGGAAAGCTCCTACGCTCTCTGCATATACCGCGGACGATTTGCAGCGAGATGAAAATTTCATTGCTCGCGAGTATAGAATGAAAAAAAGATTTGGCTGGAAGGGGGCAGGGGGATGAAGTGGATCAACCATCAGGTGGTCACGGGGGTGATCATGTATGCCGTGACCGAGAATCTCCTGATTGCCGTATGCGGCATGGCAGGAGCGATTCTTCCCGATCGGGTGGAAGGGAACCCCAGAAGGGGGATTCTCAGTTGGGGGTGGAGAAGCCGCCATCGCGGATGGTCCCACTGGCCCTTGCTTTATATTGCACTGATGGGAGTCCTGCTGAAATGGCAGGGGATTCCGCCTTTGGCCGCGCTTTCCTTCAGCGAGTTTGCGGCAGCGGAGCATCCTGTCGCGATAGGCCTTTCCCTGTGCATTGGTGCGCTTCTCCATATCCTGGAGGATGCTGTCTGCGGCAAAGTGCCTGTCCTTACGCCGAATCACAAATACGGCATCCGCTTGTTTGCAGTCGGCTCCATGGGGGAATACATCTTTGCCCTGGCCACGGTGCTGTTCTGTTATCTCGTCAAGACTGCGGCCTGAAGCCGGTTGATTATTTTGCCGTGATGCCGTCGGCGATGATTTTCTTCAGCGCCTTTTCCGCCTGTTCTTCTCCTTCCATCGCTGCAAGCTCCATGCGGCATGCCGTGAGAACCTTGAGGGCGGCATCGAGCTCTTTGATGCGGGAGAATCCGTTTTCGCTGTCCATGAGCTTCTGAATGGATTTGCGGCTCGTGGCGGCAAGCTTTTCCCGTAAAGAGGCACGGGTTTTTGCCCGCTTTTCCAGCGTTGCGGTCAGTTCCAGAATCTGATCCATGGTGTGGGCGGCGGCCAGAAAATCATATTTCGTCTGGGCGGTCAGAGCCTGGCCACCCTGTTCCTTTGGAAGATGCCCCGACTTCAGTATATCTTTGAAACGATCGATCGTTGCCATAGCGTATCCCATCCTCTTGCGTCATTCTTTACTCGACTTTTTATAGGTAGGGTATATTTCTCTGAGAAAATGCGTAAATCCTTCTTTATAAAGTTACTTTCATCATAAAATTTCTCTTTTGTGCGATTCTCAAGGGGTTCCAGGGGGTGTATGGTCTTAAATTGTTTCGGGAGGCAGGATTTTAGGGAATCAGATAGAATAAAAATAAATATAGATGGAATGAGATATCATAGTAAGAACATAGTGAGAATAAGGAACGAAAAAGGTTCCAAGAAATTTATTTGAAGGTGTGAAATGTTATGCGCGTCGGTATGCTGCCAATGGATATTTGCCAAGGTTTCCATATCCGCCCGGGTCTTTTTCGGCTCCCAGGCACGGCTCTTCTTCCGGGGGGCGTCAACTTCTCCCTGTACTCAAAGGAAGCTGTTTCCTGTGACTTGGTGCTTTACCACTCGGGGGAAAAGGAACCTTTCGCCATCCTTCCTTTCACGAAGAAGTACCGCATTGGCTATGTCTTTTCCATGTTCATCTTCGATCTGGATTATGAGGGGCTGGAGTATGGCTTCCGTTTGGATGGGGAGTACAATGAGAAGGAGGGGAACCTTTTCGATCATTCCAGGAGCCTTCTGGATCCACGTGCATTGATTGTTACGGGCAGGGAGGTCTGGGGGCAGTTGCCGGATCCCACGAATGCCTTCCAGTTCAGGGGCATGATCGGGCGGGAGGACTTTGACTGGGGCTACGATCGTCCGCTTAAGACACCTCACAACGATCTGATCATCTATGAGATGCACGTCCGGGGCTTTACGAAGGATGAATCCTCCGGCGTGAAATACAAAGGAACCTTTGCGGGGCTTCGGGAGAAGATTCCCTATCTCAAGGATTTGGGCGTGACCGCTGTGGAGCTCCTGCCCATTTTCGAATTCGACGAGTTCGACGGACTCTTGGAGCCGCGCCGGGACAAAGATGGCAATATCCTTTACAATTACTGGGGCTACAATACCGTGGGCTTTTTCGCCCCGAAGGCGGGGTATGCTGCCAGCGGGAAGTACTCCCTGCAGATGGACGAGTTCAAGAACCTCGTGAGAGCACTGCATGAGAAAGGAATCAAGGTCATCCTCGATGTGGTGTTCAATCATACCTGCGAAGGCAATGAGGATGGGCCATGCTTCTCCTTCAAGGGCATTGACAACAAGACTTACTATATGCTGAAGCCCGGAGGGGAGTACTACAATTTCAGCGGGTGCGGCAATACGATGAACTGTAATCATCCCGTGGTGCGGGATATGATACGCGGCTGCCTCAGATACTGGGTCTGTGACTACCATGTGGACGGTTTCCGCTTTGACCTGGCTTCTATTCTGGGACGCAGCCAGGAGGGGGAGCCTCTGGACAATCCCCCGCTGATAGAGGAACTGGCGCATGATCCCGTGCTGGCGGATGCCATTCTCATCGCGGAGGCGTGGGATGCTGCGGGACTCTACCAGGTGGGGACATTCCCGGCTTACGGGCGCTGGGCGGAGTGGAACGGCAGGTACCGTGATGATATGCGCCGCTTCCTCAAGGGGGATGATGGTTACGCCAACATCGCCGCTGCCCGGATTGCAGGGTCGGAGGATATCTACAACCGCCATCGGCGGGGAGATCATGCTTCGGTAAACTTCATCACATGCCATGACGGGTTCACGCTTTGGGATCTTTACAGCTATAACAGGAAGCATAACGAGGCCAACGGCTGGAACAATACGGACGGAACCAATGACAACTTCAGCTGGAACTGCGGCGTTGAGGGGGAGACGGAGGATGAGGAAGTCATCGCCCTCAGGAAAAAGCTCATCAAGAATGCAGCGGCGGTGCTCCTTCTGAGCAAGGGGATTCCTATGTTCCTGGCAGGGGATGAGTTCGGCAATACGCAGTTCGGCAATAACAATCCCTATTGCCAGGACAACAAGATATCCTGGCTGGACTGGACACTTTTGGAAAAGAACCGTGACATTTACGAGTTCTTCCGCAGCATGATTGCCTTCCGAAAGAAGCATCCCGTCCTCAGAAATGCCTCGAAGGGGGTGCCGGAGGGATTCCCGCCGGTAAGCCTTCACGGTGTCCATGCATGGCAGTTTGATGAGTCCCGTGCAAATCGTGTCGTTGGTGTTCTTTTTGCCGGAAAATTGGCCAACGGGAAAGACGACTTTATCTACGTGGGCATGAATATGCACTGGGAACCGCATGATATCTGGCTTCCGGATCTTCCGGAGGGGATGCAGTGGAGGATTGTGGTGGATACTTCCCATGCGAAGCAGTCCTTCCTCAAGCGGAAGGTTCTCGCGGATTATGGCGCTCCGCTGAAACTGGAACCCAGATCCATCGTTATCTGCTGCGGCAAGTGAGGGATTCTGTCCCTGCTCGCTTGCTGGGTCTTGGGATTCTGCGTTCCGAAAAATGTGGCATAGCTGCCTTGCAAAGGCTGCTATGCCTTTTTGGCTTCTGCTTCGTTGAAACGCCAATTGGAAGGTT
>DFES01000204.1:4255-7154 GCA_002369175.1 Selenomonadaceae bacterium UBA3796
CAAAACTTGAACAATAGCGTTATAATATGCATGTTCGATGGATAGTGCTGGGAAAGAAGGGATTGTATGGAGACCAGCCGTAAAAAAAGTGGGGAAATGGATATGATCCATGGTTCCCTCTGGGATAAGATTGTTCTCTTTGCCATTCCGCTGGCGCTGACGGGGATTCTGCAGCAGCTTTTCAATGCGGCGGATGTGGCAGTGCTGGGACAGCTGGTGGGAAAGAATGCCATTGCGGCAGTGGGGAACAATATTTCCCTCATCGGGCTTCTGGTGAATCTTTTTCTTGGGCTGTCCCTTGGTGCGAATGTGGTCATTGCCCAAAACATTGGCGGAAAACATTTTGACCGGGTCAAGGCCGCTGTTCACACGGCGTTTCTTCTCGCCATCATCGTCGGAGTGGCGATTGCCCTTATAGGCGAGCTCTTGACGGATCCCGTGCTGGATGTCATGGGGGTGCCGCCGGAAGTCCGGGGGATGGCGGAGGTTTATTTCCGCATTTACCTTGCGGGGATGCCGGTCATTGGAATCTATAATTTCGAGGCGGCGATTTTTCGGAGCAGGGGAGATACGAAAACACCTCTCTGGAGCCTGGTGATCGCCAGTACGTTGAATCTCGTGCTGGATCTGCTCTTTGTGCTGGTCTTTGACTGGGGCGTGGCGGGCGTCGCCTTTGCCACGGTGCTTGCCAATGCTCTGAGCGCAGGCATCCTCTTTCGGGCGCTTCTGCGGAGCCAGAGCATCCTTCGAGTGGATAGGAAAGCTTTTGCCATAGATAAAAGGTGCCTGCGGGAAATCGTGTGCATCGGCCTTCCCGCAGGCATTCAGGGCATGGTGTTCTCCTTGTCAAACCTTCTCATACAATCCGCCATCAACAGTCTCGGGCCGGAGGCTATGGCGGCCTCAGCAGCGGCGTTTACCATTGAAGTCAATGTTTACTGTTTTGTGAATGCCTTCGGACAGGCGGCCACCACGTTTGTGGGGCAGAATTATGGGGCGGGAAAACTGTTTCGCTGTAAATGGGCCACATGGGTATCCATCGGCCTCAATGCCCTGTGCACTGCGGTTATGACTGTGCTCATTCTCATCTTTGGCGAGTCTATGCTGAGTTTTTTCAACGGGGATCCCGAGGTGATCCGGCTGGGATACCTGCGGCTCATGTATATCGTGGGGCCGGAGGTCATCTGCGTTCTTTTGGACGGATTGTCGGGCGCTCTCCGTGGCTATGGTATTTCCATGCCGCCGGCGCTCCTGACACTGGCAGGAGTATGCGGTGTCCGCGTTGTATGGGTCTACACCCTGTTCCGTGAATACCCAACCTATGATGTGCTCATGGGAACGTATCCTGTGAGCTGGCTGGTGACCATTATCCTCATGTGCATTGCCTACCGCTTCTACATGAAGAATCTAAAACCGGTGCCTGAATGGCGGGCAAAGCTCCACGAGAAGCAGGAGGCGTAGATTTCCCGACGGGAAGCAGGAAAACAGGCGTGTCAGGTGGAATACTTACAGGAGAATCTTGGAGAGGAGGTTGAACCCATGGACAAGAGAAAAGAGGCATTTGAACGTGCGCTGCAGGATTTGAATGACATGAAGAACCATGAAGCGGACTATGCAGTCATCAATAAGTACCTGAACATCATCAATCTCTTTGCAGGAATGGAACGGGTCTGCGAAGCCATGGCATCGGATCTTGCCGAGGCTTCGGGGAAAACTCGGGAAGAGATCATTGAGGATTATTACGGGAGAGTTTGAAAAAAGTGAGATTTCTGACGAAGCAGGGAAGCTACATCACGGCAGTTTTCCTGCTGTTTTTTCTTTTCTTCTCCTGGGGATGCGGCAAGGAAAAGCGCTATGAGCGTTCCGTCATGGTGATGGATACGGTGGCTGTCCTTTCGGCAGAAGGGGAGAATGCCCGGAGGGCAGTGGATGAGAGCATAGAATGGCTGAAAAGCTTTGATGCCGTCGCAAATCCGGCGGGAGAGGACAGCGATGTTGTCCGCCTGGGAGATATGGCAGGAAGAGGCTATGTGAGGCTTCATCCAGATGTTTACCGCATGCTGGAATTTTCCCAGGCGTATTCCCGTTTGACGGAAGGCGCATGGGATGTCACGACGGAGCCTCTGACAAAGCTTTGGGGAATCGGCACGGCCAATGCGCGGCTGCCGTCGGAGGAGGAAATCAGGGAAGCAAGGAAATTGGTGGGCTGGCAGCATTTGCACCTTCGCCCGGAGGATATGAGTGCCATGCTGGAATTTCCCGGAATGTCTGTCTCCTTCGGAGGAATCGCCAAGGGGTATGCCCTGGACGAAGTCCGGCGCATCTATGAGAAGCATGGGGTGAAGAGCGGCCTCATCAACATGGGGTCGAGCTCCATGTACGCCGTGGGGAAGCGGGACGGGAGAATGTGGAATATCGGCATTCGCCATCCCCGCAAGGCGGAAGACGGCACCTATCTGGCGGTCATTCCTCTTTCCGACGAGGCTCTTTCCACTTCGGGAGATTATGAGCGTGTGCTGGAGCTTGCAGGAAAGCGGTACCACCATATCATGGATCCCGGGACGGGGTATCCTGCGGACAGCGGCGTGATGAGCGTTACCGTTGTGATAGGCGGGGACGTTCCCAACGCTGGGATGTTATCCGACCTTCTGACGACGGCTGTTTTTGTTATGGGGCCGGAAAAGGGCAAGGCATTTCTTGCGTCCTTGCCGGACCTCGTTCAGGGCGCAATCGTTGATCAAAATTTTTGTGTGCATACGTCCCATTGCTTTCGGGAACGCATGAAGCAATGGAACGGGGAATTTCATTTCGCACCGTGAGGAATCTATACTGGCGAACAGTAAAATTTACTAACGAGCTGCAAAGCATTCGTGGTATACTAGGGCGTGTTGATTAATTC
>DFES01000083.1:0-5436 GCA_002369175.1 Selenomonadaceae bacterium UBA3796
GTGTCCTGGAGGAAAAGAAGCCGGATGATAAGATCGTTATGGTCGTATCTGCTATGGGAGACACGACGGATGAGCTCATTGAGCTGGCGCAGGGGATTGACAAGGAACCCTATCGCTTTGCCAGAGAGATGGATATGTTGTTGACCACAGGAGAACAGGTTTCCATCGCTCTTCTGACAATGGCGTTCAAATCGCTGGGGCATCCCGCAGTGTCCCTGACCGGCCCCATGGTGGGGATGCGGACGGATTCGGTGCATACAAAGGGACGCATTCTCGATATCCAGCCGGATCGCGTGAAGGAGGAACTGGAAAAGGGGAATATCGTCGTGGTTGCAGGCTTCCAGGGAGCGGATAAGCACGGCGATCCCGTGACCTTGGGGCGTGGCGGTTCCGATACTTCGGCAGTGGCTCTTGCAGGTGCTCTTCGGGCAGATTCCTGCGAAATATTCACGGATGTGGAGGGTATCTTCACGGCGGATCCGCGGGTCTGCAAGGGAGCGCGCAAGATGAAGGAGATCACCTACAGCGAGATGCTGGAAATGGCTCGTCTTGGCGCCGGGGTCATGCAGCCTCGCTCGGTGGAGATGGGACAGTATTATAACATCCCCATTCACGTGCGCTCTACATTTACCACGAAAATGGGCACAATCATTAGGGAGGACTATACAATGGAAGAAAAGAGCTTTATGATTCGGGGCGTTGCCCATGACGATAAGGTGGCAAAGGTGGCAGTTCTTGGTATTCCCAATACGCCGGGCATTGCCCATGAGATATTCGCATCTTTGGCGGAAGCCAATGTGGATGTGGATATGATTGTCCAGAGCATACGCAATATCGAGAAGAATATAACGGATATGGTATTCACGGTGGCCTCCGGAGACCTTTCCCAGGCGAAGGAAGTGGTGGACCGGGTAGCGGAAAAGCTCAGTGCCATCGCTGTTCTCGTCGAGGAGGATGTGGCGAAGGTTTCCATTGTTGGTGCAGGCATGCTTGGCAATCCGGGAATCGCGGCGCGTATGTTCGGGGCGCTTGCCGGTGCGAATGTCAACATTGACATCATCAGCACTTCGGAAATCAGCATTTCCTGCCTTATCAAGGGAGACCAGGTCACGGAGGCAGTCAACGCCATCCATGATGAATTCTTCCCTAAGGACTGATTGGAGCCTTTTTGCGGAATGGACATCTTGACGATGTCCATTTTTAAGGAGCTGGCAATAAATAAATTTTAAGATAGGACGCAGGATGAATCTTCATAGGCTAGGCGGAGGAAGGAGGCATAGCGGTGCTATGTCGACTGGCTGATGTGCCGGTGGCACGTCAGCGAGAATTCAGAGCCGATGGCGAAGAATTGTCCGATCGACAACGACGCATATGGAGATTCAGACAAGTCAAATCTAAAAGTTATTTATGAACAGTTCCTGGGTTATGGGGGCTTTGAAAAAACAGGAGCTGTCACACGATGCCTGGGTGTGACAGCTCCTGTCTTTATTTCGGATTGTATTCCAATATTTTGATTTCCGGATGCTCGTTGAGGTTCAGGAGCTCCTCATCGGAGATGCTGATGACGGGACGGGCTGCGAAGTCATTGGGGAAGGAGGCGATGTATCCTGCCAGACCGTTGCTCAGTGTTACCTTGGAGCCGAGAAAAGCATCCTTGATATGGGTGAGCACCGGAATGCAGACCGTGGGGTCGAGGCTTGTATAGAGATTTTCCGTAATGTAGCTGATGGCGTCGAAGGGAGTCTGTTTTACATAGCCCTCCCGTTCCGTTGTGATGTTGTCATAAACATCAGCAATCGCTACAATACAGGCATAGGGGTTGATTTCAGGACCGTTGCAGCCAAATGGGAACCCCGATCCATCCATGCGCTCATGGTGCTGCATGGCGGCAAGCTTCACGCCGTCGGAGATTCCGGAAAGACCGCTCAGAATGTGATGTCCATCCACCGTATGCTGGATATAGACTTCATAGTCCTCTCCTTGCAGCTTGTCAATCTGCTTGTCAAGAATCCGCTGGGGGAACCTCGTCTTGCCAATGTCATGCATGAATCCTGCCAGCATGATATCCTGGCACCTTGTCCGGTCAAAATGCATCCATTTCGCGATGACTCCCGACAGAATGGATACGCGCAGGGAATGCTGGTAGACATTGTTGGCCAAGTGGTTGAGTTCGAAGAGATGGTCAATGACGCCGCTGTTGCGGGAGAGGGGTGCCAGAGAATCCGTGACCACTTCCTTGGCCCTTTTCTCCACATGGTCGGTGTTGCCTTCGCTGACTTCCTGAAAGATTTCCTCTGCTGCATCCACAACTGCGCTGTACTCCTTCACGAAGGCGTTGCTGCGGTTGAAGACTGCAGAGGCTGTCTGATAATTGCTGCTGAGTTCGTATTCGTCCTTGACATAGACGACTGGTATATTCAGAAAATTCAGACGGGTAATGTGCGCCTGAGTGAGCAAGGTGTCTTCCGATATGATTACGACCATGTCCTCATTGACCAGAGAACGCGCCAGCACCATGCCGGGCTTTAGATCTTCCACAGAAACAGCTCTCAAGGCAAACACTCCTATCCTGTCGTTGGGCAAGCGTATTGTTTGATTCGGGTTTATTACATAGAGTATTCGCTATCAATTGAAAAAATCCTACTTGTTGCTGGAAAATAATTAAGAAAACTTCTTTTCTCATCGTTTCCTCAAATTTCGGGATTCCCTTGGGGTCATATGAAACATTTCCTTAAAAGCGCGGGAGAAGGCGGAGTAGTCACGGAAACCGCAGTCATAACATATCTGCGTGACAGGCAGACCCTCTGACAGGAGACTTCGGGCATGGAGCAGCCTTTTGCTGATGATGTACTGGTGGATGCTGTAGCCCGTCTCAGCCTTGAACCGCCGCATCATGTAATGTTTGCTCATGTAGGCTTCCCTGGCGAGGACATCAATGGAAAGCTCCTCGAAGAGATGCTCGTTGATGAATTGCAGGAGGGCTTGTATTTTCGGGTTGTAGTCGGCTTCGTGAGATTCTTCGATCTCATGTTCCAGAAGGGAGCGGTTCAAAAGAATCATGAACTCGATGAAGAGAATCTCCGCGTAGAGTTCATCGGCAAACCCCTTCTCGTGTACCGTTCGCTCCAGTCGATCCATGTGGTAGAGCAGATCGTGCGTTTTGCCGGGGGTGACGTGCATGACACTGGACCCGGCCTTTGCCTGGAGAAAGCAGGCGGCAAGGTTGTCGCCCCCCCGGGAATGCCTTTCCAGAAAATCCGGTGTCACGTAGATGACAATGCGCTCGTAAGCTGCTGCAGGGGACAGGATGGGGCGGTGGATTTCCCCTGCACTTACGAAGATGATATCCCTGGGTTTCAAGGGATAGGATTTTCCTTCGATGATGTAGTCGCCTTTTCCCTGAAGGAAGAGGATGATTTTGTGGAAATCATGGTAGTGGAAGGGGATTTCTTTCATGACAGCATCCTTCAGACGGAATACCCGGAAATCCTGCAGCAGATAGCCCTTCTTTTCATATTCTTCCATTCAAAGCTCTCTCCCTGAAATACCTTCCTCAAATACCTTCCTGCCGATTCCCGGCTCGAAACCGGAGAACGTGCATAGCACATGACTTTTTCTCTCTGCATTCCGCTCCTTACATTCTACAACATATTCTACAACAACATATTCTACAACGTGGGCAGAAATTCCTTGTAAGTTCGGTCGATTTGTTTTCTTGAAACCTCAATGGAAAGATTTCGCCTATGGAAAAATTTGAACGATTGCGTTATAATAGAAGACAATATCTGGTTCCTGCGGGAAAATTTGAGCAACTGCCTTGCAAAAACGGCTCGAAGTCGCAAGACTTGACGAACCTATGAGTTTCATGGAGTTTTTGTGTGGTTTCCGTAATGGCAGGGGACTCTGTTTGAGGCAGGATGCAGGAAGGAATCCTATGTGCAGTGAGGAATCATGTGTTATGAATTTCAATAAAATCGATGGGGATGCGCCGGAGCTTGCCTTTGAGGAAATCCGGAAGGCGATTTCGGAAAGGGATTATGAAAAGTTTCGGGAACGGGTGGAGCTTGCAGGTTTTCTCGACGATGCTTACCGTGAGGCCACAGAAGAATTAGCTAAAAATTGCGAAAAATTTCATGAGATGTATCCGCAGGATGTTTTTTTCCATTATGGGGCGCAGAATATCCGAAACTACAATGAAGAATACCGCAGAGTGCATTTGGGGTTTTTTGAGCAATTCATCGCCGCATATTTCGGAGGGAATCTCAAGATGCCGAAGAGTTTTGAGGCAGATCCGGTGAACTGTGCGGCTTATGCCTTCCAGAAGATCTACAAGATGATGAAGACGAGGGTCAAAGATACGTCAGTGGAAGATGCATGGGCTGTGATGACGGTTGAGATCAGCGGGAACCTCATCTATCGGAAAATCATCGGGAAGCTTACCTTTCAGTTTGCCTTCGCCAGGGATGCGACAGGCTTCTGGCGGCTCAGGAAAGTGACGAATATCGAGGAATTGACCGCCCCGATTCTCGATATAGCCGAGACATACTGGCCAAAGTCCTGGGATCTTGGCATTCAGTTTTAGGGCGCACGGGGAGAGGATACGATGCAGAAAATCGGTTTTATCGGCACCGGCATCATGGGGGCGGCCATGGCAGGCCATCTCATGGAGGCAGGCTTCGAAGTGAGTGTGTATAACCGCACGAAGGCAAAGGCGGAGGAGCTTATCCGCCGCGGTGCAAAATGGTGCAATTTGCCGGGAGAATGTGCAGAGGGGCAGGATGTCATCATCACCATTGTGGGCTACCCTAAAGACGTTGAGCAAGTGTATCTTGGAGAGGACGGAATCCTGAACCATGCGAAGGCGGGGGCTTATGTCGTTGATATGACGACCTCTTCACCCATTCTGGCTGAATCCATCTATGCAGCGGCACGGGAGAAAGGCATCCATGCAGTGGATGCCCCGGTGACAGGAGGTGACACAGGGGCAAAAAACGCCACGCTTTCCATACTCGTGGGAGGCGATGAAGCGGATTTCGAGGCGTTGCGTCCGATTTTTGGTGTTCTGGGGAAAAATCTCGTCCACATGGGAGGCCCGGGCGCAGGGCAGAAGGCCAAGGCATGCAATCAAATTGCCATTGCGGGAGCCTTGGCAGGTGCCTGCGAAGCGTATGCCTATGCAAAGGCATCCGGTATTGATCTGGAGAAAGTGTATCAGGCAATCTCCCAGGGGGCGGCAGGAAGTTTCCAGATGTCGAATGTGGTGCGGCGTGGCCTGGATGGGGATTTCCGTCCAGGATTCATGCTCAAGCACTTCGGAAAGGATCTTGCCATAGGAACGGAAACGGCCTCTGCCTACGGAACAGCTCTTCCGGTTCTGGGAATGGTGCTTCATGAAGTGCGCCAGATGGAGCGGAAGGGCGAGGGCAACAGTGGAAC
>DFES01000083.1:5553-6215 GCA_002369175.1 Selenomonadaceae bacterium UBA3796
GACGTGATGGAGTGAGGAGGAGTTTTCATGGAAGATATGGAAAGCATTGCATTTCAGATCATTTCATCGGTGGGATCGGCTCGCAGCAATTACATTGCCGCAATACAGAAGGCGAAGGCGGGAGATTTTGAACGGGCGGAAAAGCTCATGGAAGAAGGCGGCGAAATGTTTTTGGAAGGACATCGCGCCCATGCAAAACTCCTGCAGGAGGATGCCGGGGACACGGCGAAGGGGAGCATGTCCCTGCTGCTCATTCACGCAGAGGATCAGCTGATGAGCGCAGAGGCATTCAAGACGGTAGCGCGGGAATTCATCGATGTCTATCGGCGTGTGGAAAAGCTGGAAAATAAATAGGCGATACGGGTTGACGGTGACTCTTTTCTGTGCTATGATAGCTGAGTATCGAGCAAGAAGGAGCCACCGCTTCTCACCTGCCGGCAGGGGTCGGATGGGTTCATATTGAGATGTTTCGATTCTTTTCGGGATTTTCAAGGTGGCGTATTGTCGCCTTTTTTTATTGCAGCGACTGGAAATCAGGGTGTGTTGAAAAACGGAAACTGTGCGCTACAGCGAGGCAGTTTTTCGTATGACAAGGAAGGGAAGCCGCAGTCGTAGCAGAGCTACGTCAAGGTTTCACTGACGCAGGCAGGCGGAAAAATGGC
>DFES01000194.1 GCA_002369175.1 Selenomonadaceae bacterium UBA3796
TCATCCGGCACGTGATATGCAGGATTCCTTCTACATCACAGAGGAGATTCTCATGCGGACGCAGACCTCTCCGGTGCAGGCGCGCACGATGCAGTCCCATGAGCCCAACAGCCCCATCCGCATGATTGCGCCCGGGCGCGTTTATCGCCGCGACGATTACGATGCCACCCATTCCCCCATGTTCACCCAGGTGGAAGGGCTTGTCATCGACAGGGGCATCAGTTTTGCGGATCTTAAGGGAACCCTGGAAACAGCTCTGCGACAGATTTTTAACGATAAGGTGGGAGTACGCTTCCGTCCCAGCTTCTTTCCCTTTACGGAGCCGAGCACAGAGGTGGACATTTCCTGTGTCATGTGCCACGGAAAAGGATGCCGGGTCTGCAAGGGAACGGGATGGCTGGAAATTCTCGGCGCAGGCATGGTTCATCCCCATGTTCTGGAGATGAGCGGCTACGACCCCTCGAAGGTCAGTGGTTTCGCCTTTGGCCTGGGAGTAGAGCGCATCGCTATGCTTTCCTATGGCATTGATGATTTGCGTCTGTTCTACGATAACGATGTTCGTTTTCTGCGGCAGTTCTGAAGAGTTCTGGGAACGGAAGGAGATAGATTATGCAGGTTTCTGTGAAATGGCTGAAGGATTATATCGATTTTGACTGGTCGGCGGAGGAACTGGCAGACAAGTTCACCATGGCGGGGGTTCCGGTGGAGCATGTAATTCGCGCCGATGAGGGGCTGGAGAAGGTCGTGACGGGGCGCATTGAGAAGCTGGAAGCCCATCCCGACTCGGATCATTTGCAGGTCTGCACCATGAATGTGGGGCAGGAGACCCCCGTCCAGATCGTCACGGGCGCCCAAAACGTAGCGGAAGGTCAGGTTGTGCCTGTGGCTCTGGTAGGGGCGCACCTTCCCAACGGACAGAAGATTTCCAAGGGAAAGCTCAGAGGTGTTCCTTCCAATGGAATGCTCTGCTCTGCAGGAGAGCTCAAAATGGATCTTTCAAAGCTCCCTGAGGAGGCGCAGGACGGAATTTACATCCTGCCGCCGGATACGGCTGTGGGTGTTCCCGTGAAGGATGTACTTGGAATGGATGATGTGGTTCTGGAATTTGAACTCACGGCAAACCGTGGGGACTGTTTCAGCGTATTTGGCCTTGTGCGGGAGATTTCCGTGCTTTCCGGCAATGCGCCGAAGTGGCCGGAGATTACCGTTCAGGAGGATGACGAAGCCAGGGCAGAGGAGCTGGTGAAAATCGGCATTGAGGCAGAAGATCTGTGCGATCGCTTTTCTGCCCGCGTGATTCGCAATGTGAAAATCGGCCCTTCACCGAAGTGGATGCAGCAGAGGCTGGAGGGGGCGGGGATTCGCTCCATCAACAATGTGGTGGATGTAACGAACTTCGTCATGGTGGAGCTCGGACAGCCCATGCACGCTTATGATTACGATCATGTGGCGGGGCACAGCCTGACGGCTCGCCGTGCAAAGGCGGGGGAACAGCTGCACACTCTGGATGATTCTTCCCGTCTTGCAAAGGGTGACGAGCTCGTGATTGCCGATGGGGAGAAAGCAGCCGGTCTTGCAGGTGTTATGGGCGGATTGGAGAGCGAAGTGGTGGATACGACAACTTCGATTATCCTTGAAGCGGCTTCCTTCAACGGAGCCAGCATCCGTCGCACTTCTAGGGCCTGCGGCCTTCATACGGAAGCTTCCGGACGCTTTGAGCGGGGCGTGGATGTAGAGCAGACGAAGCGCGCCCTGGATCGTGCTGCACAGCTCCTTCAGGACATGGGAGCCTGCACGGTGACGAAGGGAATTGTGGATGTATATCCTCATCCGAGAAAGAAGGCTGTGGTTGCGTTCACGACAGACGAGATCAACCGCCGTCTCGGAACCGATATTTCCGGTGAGGCCATGGAAGAGATTCTGGAACGGCTTGGCTTTGGGGTTTCCGGCGATGGGAAATCCTATCGGGCAGAAGTTCCTTCCTGGAGGAATGATGTTTCCCTCATGGATGATATTTCCGAGGAGATCGCCCGCATTCACGGATTTGAGAACATCAAATCCACGATGCCTTGGGGCAATGTGGTGCAGGGATATCAAAGCCCGCGACAGAATTTCATGGATGAGATACGAGAGATTCTCACAGGGCTGGGAATGAACGAGGAGCTTTCCTTCAGCTTCACGCACCCGGATATGTTCGACAAGCTGCAGGTTCCGGAAGACAGTGAACTCAGGAAAGCCATTGAGATCATGAATCCGTTGACGGATGAGTACCCTTTGGTGCGCACCACACTCCTTTCCAGTATCATGGAAAACACAGCGAGAAACTTCTCCCGCAAGAATGAGGATATCCAGCTCTTCGAGATTGCGCCGGTGTTCTATCCGAAGGCGCTTCCCGTGACGGAGCTGCCGGAAGAGGTCATGAAGCTTGCGGGCATCATGACGGGGCGCCGCAATCCCATTGGATGGAACCAGGGAAGCGATGTTGTGGATTTCTATGATATCAAGGGCGTTGTGGAGGCTCTTTTCCAAAAGCTCTCGATTTCAAGATACACGGTGGAGGCCGGAGAGCACTACATGATGCATCCGGGAAAGACGGCTGTGTTCAAGAAAGGACGGGAAATCATCGCAACGGTGGGAGAGGTTCATCCAGCTGTAGCGGATGCCTTTGGCATAAAGCAGAAAATGTATGTCTTTGAGATGGATATCGAGACGCTGCGGAAATACACGGCGAAGGATTTCCATTTTGAAGCGCTTCCGAAATACCCTGCCATCAGCCGCGATTTGGCTATGCTGGTGGATGAAAGCGTGAATGCCGGTGATGTGAAACAGGTCATAGCGAAAAACGGCGGCAAATATTTCAAGGAAGTCACGCTGTTTGATGTTTACACGGGCAAGCAGATTGCCAGCGGCAAGAAGAGTCTCGCCTTTGCGATGCAGTTCCAGTCCAATGAGAAGACCTTGACGGACCAGGAAGCAGATGAGGCTTTCGGAGCGATTCTCAAGGCTGTGGAAAAGAATTTCCAGGCGGAGCTTCGCGCCTGAATGGCAGGTGATAGACATGGAAAAGAAGGAATCGATGAAAGTTCCTGTGGAAATTTTCGGTACCACGTATCCCTTGCGCACGGACGGAGATCCGGAGTACCTGCGCAAGCTGGCGCAAATGGTGGACAGCCATATGAAATCCGTTGCCCAGCGCACCCGCAGTTTTTCCGGGCCAAAGATCGGTGTGATGGCTGCCCTTGAGATTGCGGATGAATACTGCAAATTGAAAAAGGATTATGATGAGCTTTTGGCGCTTTTGGAGGAAAAATAGGGGGAGTTGTCAAAATGAAACTCGTAGTTACTGTTGTTGGAAAAGATCGGGTCGGCATCATTGCCATGGTCAGCCAGATTTTGGCAGATAACAATGTGAATATTCTGAGCATCAATCAGAACATCATGGACGGATTCTTCAATATGATTCTCATTGCGGAGATCAGTGAGAGCAA
>DFES01000085.1 GCA_002369175.1 Selenomonadaceae bacterium UBA3796
TCCATGTCCGTAGCTTCTTTTCGGGCGGATTCCGTGACGGGAGAACTGGTGGAGGCTCTTGCAAAGAGCGGGCTGAAGACTTTGACTATGGCACCGGAGGCAGGAAGTCCAAGGATGCGGGCCGTTATCAACAAGGGAATCGAGGAGGAGCATCTGTTTACTGCCATGGAATTGGGGCTGGAAGCTGGAATTCGGAATTTCCGGCTCTATATCATGATTGGACTTCCCTTTGAGGAAGAAGAGGATATTCTCGCCATCGTGGATTTGGCAGAAAGGCTCAAGGCGCATATGGAAGAAAAGGGCAGCAAAGGAACGTTGACGCTGAGCATCAACCCCTTTGTGCCGAAGCCCTTCACTCCTTTCCAATGGATGCCCATGGCGCCGCGCAAGCAGGTGGAGCAAAGGCTGAAGGTGATACAGGGCAGATTGCGGAGGCACAAGCATATCCATATCATTGCAGAATCCGCAAAGGAAGCCTGCATTCAGGGAATCCTGGCGTGCGGAGACAGGCGCATATCGAAGGTGCTGGCAGCCTCCCATGAGGCGGGCGGCAGCAAAGCTTTTCTTCGCGCCATGAAGGAGGCAGGCCTTTCTGTAGAATTTTATCTCCATAGAAGGAGACCGCCGGGGGAGATTTTTCCATGGGAAACCCTTGACATGGGATTTCACAGAGAATATCTTTATAGGGAACTGGAAAAAGCGGAGAAACTCGAAAGCACACGGCAGTGTTTTGACGGATGCCATCGCTGCGGCGTATGCTGAATTCCGCAGACGGAGGATAGGAGAAGGTTGATATGAGCTATTTTTTGCAGCATATGCAGAACAATCTATGGCATGGGAAATTTTCCCTGTTCCCTGAACAGCTTGCGGTACATGGGATTTCCACCCGTCAGGCAGGGGTCAGCCGAAAACCTTACGATTCCATGAATCTCGCGTTCCATGTGGGAGATGCGGCGGAATCGGTATGGAAGAACCGCATTATTTTTGCAAGTTCTATGGGACTTAAAGCGGAGGATATCGTATCCCCCAACCAGGTTCATGGGGATAAAGTTCTGAACGTATCCTCGAAGCACCGGGGGATGGGAGCAAAAAGTTATGAGGACGCCATACCGGAAACGGATGCACTGATCACCAATGAGCCGGGGCTTCCGCTCATGCTCTGTTTTGCCGACTGCACGCCGATCCTTTTCCTCGATCCGGAGAAGAAGGCTGTGGGTATTGCCCATGCGGGGTGGAAAGGGACACTGAAGAAGATTGGCAGGAAGACACTGGAGGCCATGAACCGGGAATTTGGGACGGATCCGTCGAAATGCCTTGCGGGGATCGGCCCTTCTATCGGTCCCTGCTGTTATGAAGTCGGCGTTGAGGTAGCAGAAGCCTGTCGAAAGGCATTTCCCGAAAAAGCGGACAACCTTCTGGAAGAGAAAAACGGAAGGATCTACTTCAATTTGTGGGCAGCGAACCGCCTTTCCCTCATCGAGGGGGGCATGCTGCCGGAAAACATTGAGTCGGCAGATACCTGTACGGCATGCGAGCATTCATGGTATTTTTCCTATCGCGCCGATGGCGGGACAACCGGACGGATTGCGGCAATGATTGCACTGCAGAAGTATTGAATACGGCGGGGTGGCGTGGATATGATAGCAGAGAGACTTCATGAGGTGGAGGCTGAAATTGAAAGGGCGCGGCTGCGCCGGGTCAGAGTTGCGAAGGAGGCTGAGGTATGCCTGGTTGCCGTAACCAAGAACCATGATATCGCGGCAATGCGCGAAGCGATTGATGCGGGTGTCGGTCACATCGGTGAGAACCGCATCCAGGAGGCAAAAGAGAAATTTGAGCGGCTGGATCGGCAGGTGAAGTGGCATCTCATCGGCCACCTGCAAACCAATAAGGCAAAGCAGGCCGTAAGGTATTTTGACCTCATCCATTCCATTGACAGCGGGCATCTTGCGGTTGCGGTGAACAAGGCTGCCGAAGCCTTGGATAAAGTGCAGGATGTTCTGGTGCAGGTGAACCTCGCGGAGGAGGAAAGCAAGTCCGGCATCCGGAGGGACGGACTGATGGAACTGCTCCGAACCGTGGACTCCATGGAGCATCTGCGTCTTTGCGGCTTGATGCTCATTGCGCCGAATTATGCGGATGTGGAGGAATGTCGTCCGCTGTTTCGGGAAATGTATGAGATTTTCTGCAAGATAAAGGGAATGGAATGGCAAAGAGCGAATATAGAGTATTTATCCATGGGAATGACGCATGATTACCGGATCGCTGTGGAAGAGGGAGCTAATATTGTCCGGGTAGGCACCGGGATTTTTGGTCAGCGCCAGTATTGAGGAGTAATATTCGGGGGGGTGGGTTGTGTATGGGAATCATTGACAAAGTATGCAGCAAGATCGGCCTGATGGACGCAGAGAATGAGGCCGGCGAGCAGGATGAGGAAATGAAGTATGCCAAAGAATCCAAAAAGATAAAGGAGACAGAAAAAATGAGCGATAGGGATTATGGAATCCGCCATGACCGGCAGGAGAATCGAATGGGCCCGCAGAACGTGGTGGATTTTCAGAATGCGGCATCCGCCCGCGACAGCGCAGTTGCATCCCATAAGATGAAGGTCGTAGTCATTGAGCCGAAATCCTTTGATGATGCTCAGGAAGTAGCGAACTGCCTTCGGGAGAAGCGTCCTGTGGTCATCAATTTCGATAAGACAGATGCGGAGGCAGCAAAGCGTATCATTGATTTCATCAGTGGTACCACCTATGCTCTCAACGGGGAAATCAAGAAGGTGGGGCGCAATGTATTCCTTTGTGCGCCGAGCAATGTGAACGTCAGCTACACGGAAGAAGAAATCAAAAAAGCACCAACGGAAATGCCTTGGCTGAAGAAGTAATGGGAGATTTGAGATGGGATTGGAAAAGGAAAAGATTGTACGCTTCTACAAAGGAACGGAAGGAGAGGAGACGGCGGTCAAGCTGGCAGACCTTGCGGAACAGGCATTGCGCAGCCAGAAATTCCGGTTGTCCGGCTTTCTGGATCCTTACGGTCAGGAGATTGCCGAAACTGTGGCGGCGAACTTCCCCGGCCTCCGGGTGGATTTCTTCGGCGGCTATCCGGGAGCGGAAAGGCAGAGGGCGCTTTTACTGGACGCCTCCTTTGGCGGGAAGCCTTCCTATGAAGTGGCTGTGATCAAGGCAGCCTGGAACGGCCAGTTCACGCGGCTTTCCCATCGGGATGTGCTGGGCTCTCTCATGGGACTCGGCATTGAGCGTGAGTGCATCGGTGATATCATTGCCACGGGCGATTTTGCCAAAATCATTGTCGACAAAAAAATGCAGGATTTTCTGCTTGCAAATCTCACGCAGATTGGTTCCGCAGGGGTGACCTGTGAGGTTGACGAGTTATCCTCCATTGCTCCCAAGGAGGAGAGATGCAAGGAAATCAAGGCAACCGTGGCTTCGCTTCGGGTGGATTCCGTTGCGGCCGCAGGATTTGGCTCATCGAGGAGCAGGGCGGCGGCAGATATCGCTGCAGACAAGCTGAAGCTCAATTGGCAGCCCGTGAAGAATGCGTCTCAATTAGTCAAGGAAGGAGATGTCCTCTCCATGCGCGGCAGGGGCCGCTTGGAACTGTCAGAGGTGAGGGGGCAGACCAAAAAGGGTCGGATTGGAGTATTGCTGAAACGGTATCTGTAATTCGATCGAAGGAGGAAATGAATCTTGCTTACACCAATGGATATACACAATAAGGAATTCAAGCGCAGTTTTCGCGGCTATAATGAAGACGAGATCGATGAATTCCTGGATCAGGTGGTAAACGACTACGAGAAACTCTATCGGGAAAATGACAGGCTCAAGGAAGAAGTGGAGCGCATCCAGAAGAACATCGAGCAGTACCAGAGGCTGGAGAAAAACCTTCAGGATACGCTGCTGGTAGCTCAAAAGACGGCGGAAGAGGTTGTCAGCACGGCGAGGAAGAATGCGGAGGAGCTCAAGGAAAATACAGCGAGGGAATGCCAGAGCCTCAAAGACCATACCGTGACGGAATGCCGGAACATGAAAGAGAGTACGGTGACGGAATGCCAGAATATGCGCCGTCATGCGGAATTTGATGCAAAATGTCAGATTACCGCTGCAGCCAACAGGGTACGGGATATCGTAGCGGAATACGATCACATTGCCCGGGAAAAGAACAAGTTCTTGAAGAAGCTGCGCATCACCATGGAGTCCGAACTGGCCATTCTAAGCCAGACCCTTGATGAGCTGCCCAATCCGGAGCAGATGGAGGAGCCGAAGGCGCAAGTGCCGGAAAGCCCCGTGGAAAGACCCATAGAAAAACCCATAGAAAAACCTGTAGAAGAATCCATGGAAAAATCTGTAGAAAGTGATGGGGAAGCACCTGCAGAACATGTCGCGGAAACGTCTGCGGAAAGCGTTGAGGAAAAGCCTGCAGAAAATCAAGAGGAAGCGCCGGACAAGAACCTGACGGACACCGTACCCATGGAAAAAATTTCGGAAGGGAATCCGGAAGAAAAAGCAGAGGAAGAGAGAAAAGAAGGATAAGGGTTGATTGTATCCATGTCATTTTTGTTGTTTTTTGGTATTATTATTCTGGATCAGATTGTAAAACTGGCGGTGAAGACAAATATGACGCCGGGGGAATCCATTCCCCTCATACCCCAGATGTTTCATTTCACGTACGTACTGAATCCGGGAGCCGCCTTTGGCATTATGGAAAACCAGAGGGTATTCTTCATTGCGGCAGGGGTATGCATCCTCCTGGCAGCTCTTGTTTTCTATCCACAGCTGAAACGGCAGAACCCGTGGATGAGATATGGCTGCATGGCTCTTTTGGGCGGTGCTGTCGGAAATCTCATTGACCGTATCTACAACGGACTTGTGGTGGATTTCCTTGATTTTCGCGTCTGGCCCGTGTTCAATATTGCTGATATTGCCATTGTGAGCGGCGTAGTGTGCATGCTGTATGCCATTCTTTTCAAGGCAGAAGGAGCAAATCCCTCATGACAGAAGAAATGACATATACTTCCGAACTGCCGGGGGAGCGGCTGGATCTTTTTCTGGTGCGCCAGTGGCCGGAACTTTCGCGCTCCCATGTGCAGAAGTTGATCGAGGGTGGCAGCGTTTGGGTGGATGATGCATTCCGGAAGGCGAATTACAGGCTCAAAGGGGGAGAAACCATCCGGTTCCTCCCGCCGGAGCCGGAGGAGATCTCCGTGGAGCCGGAGCCGATTCCTCTGGACATTCTCTATGAGGACGGGGATATCATCGTGGTGAACAAAGCGCGGGGCATGGTGGTGCATCCTGCCGCCGGTGTCTGCCACGGAACTTTGGTGAACGCCCTTCTTCATCATTGCAGGGATCTTTCCGGCATCAACGGCAAAATTCGTCCGGGCATTGTCCACCGTCTGGACAAGGACACTTCCGGTGTCATGGTGGCGGCGAAAAATGATAGGGCGCATCTTGATCTGGCGGAACAGATCGGCAGCAAAACCGCCCACAGAATCTACTGGGCCATTGTCCATGGGAATATTCCGGAAGAGAAGGGCATTGTCAGGGGCAATATCGGAAGGCATCCTGCGGATCGGAAGAAAATGGCTGTCCTTCGGGAGAAGGGAAAGCCTGCGGTTACGGAATTTCGGGTGTTGGAACGCTTCGGTGAATACACGCTGGTGGAATGCTCCCTTCAAACGGGGCGCACCCATCAGATCAGAGTCCATATGGCTCATATCGGACACCCCCTTGCAGGCGACCCCCAATATGGACCGAAGAGGAAAGCACCCTTTTCCATTCAGGGGCAGGCGCTTCATTCCATCCGCCTATCCCTGAGGCATCCGTCGACAGGAGCAGCCATGGTTTTTGAGGCTCCCCTGCCGGAGGATATGGAAAAGATACTCAGAAAATTGAGGTAATAGGAAAGAAAGAGCAAAGGAGTTGATGATTGTGCCTAAGCTGATCGACAAGACCATCCTTATGGACTCGGAAGGCATCCGCCGTGCCCTGACCCGCATTTCCCATGAGATTGTTGAGAAGAACAAAGGGGTGGAGGATGTTGTCCTCGTGGGGATTCGTACCCGTGGCGTTCCCATCTCGGAGAGGCTTGCAGAGAACATCGAGCAGATCGAAGGGAAGAGGCCTCCTGTGGGAATTCTGGATATTACCCTCTATCGGGATGACCTTTCGACTCTCTCCTACCAGCCGGTTGTCCGTCCAACGGAACTGCCGATGGATATTACGGGAAAGGTCATTGTGCTGGTGGATGATGTGCTCTATACCGGACGCACGATTCGTGCGGCGCTGGATGCCATCATTGATATGGGGCGGCCAAAGTCCATACAGCTGGCGGTTCTCATTGACAGGGGACATCGAGAGCTTCCCATTCGTGCGGATTTCGTGGGAAAGAATGTGCCGACTTCCTCCCGGGAAGTGGTCAGTGTACAGATTCGCACAGTGGATGATGAGGAAAAGGTCATCCTGCGGGAAGTGGAAAAGTGTCGTGCTTCTGAAAATGCCGACGTGGATTGAAACAAAAGATGAGGTGGTTCCATGAGAACTGGGAAAATGGCCGGCTGGACAGGTGCTGTTATAATTGCGGTTCTTCTGGTCGTGACGCTTCTGGCACTGTTTTTGTCGGGATGCGGGGGAAAAGAGGCGGCTCAGTCCGCCGGAACGTCCGGTGAAGTGCAGGCGGCTGTGCAGTCATCTGCGGAAGGAGAGAAGCCAAAGACTTCAGCCAAGGGCGTGAAATACACGCAGAAGGACATCGAAAGACTCCGACATACAGAGAATTTTGCCAAGGGAGCGCTGGAGCATATTTTTTCCGGTACCATCAATAAGAAGGGAAAGGCGACAGGCTACCATTATTCCATGGTGGAGGACAGCAGCGGAAAGATCATTGACGGAACCCGCAGCAAGCAGGATGTCCATGGGGTGTTCACGGCAAAGGTTCAGGTCAGGAATGTCAGGAAAAACGGTTTTAGTTCCTTCTATCCGGAAACATGGTCGCCTCAGGAGGTCGTGGATGCCATCAATGAAGCCTATGAGGATGCCGTCAATCATCCAGGGAATCCGCGGGGGGAACTCTGGATAGGACACGCGAAAGGGCTGGAGATTGACATGTACCTGAATGACAAGAAAAAGATTCTGACGGCCTATCCGGTTTTTGTGGAGAAGTAGTGATGATAGGATATGAAATCAAGATAAAGGATGAAGATCCCATTCCTGTTGTGGTATTTGAGGAAAGGAAATACGATTTGGTCGGGACGTTCCTTCTGGC
>DFES01000057.1 GCA_002369175.1 Selenomonadaceae bacterium UBA3796
CCCATGAGGGCTCGGATCTGGAAGATCCGTGGAATGAGCCGAAGACCGATATGTTCCTGATTTCCAAGGCACCGGAGGATGCACCGGATCAGGCGGAATATGTGACGGTGGATTTCGAGAAGGGCATTCCCGTTGCGGTGAACGGCGAGAAGCTCGACGCTGTCGCGCTTTTGACGAAGCTCAACGAAATCGGCGCCCGCAATGGTGTTGGAATTACGGATATCTGCGAGAACCGCCTCGTGGGCATGAAGTCCCGTGGCGTATACGAGAATCCCGGCGGAGCGATTCTCTACTATGCCCATCGCGAACTGGAATATCTCTGCCTGGATCGCGCTACCTATCACTACAAGGAGCAGATGGCTGTGCGCTATGGAGAGCTCGTTTATGACGGCATGTGGTTCTGCCAGCTGCGGGAGGCATTGGCGGCCTTTGTGGACAGCACCCAGCAGACGGTGACGGGAACGGTGAGGCTCAAGCTCTATAAGGGCAATATCATCTCCGCCGGCTCCAAGTCTCCCCATTCCCTTTACAGCCAGGAGTTCGTGACCTTTGAGCACGATGATGTCTACAACCAGGCAGATGCCACCGGCTTTATCAACCTCTTTGGCCTGCCGTTGAAGGTGCGGGCTCTCATGCAGGAGAAGCAGGGAAAATGAGCGGGAAACTTTGGGGCGGAAGATTTTCCAAATCCACGGATGAGATGATCAACGAATTCCAGGCATCCATTGCCTTTGACAAACGGATGTATCATGAGGATATCGCAGGTTCCATTGCCCATGCGACGATGCTTGCAAAATGCGGCATCATTTCCGAGGAGGACAAGGAAAGCATCATCCGGGGTCTGGAGGACATATTGCAGCAGATCGAGGAAGGGCGGTTCGAGTTCTCTGTGGATCTTGAGGACATCCACATGAATATCGAGAAGCGGCTCACGGATGCCATCGGCGATGCAGGCGGCCGTCTGCATACGGCTCGCAGCCGCAATGACCAGGTGGCACTGGATACGCACATGTATGTGCGCCGCCAGGTTACAGAGGTGGAACGGCTCATCGTCGACCTGCAGCGGGCATTGGTGGAGACTGCGGAAAAACACCGCGAGGTCATTATGCCGGGCTACACGCACCTGCAGCGGGCCCAGCCCATCCTGTTCGCCCATCATCTCATGGCCTATTTTGCCATGCTGGTTCGGGATTTCGCGAGATTCCAGGGAGTCTATGAGCGGGCGGACATCATGCCCTTGGGGGCAGGTGCTCTGGCAGGCACGACCTTTCCCATTGATCGGGAGTTCGTGGCGCAGCAGCTCAACTTTGAGAGCATCTATCACAACAGTCTGGATGCCGTGAGCGACCGCGATTACATCATGGAATTCCTCTCGGCGGCCTCCATTCTCATGGTGCACCTTTCCCGTCTCAGCGAGGAAACGATTCTTTGGTGCTCCAGGGAGTTCTCCTTCGTGGAGCTGGATGATGCCCACTGCACAGGCTCTTCCATGATGCCCCAGAAGAAGAATCCGGATGTTTCGGAACTGGTGCGGGGCAAGACGGGTCGCGTCATCGGTCATCTCATGGCAATGCTCACGGCTGTGAAGGGGCTTCCTCTTGCTTATAACAAGGATTTGCAGGAGGACAAGGAGGGCATCTTTGATGCCATTGATACGGTGAAGTTCAGCCTTGCGGTCTATGCCCAGCTCATCCGCGGCATGAAAGTCCGTCAGGATGTGACGCGGAGGGCTGTGGCAGAGGACTTCTCCAATGCCACGGATCTGGCGGATTATCTTGTGAAAAAGGGGATGCCCTTCCGACAGGCTCATGCCGTTTCCGGCAGAGCGGTGCATCAGTGCATCGAAAAGGGAATCTGGCTGGAGGATATGTCTCTGGAGGATTACAAGAAATTGTCCCCCTTGTTTGAAGATGACATCAAGGAGGCGATTCGTCCGGAGACCTGTGTCAAAAATCGCAATTCTCTGGGCGGAACATCCTATGAGCAGGTGAACCTGCAGCTGGAATCCGCGAAGCAGCTTCTTGCAGCAGAGGAAAAATATTATACGGAATCAGCCCTGCGCCAGATTTGACGCAGAGAAGCTGGGGGACGTTTTTCGCCACGATATCCACGGGGCGGAAAATGTCCCCTTTTACATATATGAATTTGGCAGGAAATCGGTCAGTAATCTCGAATATACTAAAGTAGCATAGACACCTACCGTGCAGACAATAGGCTGCACAGGATGCACAGGATGAATAGGGAGAAGGGATTAAGGGCATGTATCATTCCAGACTTGTTTTTTGGACGGCAGCCATTCGACCGGACTGCATCCGGGAATGGCAAAAGCTCGCGCCGTTGTAGAGATTCGAGCATGAATTTCGGGTTCTTTCCGATTTGTCCCAGATTTCTCCGTCGAGGAATCAGATTGTGATCTTTCATGCTTCTTCTCACTTTCGGCCCCAAGAGGTCAGAAAGGCTGTGGGGGAATCGGGGACCTGCATTCTGTGTGCAGAGGATTTTTCCTGCTTTTCTGAGGAAGAGCTGTCTGCCGTGGATGATTTCTGGCGTGGCGATGAGCCTGCAGGGCTTGCGAGGCTCCGCTTTGAGAAGCTCCAGAAAAAGTTGAAGGCAGACAAGGATGCCTGGCTCTGTCGGAACTATCTGGAGCAGACCATTGATACCCTGCCGGATCTCATTTGGTTCAAGGATCTGAAGGGGCTGCACTGGAAAGTGAACGATGCCTTCTGCAATACGGTGGACAAGACCAAGGAGGATATTGCAGGGAAAGACCATTACTATATTTGGGGGATCTCCCGCGAGGAGTACGAAAAGACGGAGTTCGTCTGTGTAGAGACAGAAGAGGAGGTTCTTCGTGCCCGCAAAACATGTCTCTTCGATGAGGAGGTCATGGGAAAGGATGGCTTGAGGAAGCTCAAGACCTGGAAAACACCGATTTTCGAGGAAGACGGCTCCATCCTTGGAACGGTGGGAATTGCGAGAGATGTGACGCAGGAGTATGAGTATCAGCAGACCATCATCAAGATGGCGCACTACGATGCCCTGACCGGTCTTGCCAACCGGCATTATATGCAGAAATATATTGAGTCCCATTGGCTGGGAAGGGAACTTGCAGTCGTCGTGCTGGATCTGGATTTCTTCAAATCTGTGAACGATACTTACGGGCACCAGGTCGGCGATGCGGCGTTGATGATTTTCTCCGCAGCCATGAAGGAAATCTTCACCTCGGGGTTGAATGTGCGTCTGGGCGGAGATGAATTTGTTGCGATTGCCCGGCTGGATAAGGGGAGGGCATATGTGGAGAAGAAGGTGAAGCGCTTCTTGGAACAACTTGTGGCATACTATCGGATGGATCATCAGCTTCATACACTGTCCGCCAGCGCAGGCATTGCCTTTTCGGAAACTTCCTCCGATTCCTTTGAGGCACTGTTGCAGCATGCGGATGCTGCCCTTTATCATGCGAAATTATCGGGCAGGGGCCGCTACAGCATATACAATCCCGGCATGAAGACAGAAGATATCATAGAAGAGGATGCGTGAAGCGTCGGCAGGAATGGTGATAGGCCAAAACATCCTATTGACAGAAACAGGATAATACAATATAATAGAAAACGTTAACAAGTGACAGCAGAATATGGAACTCATCCAGAGCAGTGGAGGGACTGGCCCGATGAAGCTGCGGCAACCATTGGCTTTGCCAAAACGGTGCCAATTCCTTTAGGTATCTGCCTATAAGATGAGACGGAAAATAAAGACCTCTCTTATAGCTAGAGAGGTCTTTTCGAGTTCTGTGGACTGCGGAGACATGAGGAGGAGAAGTGAATGAGCAAGAAACGTATGTATTTTACATCCGAGTCTGTGACGGAAGGGCATCCCGATAAAATGGCGGATCAGATTTCGGACAGCATTCTCGATGCCATCATCGCCCAAGATCCCATGGGCCGCGTTGCCTGTGAGACTTTGGTGACCACGGGGCAGGTGCATGTGGTGGGCGAGATATCCACCTCCTGCTATGTGGATATCCCGCATATCATCCGCGAGACGGTTGCGGAGATCGGCTATACGGACGCTTCGTATGGTTTTGACTCCAAGACCTGCGGCATTCTCATATCCCTTGACGAGCAGTCGGCGGATATTGCCCTGGGCGTCGATAAGGCGTTCGAGGCAAAGCAGGGCAAGATGGACGAAGCGGAAGCCATTGGCGCGGGCGATCAGGGGATGATGTTCGGCTATGCAACGAACGAGACGGAAGAATACATGCCGCTTCCCATTGCATTGGCGCATCGGCTGGCCCGCCGTCTCACGGAGATCCGCAAGAGCGGGGAACTTTCCTATCTGCGTCCCGATGGCAAGACCCAGGTTACCGTGGTCTATGAGGATGGAAAGCCGGTCTGCGTGGATACCATTGTCATTTCCACCCAGCACGACCCCGATGTGACACTGGAGCAGATCGAAAGGGATCTCATCGAGAAGGTGGTAAAGCCCATCGTTCCGGCAGAGCTTCTGCGGGAGGATACGAAATACTATATCAACCCGACGGGAAAATTTGTCATTGGCGGCCCCCAGGGAGATTCCGGACTCACGGGCCGCAAGATCATTGTCGACACCTATGGCGGTTGGGCACGTCATGGCGGCGGTGCTTTCTCGGGCAAGGATCCCACGAAGGTGGACAGGAGCGCAGCGTATGCTGCACGCTACGTGGCGAAGAACATCGTAGCCGCAGGCCTTGCGGATCGCTGCGAGATCCAGCTTGCCTATGCCATCGGCGTCGCCCGTCCCGTATCCGTCATGGTTGATACCTTTGGAACAAACAAAGTGGCGGAAGAGACCATTGAGGAACTTGTGGAGAAGAATTTTGACCTGCGCCCGGCGGGCATCATCCGCATGCTGGATCTGCGCCGCCCCATCTACAAGCAGACTGCTGCCTACGGACACTTTGGCCGCACGGATGTGGATCTCCCTTGGGAGCACACGGATAAAGCCGCAGCTCTTAGAGAGCAGGCAGGAATATCCTAAAAAAAAATATTTGACAAGAGTTCCTCTCTATACTAATATTGAGGTAATGAAGAAACAGAAAGGATACATGAATCATGTATCCTTTTATTTTGGGACGGAGGTAACCATTCAGTGACTACGAAAGAAAATTTGAGGAATATCGCCATTATTGCCCACGTTGACCACGGCAAGACAACCCTTGTGGATGCAATGCTGAAACAGAGCCATGTATTTCGCTCCAACGAGCAGGTGGAAGAACGCGTTATGGATTCCGGTGATTTGGAACGTGAACGCGGCATTACGATTTTGTCCAAGAATACGTCCATCCTTTACAATGGCATAAAAATCAACATTGTTGATACGCCGGGTCATGCGGACTTCGGCGGTGAGGTGGAGCGTGTCCTCAATATGGTGGATGGTGTTCTCCTCCTTGTGGATGCTTTCGAGGGGCCTATGCCCCAGACGAAGTATGTCCTTCGCAAGGCTTTGGAACAGAAACTTAAGCCCATTGTTGTCATCAATAAGATCGACCGCCCGGATCAGCGGGTGGATGATGTCTATGATGAAGTCCTGGAGCTTTTCATGGAGCTGGATGCAGATGATGACCAGCTGGATTTCCCTGTCATCTATGCTACGGCGCGTGACGGTGTTGCGAAACATGAAATGGACGACGAGGCAGATAATCTTGAGGCGCTCATGGAGACCATCGTGAAGGAGATTCCTGCGCCCCGCGGCGATGAGGAAGGCCCCCTGCAGATGATGATCACGACCCTTGAGGCGGATGAGTATGTGGGGCGTGTGGCCATTGGCCGCATCATTCGCGGCAAGGCCAAAGTCAACCAGAATGTTGTCATCATCAACGGAGATCAGGAGGTCAAGGCGAAGATCGGCAAGGTTTTTGTATATCAGGGACTGAGCCGTGTGGAGACACCTGAGGCAGGCGTGGGAGAGATTGTCGCCCTCACGGGATTGGGGGATGTGAGCATTGGCTATACCGTAGCGGATGCGGAGAATCCCGAGGCACTTCCCAGCATCAATATTGATGAGCCTACGCTTTCCATGACTTTTGGCGTCAATACGAGTCCCTTTGCCGGAAGAGAGGGGCAGTTCGTCACTTCCCGTCACATTCGCGACCGTCTCTTCAAGGAAGTGGAGACGAATGTGGCGCTTCGCGTGGAAGAGACGGATTCTGCAGATGTGTTCAAGGTCTCCGGCCGCGGCGAGCTGCACCTTTCCATTCTCATTGAGCAGATGCGCCGCGAAGGTTATGAGCTTCAGGTGGGGAAGCCGGAAGTGGTCTACAAGACCATCAACGGCCAGAAATGCGAACCCATTGAGAATCTCACCGTGGAAGTTCCCCAAGAGTACATGGGCGCCGTGATGGAATCTCTCGGTACCCGCAAGGCGGATCTCCAGAACATGACGGAAGTTTCCGGATACATGCGCATGCAGTTCACGATTCCCGCCCGCGGACTCATCGGTTTCCGCGGAGAACTGCTCACGAATACCAAGGGCAACGGCATCATGAACCATGTATTTCATGGCTATGTTCCCTACAAGGGAGATATTCCGGGTCGTTCACGGGGTTCCCTCGTTGCCTTCGAGCAGGGGGAGACAACGGGATACGGCATATACACGCTGCAGGATCGCGGAACCATGTTCATCGCTCCCGGCCAGCAGGTATATGAGGGAATGATTGTAGGCGAGAATTCCCGTGAAATGGATATTGATATCAATCCCTGCAAGCAGAAGCACGTGTCGAACATGCGTACCTCTTCCTCCGATGAGGCGATCCGTCTCGTCCCTCCCCGCATTCTGAGCTTGGAGCAGGCGCTGGAGTACATCAATGATGATGAGCTTGTGGAGGTCACGCCGGAAAATATCCGGTTGCGCAAAGCCATCCTGGATCATACGGCTCGTGGGCGCGCGGCAAAGAATGCGCGGAAGCAATCCTGATCATTTTATGAAAAATAGCTGAAAATAGTGCAAAAGTCCTATAAGAATCTCTGGATTTTCCCGATAGGGCTTTTGCATTTTCTTTCAAAGTGTGGTAAGATAAGTTCACTGTATGGAATTTATTTAATCTTTGATTGTATATCGGATGCTATTATATCGAAAATTGTTTTGGAAGGGCGCGGTTGTATGGAGCTGATAAAGAAAATAACGGATTTTATCATGCCTCCCGTAGAGGAGGAAGTAGATGAGGAACTTGAGACGGAAGGGCAGCAGGCAAATCAGGCAGACCGCAATGAGGAAGTTGTCGACCGTTTGGTTGCCAATGGCAGTTCCGTGAGTTTTGGCGGGGCCTCTGCAGTCTACCAGCCTGCAGAAGAACAGCGCCCCACGTATGGACGCATGTCTTATGAAAACAGGCAGGACAGTGCGAAGGTCGCTCGTTCTCAGTTCAAGGTCCATACGACGAAGATTCAGGAACTCAACATGCAGGTCTATGCACCTTCTAGTTTCGATCAGGTAGTGTCCATTGCGGACGATCTCAAGGACAGCAAAGCCGTCCTGGTGAACTACGAGAAGGTGGATCTGGCAGAGCAGCGCCGCATCTGTGACTTCGTCAACGGTGTTTGCTACGTATCGGATGGAGATGCTCGTCGTATTTCCCAGAATATCGTACTTTATGTACCGGAGGGCATTGATGTGTCGGATGCCATGACGATGGCGTTTGCTGAATGAATGGATAGGGTTGTGGAACAAAGCAGTCTTTTGGGATTGCTTTGTTTTTTTTATGAGCTTCGGCAGTTTTGCTGTTCGTAATCTTTCAGGTATCTGCTTCTTGGAGTTTTGCGCCAGTATAAATGAAGGGGGTCATATAAATTGGCAATAGGTGTATATCCTGCTCCTTTTGGAAATCCTTGGTATAGAGAATGTATTTCTCATCTATCTGGGCAGAATACTTCTGACAAAAGGCATCCAAAGACGCGTGGCGCTTGTAATTGGAGGATTTTACTTCTATTGGTACCACTTTGCTTCCTTTTGCTATGAGAAAATCTATTTCATAATTGCTCTTTTTATCTTTACTGGAGAAGGTATGGTAATATAGCTCATAACCATTTGTAGCCAGCATCTGGGCTGTAAGATTTTCAAACAGGTACCCCAGATTGGCTGAAATCTTGTCGCTCAGGAGTTTCTTGTATATGTCGTTTTCGGTAAAAGCCTTGTTCTTGAACATCAGTGTGGTGAAAAGACCGGTATCGGAGAGGAAAAGCTTGAATTTGGTCAAGTCTTTGTACGAGGCCATATCAGCCGAAGGCTGGCTGGTGTGATAAGCTGCCAAGGCTGTTCTGGAATCAAGTAGTTCGGCAATGAGATTCAGCGAACTGCCCGGCCTCAGAGTAGGGATGACGCTGGATACGGTATATCGGGAAGCGTTCCTGTTCAGCTGGGCAGGGATGGCATCGAAGAGATGGGAGAGGCGGCCTGTTGGGTCAATTTTGTAGAAATCATCCTCATAGAGCCGAAGTATTTCACGTTTGACTTGGTCTACGGCTTCAAAATTGTTTTCCTGCAGATAACTTTCCACCGCCTGCGGCATGCCGCCGATAAGCATATAGAGCCGCAGGCTGCGCATGATTTTCCTGTGTGCCCCATCACCTGCCGGTTTCTGCATGCTGAACAGAAGCTTCAGCATGGGAATAGTCACATTGTCTCCTATGGCCCAGAGAAATTCTTCAAAATCCATAGGGTACATATAGATACGCTGCTCTTCGCTGGGAATCAGTATATTCTTGACATTTTTCTTGATGGAAATCAGGGAGCCGGTCTCTATGTAGTCATAGCGGTGATTTTTAACAAGGCTTTTGATGGCCTGACGTGCCAAGGGGTAAAGCTGTACCTCATCGAGGATAATGACAGAGTTTCTTTCTTCAAGGCGTACATTGGTCAGCAGTTGCAGCTGCAGGAAGAAGAAATCCAAATCGGATATGTCGTTGAACAGGTCGCGTATCTCCTGGGAACAGGTGGAAAAATCAATCAGTATGTAGCTTTTGTATGCTTGCTTGGCAAATTCTTCTACAACAGTGGACTTGCCTACACGCCGTTGGCCTTCCACCAGCA
>DFES01000111.1 GCA_002369175.1 Selenomonadaceae bacterium UBA3796
CAGGCAACATGCCGCTGGGACTTTACCTCACCCAATGGCTTCTCGTGGGAATCTGCACCATTGCCCTGCCCCAGTCCGTGGTTCGAGGCATCAGCTATAAGGATACCAAAGGGCTTCATCACGCCATGCTCGTTGGAACCGTCGTGGTCGGATTTATGAACATCGGCATCAATTTCACGGGGATTCTCGCCCATGGCGTACTGACCAACGACCTCGCCTCCTATGGCACGGTGGACAACATCATTCCCACGACCATTGTCACCGTGATGCCGTCGGCTCTTGTCGGCCTTGCCATCATTGGCCCGCTGTCGGCTTCCATCTCGACGATTTCCAGCCTTCTCCTGGTCGCTGCTTCCGCCATCATCAAGGACATCTATCTTCATTACCGTGAAAAAAGAAACTTGGAAACCTCTTCCCGGAGGCTGAGGTTCCTTTCCGTGGCAGCAACCTCTGTGATTGGCATCCTTGTGTTCTTCCTGGCCTTGACACCGCCCAGCGTCATCTGGCTCATCAATATGTTCGCTTTTGGCGGACTGGAGACCGCCTTTTTCTGGACGCTGCTGCTCGGACTCTTCTGGCGCGGAGCCAATAAGACAGGCGCACTGCTTTCCATGGGGGGCGGAACCCTCGTCTATTGTCTGACCCAGGGCATGGGCTTCAAGCTCCTGGGACTGCATCAGATATCGATTGGCATCACCTGTTCCCTTATCTTGTTCCTCATTGGCTCCTATCTTGGGAAATCCGAGGACGAAAGGGTGCTGGATATGTTTTTTCCACGGAAACGGCAGTGAACAGATTTGCGGCGTCCCTTACCAGGGCTGGGGCGTCATGGGTGTGACAACGCCGAAGGAATAGCCCCTCTCCTTGAGGATGCGGATGATGCCGGGCAGAGCCTTGACGGTTTCTTCATGTCCGGAAGAGGAGTGCATGAGGATAATGGCGCAGTCCGTGACGGCTTGGGCATCGATGTTGTCGATGAAGTCCTGGGCTACGGGATGGTTGGGCGCGGTGTCGGCGGAGCTGACATTCCAGTCGTGTTCCACATAGCCATTGAGAACCATGGCCTCTGCATAGGCATCGTTGAAGTGCCCCATGCGCCCTCCCGGCGCCCGTGTGATCAGCGGACGCATGCCGATGAGGCTGCAGAGCAGCTCGTCCGTTTCCTCCATTTCGGCGAGGTAGTTTCCCGTTGAAGCATAGAGCCTGTCGTAGTCATGGTCGTAGCTGTGATTGCCGATGGCATGCCCCTCTTGGAATATGCGCTGGAGGACATGGGGGTATGCGGAAGCGGCTTTTCCCAGAACGTAGAAGGTCGCCTTGACCTGCTCTTTCTGCAGGATGTCAAGGATGGCCGGGGTATTTGTCTCATCCGGGCCATCATCGAAGGTCAGGTAGGCCATTTTCTTTTCCCGGTAGGGCACAAGCTCCGGCAGTACGGTCGGAAGCCCGCCGGCGCGTCGTTCGGCCAAGGTATGCTTGTCATAGACGGGAATTGCCGCATCCTTCAGCTGCAGATTGCTGAAATCTTCCGTTGCAATGATGTGGTTTTCGGTTTCTTCTTTCCCGGGTGCAGGAGCTGGGGCTTCCGCAGCTGCTTCCTGCTGGATGGCAGGCGGGGCAGCCTCTTCCGCTGTTTTCGGATGACCGCATCCAAGGGGAAGAAGGAACATCCCCCCGAGGAGCATGCAGGAAAGACCTTGAAGTTTGTTCATGATGGTAGCCTCCGTTTTTGGGAACTGTGCAGCGTTTCTTGCTTTATGTATTGCTTTATGTATTATAGCGCAATTGGAGCATTTTTCCAAAGGGGTTGGCAACGGATACGACAAAATTATCGGCGTGGCTTCGGCTGCGCCGCTTTTTTGTGTCCGGTCAAGGCGTGTTGATGAAATGAGGTTGCCCCAGATTTGCGCATAGTATCTTTTGGATTGCGTGCTTGTCATTTAATCTCTGTCGTGGCAGGATTCCGAAGCATTATGAGCGAATAAGGGAAAGGGGGATTCTACGACTTGGAAGCAGACGGCATCATGCATGGCATTGGATGCAGAAGGCTGACATGAAATGAAGGAGGTGCATCCTCGAATGCATTCTATTCGAACGAAATTCACTCTTACCGTTGTGAGCGTAATCCTGATTACGCTAAGCATTGCCACTGCTATCGGCGTTATCTCCATCAAGAATCTGGGCAGAAGTGATGCGGATCAAATGATTCGTTTAACTGCCACAACAGGCGCAATGAATCTGGAGCAGTATTTTGAGAGCGTAGAACACTCCGTTCGGACAGTATCCATGCTGGTAGCGGCCAGGTTTGAAGGCGTGCCGTTTGACGATCTGAACAGCAATGTTGAACGTACCCGTAAGCTGTTCGGAAGGCTCGCGCACAACACGAACGGAGTGCTTACCTACTATTTCAGGGTAGATCCGGAGATATCGGGAGACACCAAGGGTTTTTGGTATGTATATCAGGACGAAGAAGGGTTTGCAGAACACGAAGTAACAGATCTCACCCAATATGATACCAGCGATACGTCTGCGCTTGTCTGGTTTACGGTACCGAAAGCAACCGGCGAAGGCGAATGGCTTCCTCCGTATTATACGGAAAATCTTGGCGCCCTGGTAATCTCCTATAATGAACCCGTTTACTGGAATGACAAGTTTGTCGGCGTGATCGGTATTGAAATAGATTATGAGATGTTAAAAAAGGAAGTGGAAAACATCTCGATCTTTGAGAGCGGATATGCCTTTATCCTGGATGAAAACGGAAATGTTTTTTATCATCCGCTGTTGGGTTCTGAGCAGCTGAATCTGGAAACAAAAGCAGTATATGAGCCGGAGCAGTTCATAGGCAGCAATCACATACGGTATAACTATAGGGGAGTGGAGAAGGAAGCTGTCTGGATTCCGCTGAGCAACGGCATGCGGCTGTACGTTTGTGCCCCGGTGTCCGAGATCAACAGCGGATGGATGGGCATGATCTGGATCATCCTTATTGTCCTGCCTGCCATCCTGGGGATTGGAATCATAGCCATGGTACGCTCTACAGGTCAAGTTACGAAGCCGCTTCGTGATCTTACAGAAGCCGCAAAGCAGGTGGACAAAGGTAATTATGATTTTTCACTGGAGTATGACAAGGACGATGAAATCGGTATCCTGACACGCACCTTCAAACAGCTCGCTGCCAATACAAGGGATAAGATTACCGAAATGGAGGAGCTGGATCAGCAAAAAATCAGAATCAACGACCTCTTGATGGAATGCATTACCATTTTGCGCAAGAACGAAGAGCCTGAGATCGTCATCAACAAGCTGCTGGAACTGGTTGCATCGTTTTACAATGCGGACCGCTCCTATATTTTTGAGTTTGACCTGGGAGCCCAGCGATTGAGCAACACCTTTGAATGGTGCGCCGAGGGCGCTGAAGCGGAAATCTCAAAGCTGCAAAATCTGGACATCGCGATTGTGGATCGCTGGATCGTGCAGTTCAAGACCAAAGGCGAGTTCTACATCAATTCCACCGATGGCGAGCTGGATCATGATTCGGACGAGTATAAGATTCTCACGATGCAGAATATCAAGTCGCTTATGGCTGCACCTCTGCAGCTTGGCGGCGATATTGTCGGCTTTCTCGGCGTGGACGATCCCCGCGCCAATACCAATACGCTGCTGGTTTTGCAGGCGGTGTCGTCTTTTGTGGTGAACCAGTTGGGGAAGCAGCGCGATGAACGGCAGCAGTCGATGCTCAGCGCCATGACGGACGATTATAATGTTTTGATCCGCTCGGATATAGACCGCGATACCTTTGCGGTGCTCCGTACAAACGACAGCTATAAGGAGCATTGCCCTGAGCTATATGAATATCGTTCTCTCACCGCTTTTCTCGATCGGCTCAGCCATATGAACGAAGAAGAATATGAAGCTTTTCACGCCCGTGTAAACCTCGCGCGTATCAAGCAGCACTTGATGCAGGAACGTGTGCTGTACCACAATTTCAGGCTGATGGATAAGGCAGGGAACAGTACGACCTATCAGGTAAAAATCGTTCCGGTCGGCACATGGCCGGAATCCCGTCGGATACTATTGGGTATCCACAACATTGAGGAAACCGTGCGTGCGGAGGAAATCCAACGGCAGATGCTGAAGGAAGCGTTGGATAAGGCGGAGAACGCGAACCGTGCCAAGACGAGTTTCTTGTCCAA
>DFES01000014.1 GCA_002369175.1 Selenomonadaceae bacterium UBA3796
TCTTCATGAAAATCTCCTCCATCCTTCGTCCTAATTCCTTTTATTCGCCAAAAAAAGGCAGTTCCCTCTCTTCCTCTCTCAGGAACTGCCCCTCAACATGTGTTCAGATATTGAAGCACCGGCTTCAGCGAGGATGACCATGACAGTTTTTTGCGCGCATACGCCTGAATCCTTTCGGAAAAATCCTCCTTTTGGCGCAGATGATCGTAACCCTCCAGTATGTTTCCTATATTTATGGGCGTATCATCGTCAGGAACCCGGAAAACGAACGCCGTGCCTTCCGGAAACCTAAGATCAACATGACTGTACACCAGGGGAAGTCCCTGCCGGCAGTATTCCGCATTTTTCATAGTATCCCAAACGTCAAGCCGGTATTTGTATCCCCCCAGCGCACCAACGGCAATGTCCGCCCGATCATATAATGCCGCCAGCTCCTCACCGGATTGGAAGCCGTGAAACTCAATACATCCGCCAAGAGCATATCTCTGCACCAGCCTTTTGTAACGCACCTCCTCCGTCCCCGTCCCGGCGAACAGGAGGCGAACGCGGGAAGTTCCGGGATGCTCCCCATAGTAGCGTTTCAGTCCTTTGATCAGTCTTTCATACCCGTGTATGGGCTCCATGGAACTCACCACTAGAAAGACGACTTCCTCGGATTTGCCCCGGCTGTGTTTCAGCGGAAAACTTTCCTGCGGGTCTATGCCGTTGAATACGTATATGGATTGAATTCCCCAAATATCCCCCTCGCCGCCGACCCGGGCAATCCGCTCGATATAGCGCGCTATTTCCCGGCGATACATTTTGTCTGTCTGCAGGGCAGCCGACGCAGGTGCAAGCAGCTTGTCATAGGGGTATAGCGGAACTTCCAGGACAGAGCGAATGCCCATGCTCTTCTGCTCTGCGAGGAGCCTGATAAAATCGCCGGTAGCCAGAGGATACCGGATATAGGTTTTCCCGATATGGTATTTCTTCAGCCAGCCGAGCACTGCATCCACATAGTCGGCGAAAGCGGAAATATCCTGCTGTTCCAGCAGCCGTTCCCCGCTGTACAGGGAAATCTTCCCTGCCTTCCTTACGGTAACATACGTCCTGCCAAAGGCATCCGCAAAGACGCGCATCTGTCCCAGGATTTTTTTCCCGACACCATACTGTCCCTGCGCAGCCCAGTCGTTGAAGGTAATATACATCATGACCTTTCCACCCTTCCTGTCTAAAGCATCTGGCGTTCTGCCAAGGTCCGGAAAAGCCCGTTTCTTCTCATGAGTTCCTCATAGTTCCCTACCTCTGCGATTTCCCCCTGCTCCAGAACAAGGATGCGATCCGCTTTCCGGATGGTGGAAAGGCGATGTGCAATGATGATGCGTGTTGCCTTCATTTTTTCGAGGGTATGGGAGACAATGGCCTGTGTCTCGTTATCGAGAGAGCTCGTCGCCTCGTCAAAGAATACGAGACGGGGACGGTTTGCCAAGGCTCTGGCGATAAGAATGCGCTGGCGCTGGCCACCGGAAAAGGTCGCGCCGCCTTCGTCGACAATCGTATGCATCCCCATGGGCATATCCCGGATATCCTTTTCCAGTCCCACCAGTTTCGCCACCTCCCAGGCATCTTCCATGGTGAGGGGCAGGGAACCGACAATGTTGGAAAAGACGCTGCCGCTCATGAGCTGGCCATGCTGCAGGACAACGCCGATCTGCCGGCGGACGGAAGCGGGATCCAGCTGGCTGATATCCTGCCCATCATAGAACACCGCGCCCTTCTCCGGCTGTTCCATTCCCAGGAGAAGGCGGAGAAGGGTTGACTTTCCGCTCCCCGAACTGCCCACGACAGCCAGGAATTCCCCCGGTTCCACGGAGAAAACAACATGCTTCAGGACGAGGGGCATCCCTGCTTTGTAGCGAAAATCCACCGATTCCACCAAAACAGCGCCGGAAAGTTCGCCTGCCGGCACCCTGTCCTCCGAAACCTCGCTCTTTTCTTCCAAAATGGGCCGCATGTACTCCAGGGAAGGCAGAACCTTCCAAATGCCGGCAATGCCGGACTGGAGGCCGGAGAGGGAACTGCCAAAGCTCCCCAGGGCTGCATAAAAGCTCAGGAAGCTCGCCTGGCTCATAAATGTGGTTCCCGCTGCCATTCCGTCATCGAAGAGCGTCATGGCCAGATAAAAGATGCAGAAATTCATCACCAAGGTCTGGGACTGGTTGACAAATTCCACCCAGTTCGCCTGCGCCCGTGCTTTGCGGTTCCATTTCCATTCGGCGCCGAAACGCCGCGTCCAGAGATAAAAGGCTCGCTCCTCAGCAGCTCGAAGCTTGAATTTTGACAGGCTGGTGAGAATCTGGAGCACCTGTCCCGAAACGCGCCCGCTGACCTCTGTCTTCTTGCGCAGGTATTTTGCCTGCCGCCAGGAAAGAGCCATGACAAGCAGAAAATATACCCCCCAAATGACCACAGCCAAAATTGCCAGTTCATAGCTGTACCAGAACATCACGATCAAGTTCCAGAAGCAAAAAATTCCGCTGAAAATACCGTCGGCTGCCGCCGACGAAAGCTGATGGGAAAGAACGCCGATGCCCTGCATGCGAATCGCCAGCTCGCCCACCTGGTAGCGGCGGAAAAAGGAAGCCGGGAGGGAAAGGAGTTTCAGCCAGAGGGCAGACTCCGCCGTCTGGCGCGTGCAGTTCTTGATGCGAAGCACCGTGATGCCCCGCACAAGCTGGGCAAGTGCGCCGGATACCGCAGTGACCAGCATGACCTGCACCACAAGGAGATGCGCCTGCTTGTCATAACTGGGAATGATATCGGCAAACACCGTCTGGGTGACGAGGGGCGTAACAACGGGAACGAAGCCTGCAATGAGGCAGCACAAAAGGAGTACCCACCAGTCCCGTGCCCAGGAGAGACGGCTGAGCCATCGGAACCATTTCCAAAGACCGTCCACATCTTCCGGCATCTTCTGAGCGAAAAAAAAGGCCTGGGAAGAAAAAGATGCAGCAAGGCCATCATCCACGGGGATGCGGCGGCCCTCTTCCAGATCGATGCATTCATATCTGTCCGGCGCCTTCGGCAGGAGGGCATAGGGATTGCCGTCGCGAAAGACGAGCAGCGGCCCCAGATCCATGCGGTGCCAGCCCGCCTCCAGGTCGACAGCGCGGCTGTACAGGCCGCAGGAGCCGTCAAGCAGCCGCAGGATCTCGCGCTGGTCGGTGAGATGGCAGGCATCTGCCGGCAGCCGGATGCGCCTGCGGGAAATCCCCAGATAAGCGCCGATTTCGCGTATGGCATGAACCAGGGGCGGCTGTTTCCGATCCTCCACACGATTGACGAAATCCCCCTGGGGAAGGATGTTTTGGAAAAGCTCGTTATAGGAATTGGCGAGCAAAAGCTCCTTGGTTTGCGCAAACTGGGAAAGCCGTTCCTCTTCCAGCTGTTCCTCCCTGTGGAAATACGCAAGATAGGCTGCAGCGAAACGGCGCATCTCACAGAGAAGCTTCTCCCGGACAGCATCGCTGCCATATGCTCCGAGCATCTCTGCCGCGTGACAGGGCGCGGCTCCGCCGGTGAGAGCTTTCTGCAGGCCGCGTTGCGGAAGACGGCTTTGTGGGCGGCAAAAAAAGGTTTCCATCATCCCATCGAGGCCGGCTCCACCCTCCGGGGGGACAGCAACACAGACGTCTTCCCATGAGACCGGCCGAAGTTCAAGGGGCGTTACGGCCATCACGAGCATATGCAGCCGTCTTGCGCCTGCCCCTTCAAGACTGCAGAGGAAATCCCCCTTTCCTGCGGCACGAAGGAATTTCCGAACCGTGCCGCAACTCTTCCTTTCGTACACCACGTACAGTTCCGCTTCGCCATTCGTTATGCGGAAGAATTCCCCTTTGCCCTGCAGCAAATTCCATTCTCCCATCTTCATGGCAACGGCTCCCTCTTCCACGCTCCCGCCTCCTCTCAACGTCAAACTTTAACCTTCCCTTTCCATTCCGCGCTATCCCTGCATGAGAGTCCGATAGTACCCTTCCACTCCCGCCAGTTCCTCATGGGTACCGCGTTGGACGACGCGCCCCTTGGAAAGCACGATGATCTCATCGCAGTCCCGGATGGTGGAGAGCCGATGCGCCACAATGAGACAGGCACACCCCCGCCGCCGGATGTTCCTCATGATTTCTTTTTCTGTTACGGGATCCAGTGCGCTGGTAGCTTCATCCAGAACCAGAAGAGACGGGTTCAAGGCCAATGCCCGTGCAATCTCCAGCCGCTGCCTCTGGCCTCCGCTGAAGTTGTAGCCCCCTTCCTCCACCTCCGCCTCATATCCGCCCGAAAGCCGGGAAATATCCCCATGAATCATGGCATCCTGTGCTGCGCGGACAATATCCCTTCTCGGCACAGCCGGATTGAACAGAGCGATATTGTCCGCAACGGTGCCCGCCAGGAGGAAAATCTCCTGTTCCACCACGGCAATGGATTGTGCAAGCACTTCACGGGGAACTTTTTCTGCAGGCAGGCCGTCAAAGAGAATCTCTCCGGACCAGGGCTGATAAAGCCCCGACACCAGTTTCGCCAGGGTCGACTTCCCGCTGCCGCTTTTTCCCACAATGGCAACACGCCGCCCCGGTTCCAGGGAAAGGTTCAGACGCTTGATGAGGGGCGTCTCTCCCGTCATATAGCCGAAATTGACCTGCCGAAGCTCCAGCCGCCCCGAAAGCTTCGCCGGAACGCCCGCTCTCCCGACCGTGGAAATGGACGTTTCCTTCTCGACCGGATAGCGGTAGACATCTCGGAGCTTCATCATTTGCGCATGGGTCTGCTGGATATTTTGGGACATGCCCAGAATGCGTCCCACAGGAGCCTGGAAATTGGACATCAGCCCCTGGAAGGCAATAAAAACACCCAGGGACATCACGCCATCCATGATGGAAAAACCTCCCACCGCCATGATGATGGCCGCATTCAGACCCGCTAGGACAGCAGGCACCAGCTGGATGAACTGCGCATAGTATTCCTGCCGCTGCGCCATCGTCAAATAGGCTGCGTTGGCACTCGCCCACTTGGCAAAAAAATCCCCCTCGTTGCCGTTCGCCTTGAGTGTCTCAATACCGGCGATGCCGGAAACGGAAAGCCCATAAAGCTTTCCCATCTCCTGCTGCAGCTTCATCTGTTGTTCTTCCAGCCATTTGTAACTGCCGTAGAGCACCAGAAGATTCAGTCCGGTGAAGATCAAGCCGATGATTGTCAGCTTCACGCTGTACAAAAAGAGCAGCCCCAGGTACAGAAGGGCAATGGCAATATCCAGCGCTGTGCGCGCCAGGGTTCCCGTCACGAAATCCGCAATGATTTCATGGAACTGCACCCGGGAGGCGATTTCCCCCGCAAACCGCATTTGGAAAAAGGAAATGGGCAGCTTGAGTACATGGAAGAAAAAATCGGAGGAATCCTGAACCGTCAGCTGCCCCTGCCAGCGCAACAGGAGCCACGAACGCAGGAATACCAGCGTCAGGCGCAGGATCAGTGCCACCGCGAAGGCAAGCAGGATATCGAAGAGCCAGTTCCGATGCAGATAGGACAACACCTCATCGAAAAAAATCTGGGAAATGACCGGAGTGGCCAGATCAACGAAGGAAAGGCATGCCCAGATGCCGATGACAAAGGCCAGCGTGCGCCTGTCCCCCAAAAGCTTCCGAACCAGTTCCTTCCATACGCTGTCCGGCTTCCCCTCCGGGCGAAAGTCCTGATCGGGACGCAGGATGAGCACGATGCCCGTGAACTTCTCCTCAAACTCCTCCCACGTCACACTGCGATGCCCCACGGCAGGGTCATTGAGATAGATGCGCCCCTTATCGTCCCAGCCCTCACAGACCAGGAAATGATTGAAGCCCCAATGGAGAATGAAGGGTGGAAGAAATGTCCGGATTTCCTCCGCCTCACAGGAACGGCCTTCTCCTTTCATGCCGAGGGTTTCTGCCCCGATGAGGATGTTCTTCGCATTGCTGCCGTTGCGGCTGACCCCCGTCAGCACCCGCAGGCGTTCCAGGGGCAGGAACTTCCCATAATAGCCGAGGATCATGCCAAGGGCGGCCGCGCCGCATTCCGCCGACTCCATTTGCAGGACAACGGGAGTCTCCCTTCGCGTCTTTCCCATATCAATCACTCCGTATCCACTGGCTGAGCTTGTTGAATGCCTTGACGATCGGTGCTTCGCGCTTCACGATGGCAGTCGAGGTACAGGCCATGCCCGCCCGGATGTGCTCATCCGGCCCCAGAATCGTTGTCCAAAGATACCCGGAGGGCGTTTCCTCATCATGAATCAGTTCGACCTGCACCTCCATGACAGCGCCTCCGCACTTCTGCACAATCCATTTCGCAAACTCCTGGTTGCCCGTCCAGTAAGCAACGCGGTCGCTGGCCACCGGGTATTCGGAAACACTGAGGACGCTGCCTACCAGGGAGCCGTAAAGGCTGGAATCCACAGCCCCCGGCGCAATCTGGATCGTCATGCCCGGCTTGACCTTGCTGCCCTTCAGCGCAGGAACGTAAACGACAGCGGTCAGATCCTCGCTTCCCGTTTCAATGCGGATGTCGTAAAGGGGCGTTCCGGCTGAAACAATATCACCCTCGTGCTGTCTCTGTATCAGGATTGTCCCCGTGTAGGGACTTATGACCTTCGCCTCGCTCTCATACTTCTCCTTCGCTGAGGCAAGTTGGGAGACCCGGCTCCGCATATCCTCGTGGCTCGATGAGTTCTGCGCTTGATCTGCCTGCAGATACAGCTCCTGTTCCAGTGATGACTGTTCGAGGATGGCAACCGCCTCGCCCTCCGATACATACTGCCCCTCTTCGGCTTTCATTTCCAGAATGCGCCCGCTGCTGGTCGGCGCAATGCTCGCGGCTCCATCCTCATTGAGTATGATGCCGTAGCCTTCCACTTTGTCTGCCATGACACCGAACACCGACCAGAGCAGGATGGAAAAGACAGACAGCACCACGGCAGCCAGCGCAATCCAAGCGGTAGGGGATGTGACGGCAAATAGCTCGCCGGATTTGCTCTGCTTTTTGAGGTGTTCCAATGCCTTTTGGGAAAACATGCTGTTCTGGTTCACGGCTTCGACTCCCCTCTCCCGGCAACATTCTTTATCCTGACCCGCATTCCTTCCGTATAGCCAATGGGATTCTGCAGGATGACGATATCCCCTTTGGAAATTCCTTCCGTGATTTCCGTGAACGTTTCATCCTCAATGCCCACCTTTACCGAACGACGTACCAGACGCTCCTCTTCATCCAGCACATAGACAAAGAATCCGCCCCCCTCCGGGGACTTATGGATAGCTTCACAGGGAACGGCCAGCACACGGGTTTCCTCCAGGGAATAAAAGGAGATACCGTTATAATACGTCGGCTCCATAATCCATGCAGGGTTCAACACATGCCAAATCACCTCATGGTAACCAGCGCCGGAGGACAGGTCGGGAGTGACGCTTTCGATGCGAGCGAAAAACTGGTTCATCCGCAGTCCCTTTTCCGTCTCCGCAGCCTCCCCTATAGGGTAGACGCGGTGCATCAGGCGGTGCATCGGTATCTCCAACAGGAAGTTCCTTCCATGCTGCAGCAGCGCCGCAATATCCTCATGGCTCATAATGCAAAAAGCCCGCAGTTCACTGAGATCGGAAAGCAGGAACAAGGATTCGCCCGCCCGCACATAATCCCCCTGTCCGTGGTAGACATTCAGAAGTTCTGCAGCCCTTGGCGAAAACACGCTCAGCTTTCGCATCTCATCCTTCGTTACGTCGCGCTGAGCCGTGCGATTCTCCACCTGCGCCCGTGCAGCATCCCGCTGAGCTACAGCCGTTTCGTACTCCTGCTCGGAAATGGCATCGTTTTGACGAAGCAATGCATCCCTGTTCAGGATCTGCTCGTAATTGAACAGGGATGCCCTGCTCTCATCGATGGCGGCCTCTGCCGAAGCGAGCTGCGAATCCAGTTCATCATCCGTCAGGGATGCCAGCAGTTTTCCGGCCTCCACATGCTCTCCTATTCCCACGTGAATATCCGACAGGGTTCCCTCGCGCTGCGCTTTCACGTCAACGGTCCAAAGAGGATTCACCCGTATGCTGGCATCCTTGACCATCATACGGATGCTCCGCTCCTCTGCGCGAACCGCTTCCAGTACCGTATACTGCGCCTCCTCCATCTTTTCAATGTGACGGCGGCTGGCCTCATTGAGAAAAACGGCATACCCGGTGACTGCCAGAATGATGATGATGATACCGCAAATGCCCATGCGCAGATACCGTTGTGCCTCCACCCTTTTCCCTCCTCAAAAGCGCCAAACCTCATGCCATTTGCCGAAGAAAAGCGGAAGCAGACCACATTTCTTCGGGTCTGCCTCCACCCCGCTGCATCAAATGCCGATCAAATCACTACGCCTGCCAAAACCACCACA
>DFES01000114.1 GCA_002369175.1 Selenomonadaceae bacterium UBA3796
GTTTTTACATTGTATGCTATACTAGGGTGTGTTGAAAAACTCCACCGTTCTCTCAATATACCGCGAGCGGCATGAACAAACGGGAACCGCTTTTCTTTCGCGAGTATAAAATAAAATCGTTGCCGATATATTAACTCCAAATTAAAAAACAATTAAAAATACAAGGAGCAGCACAAAAAAAAATGAAAAACGCCTATTTCGATCAGGCTCTGGAGCTCCTGCGGCGCTTCTACGGCTATAAAACCTTTCGCCCTGCCCAGGAAACCATCATCCAGAGTCTTTTGGCAGGACACGATACCCTCGCTATTATGCCCACAGGCGCCGGAAAATCCATATGCTTCCAGATTCCTGCCCTCCTCATGCCGGGCGTCACCCTTGTCATCTCTCCACTCATCTCACTGATGAAGGATCAGGTAGATGCTCTTTCGGAGCAGGGAATATCCGCTACCTTCATCAACAGCAGCCTGAGCCTTGCAGAATCTCGCCAACGCCTCGCCCACATCGCAGCAGGACGCTGCAAAATCATATATGTGGCACCGGAACGGCTGGACACTGCCTATTTCCACTCCGTACTGGAAAAAGTGGAAATCTCCATGATTGCTGTAGATGAAGCCCATTGCCTCTCCCAGTGGGGGCACGATTTCCGTCCCAGCTATCGTCAGATTGCCCCCTTCATCGCGGAGCTTCCCCGTCGTCCCCTCATCGGAGCCTTTACCGCCACGGCTACTCCGGAAGTGAAGGAGGACATCATTGCCCTGCTTGACCTCAAAAAACCTGCCCTCCATGTCAGCGGCTTTGACCGCCCCAATCTCTCCTTCCGCGTTCTCCGTGGAGAGGACAAACAGAAGTTCATCACAGACTATATCAAAAAACATCCCTCCGACTCCGGTATTATCTATGCCTCCACCCGCAAGGAAGTGGACAAGCTCTACGCCCTGCTCCAAAAGCGGAAGCTCGCCGTCGGAAAATACCACGCGGGAATGAGTGACAAGGAGCGGACACAGGTGCAGGAAGACTTCATTTACGACAACCTTCAGGTCATTGTTGCGACGAATGCCTTCGGCATGGGCATCGACAAGTCCAATGTCCGCTATATCATCCACCACAATATGCCCAAAAACATCGAGGCCTACTATCAGGAAGCAGGCCGTGCCGGAAGGGACGGAGAACCCAGCGAATGCATCCTGCTTTTCTCCCCCCAGGACATCATGACCCAGCGTTATCTCATTGACGTTTCCACGGAGAACGAGGAGCGAAAAATTCATAACCTGCACTGCCTGCAGCGCATGGTGGACTACTGCCACACTCCGGAATGCCTGCGCCGTTTCATCCTGAATTATTTTGGAGATGCTCATGCTCCGGAAAATTGCAACAACTGCAGCAACTGCACAAAGGATGCGGAGCGCATGGATGTCACCATCGATGCCCAGAAGGTCTTCTCCTGCATTTACCGCATGCACGAACGCTACGGCCTTGCCTTGGTCGCCCAAGTGCTCAAAGGCTCAAGCGAGCAGCGCCTCCTGCGCCTTCATCTCAACGAACTCTCTACCTATGGACTGTTCCGGCACAAAACCCTGTCCGATATCAAACTCATGATACAACGCTTCGTTGCCACAGATTATCTCATACTCACAGAAAGCGAATATCCCGTCCTGAAGCTCAGTCCTGCCGCCTACGATGTCTTACGGGGCAAAAGGCAGGTCTTCCAGCTCATTGAAAAAGAGGATAAAACTCCCCCCCAGAAGGATACGGGACTCTTTCATGCTCTTCGAGAACTCCGCAAATCCTGCGCCCGCCGTGACAACGTTCCTCCCTATGTTGTCTTCTCCGATGCCACATTGCAGGACATGTGCCGCCTAAAGCCGAAAAACCTCGAGGAAATGCTGGAAGTCAAAGGAGTGGGAGAGATGAAACTGAAAAAATACGGCAAAGAGTTTCTGGATTGCCTCCTGTCACATGAATGAACCGCAGTTCACCGATGCCTTGTCAATGCCTCCTCCCTGCTTTCCCTGCCTGCCATCTGCACATAAAGGGATGCAAGAATGGGTGTCATGTGCTTTGTCGTCGTACTGTTGGACTGTGCCTCCAGGAGATTCCCCTCCAGGTCGTACAGCCCTTCTTCCAGCACAATACGAAAATTGTACCGCTCATCTCTGATGCGCTTTCCGGTAAAGTCCTGGACAAGAACATAATCGCAACCGAGTCCTTTGGCAGTCGCACACATTTCGGAAAGTGTTTCATGTCCCGAAAATTCTCCGAAAACAGGCTGCGAAATCCGCTCCATGAGGACGTTCTTCGCCCCTTCCTTTACATAGCCTTCCACAGCGGAGAGATGCGTATCCAGTTCATAACTTTGGGCAACATAGACCTTGGCATCCACCTCGGCATGAGATTCAAAAAAATCAGGCTCTGTAAGCTCCTCTTCCGGCTGACCCTCAATATCATAAAAATTGCGCAGTTCACTGTCCAAATATACCACCATTTCATGAGCAAACCGCTTCGTATTGGGGTTCTGCTTTCTCCGAACGTACTCCGGGAACTGGACATAGCCGCCGCGAAACGATTGCAGCACGCCCTGTATCGGATCCCCTGACATGACGATGCGAGTGAGCTGGAAACGGCTTCCGTACTGGCTGATAAATGCCTCATTCCCAACTGCAGGCGCCCCAAAGGTAACCACCTCAAGCTGCTCTGGTCTTACGCCCAGATTGGAAAGCCGCGCTGCAGCCAAAACCGCAACGGCTCCGCCAAGGCTGTGACCCGTAAGAATGAGCTTGCACTCAGGATTTTCACGAAGTTTCTGCGCCAGAACCTCGCCGAACGTAAGATCTCCGTATTCACTCAGCGGTCTGAGGAAGAGGGCGGTGTTCGTATAATCATTGAAACCTTGGTGAACAAGAGGATGTGTTTCCCCCAATCCGGTACGAAGGGCAAGATCGTAGAATTCCTTTGGGGAATCTCCGCCAAAAGGAACTCTGTGGGTGCGCAAATCAACTTCCGCATCTTTCATGCTGCTTGTCCCACGAATGGACAAAATTGCAACTTTTTCACCGGAATTCTGCAGTTTTCGCTGTACCATGAAAAAATGAGAATTTGCCGTGTTGTTGCTCTCCACATGGGGAACATAGTCCCATCCCTTTTCCTGCAAATAACGTCGCACCACAAGATTCACCTCATCATCATAGGATGACATGGAAACCAGCGCGCAGAGAAGCTCCAACTGAGCCTTCTCCAGAGTACCTTCCTCTGCAGCAACTGCCGGATGCATCGGCATCAGAAAGACACAGACCAAAAGAATTCTTGCCAACAGACTTTGACATCTCATGAAAACACCCCCATACATCTCAAAAAGCTCAGACATATGCCTGAGCTATAAATTCTGGTGCGGTGGATGGGACTTGAACCCATACGTCTTGTGAACACTACCCCCTCAAAGTAGCGCGTCTGCCAATTCCGCCACCACCGCGAACATATGAAATTGTAAACAAACCGCAATCATGGTGCGGTGGATGGGACTTGAACCCATACGTCTTGTGAACACTACCCCCTCAAAGTAGCGCGTCTGCCAATTCCGCCACCACCGCAAAAATATAATGGTGCGGTCGAGAGGACTTGAACCTCCACGGTATTGCTACCACTAGCGCCTGAAGCTAGCGCGTCTGCCATTCCGCCACGACCGCATAATATGCTGTTTTCCAGGACTACAGATTGGTGCCGAGGACCGGAATCGAACCGGTACGGCTGTTTAGAGCCGGGGGATTTTAAGTCCCCTGCGTCTGCCAGTTCCGCCACCCCGGCAAGAACTCAATGGAGCGGGTGATGGGAATCGAACCCACGTGACCAGCTTGGAAGGCTGGGGCTCTACCATTGAGCTACACCCGCAGAACAAAGAAGTGGAGCTGGCGAGAGGAATCGAACCCCCAACCTGCTGATTACAAGTCAGCTGCTCTACCTATTGAGCTACACCAGCATCGCGTGGTGCCTCAGAGCGGAATCGAACCACTGACACGGGGATTTTCAGTCCCCTGCTCTACCAACTGA
>DFES01000209.1 GCA_002369175.1 Selenomonadaceae bacterium UBA3796
GCGCCATCAAGAACATCGGCATGGGGGGCGGAAGCCGCGCCGGGAAGATGGAGCAGCATTCCTCCGGCAAGGTCGTTGTCAATGGGGAACTTTGCCGCGGATGCCGCCGCTGTGCGAAGGAATGTGGATCGGGCGCTATTTCCTACGTGGATAACAAGGCGAAGATCGACAAGGATGTCTGCAAGGGCTGCGGACGCTGCATCGGCGCCTGTTCTTTTGATGCCATCAGCAATGAGCAGTGGGATGCAGGAGATCTCCTGGATCGCAAGATGGCGGAGTATGCCCAGGCTATTTGTCAGGACAGGCCTTGTTTCCATGTGAGCCTTGCCATGGACATTTCGCCGAACTGCGACTGTCACGGTGAAAATGATGCCCCCATCCTGCCGAATATCGGCATGTTTGCATCTTTTGATCCCGTGGCGCTTGATCAGGCCTGCGTCGATGCGTGCCAGAAGCAGACCCCCATTGCCAACAGCCAGCTGGGAGACAATCTCGCAAAGCCGGATTGGCACCACCACCATGACTGCTTCATGGACAGCAACCCGAATGTCCATTGGAAGGAAACTCTGGAACATGCGGAGAAGATCGGCATGGGAACGAGGGAATACGAATTGGAGATCCTGAAGTGATGCTGCAGGAAGAGAAAGTGGAAAAGGCATTGGAAGCCTTGGAGGAGTGCTGCGGCAAGTGTTCCGTTTGTTCTCCGGATTGTCCTGTTGCCATTGCAAAACGGGCAATGGAAGGCTTGCAATACGATTTGGAGCAGTGCAAAGCTGCGGACTGAAACGCTCGAAAAGGAAGCCCCCATCCTGTGCGGCTGCACAGGATGGGGGTTCGTCATTCTTCCAGAAGGTACATGGATGGGTCTACGCTGAGTTCATGAACGAAATGCAGGAGCTCTATGCCGGAGATTTCCATTTCAATGGCGCAGGCAGTGTCATCCTTGAGCTCCAGGCGGATGGGCTCGGAGAGGATCTTTCCTTCCAGATTGGCAAAGATGCAGATGGAAGGTGTTTCCGTGTAGCCGAATTCGCATTTCGTGACAATGGCAAATCCCCGCGTGGTTTTGAGTATGGTGCCGACAGGGTAGATGGCCACGTTGTTGAAGAAGAGATTCAGGAGATCCTCGTCAAAATGTCCCTTGTTGACGTTCACCATGATGTTGTGGGTGATCGACGGTGTATAGGCTTTCTTGTAGGGGCGCTCACTGGTGAGGGCATCGTAGACATCCGCGATGGCTACGATTTTCGAGAAGCGGTGGAGCTGGTCTCCGGTCAGGTGCTGGGGATAGCCTTTGCCGTCAATGTGCTCATGGTGCTGGGCGGCAATGGCGGCCAGCAGGCCGGGAGATGGAAGGAGGGCGCCCATTTCACGAATGCGCCTGGCTCCTTCCATGGGATGGTTCTGTATGATGGAGAATTCCTCATTGCTGAGACGGCTGGTCTTGTTGAGGATTTTCGAGGATATTTTGATTTTGCCGAGGTCATGGAGAAGTGCTCCCAAGGTCAGAAGTGCAAGATCCTTTTTTGTATAGTGGCACAGGAGGCCAAGCATGGCGGAGAGAATGGCGACATTGACGCTGTGGGCGAAGGTATAAGTGTCATGCAGGCGGATATCCGTAAGCTGCACAAGGTTTTCCCGCCGCTGTATGACATCGAAAAGGATGTGATCCGTGACATCCTGCACGGCATCCACACTCAACTGACCGGAATCTTCCACATCCTGAAAGGCCTCGATGATGTGATGGATGGCATCGATGCGGGTGGTTTCCTGAACAATGTCGTCAGGAGGAATGATGTGGTAGTTTGGATTTGTGGACGTGACGGATACGGTCGGAATTCCGATTTTTTTCAGCTTCTGGATGTACTGAGCCGTGAGGGGCTGTCCCTTGACCAGGTAGCTGCCGCCTTTTTTGTTGTAAATGCTCTGGGAGACAACCATTCCCGCTTTGAGTTTTTTGACTGGTATACGCAACAAGAGTAACACTCCTCGAAAAAAAGTATATCTATATCATACCCTAATTTCTCGCAGAATAAAAGATGCTTTGTATATTTTACCCTATAGAAAAACTTGAACAATTGCGTTATAACGAGGCAGAAGCTGCCTCGTTGAAACGCCGATTGGAAGGTTTTTCCTATGGAAAAACTTGAACAATTGCGTTATAATAGTCAGGTGGCAGGGGACAGGAGCACGACGGGCTGTTGCCTGCGATGTTATTCTGAGAAGGAGAGAAGGATTGCGTATGAAAAAGGTTTTTGCATTCTGTGTGTTATTGGCCTTTGCGGCCATGGCCTTCGCCGGATGCGGCGGTAACAGCGGGGCACCGGCGGCGGGGTCCGGCGAAGGCTCCGGGGGAAAGCTCCTCAGGGTTGGCTCCGCCATCGACTTTGCGCCGTTTGAATTCCAGGATGAGTCGAACAAAGAGTATCAGGGCTTTGATATGGATCTCATTCGTGCCCTGGCCAAGGATATGGGCTATGAGGTGGAAATTCAGAATATCGGCTTTGATGGACTGATTCCTGCCATCCAGGCGAAGAATATCGATATCATGATTTCAGGCGTGACCATCAATGAGGAGCGCAAGGAGAGGGTGCTCTTCAGTGATCCGTACTATCAGGCCGGTCTTTCCATGATCGTTCGCGAGGACAACCAGGACATTCATAAGTTCCAGGATCTTAAGGGCAAGAAGGTGGCTGTTCAGATCGGTACGACCAGTTCTGCGGAGGTGCACAAACTGGGAGGGGTTGAAATCAAGGAGTTCAATACGCCTCCCGATTGCTTCATGGAACTCAAGGCCGGTGGCGTTGACGCTGTGGTAAATGATCGTCCCGTCAACGACTATTACATCACGAAAAGCGGAGCAACCGGCGTGAAGGCTCTGCCGGATCTTCTCACCGCAGAGGATTACGGGATTGCCATCCACAAGGACAACAAGGAATTGCAGGCAAAGCTCAATGCATCCTTGAAGAAGCTCAAGGAAAACGGGGAGTACCAGAAGATCTACGACAAGTGGTTCGGCGGCGCTTCCAAATAGTTAAATACGGGCCGTCGCGTCTCGAAAAGGTGCGGCGGCTTTTTGAGATAGGTGAAATGAATGGAGTTTAATTTTGATTTAATTGTCACATCCTTTCCTCTGCTCCTGTTGGGAGCAGGGGTTACCATCAAAATCACAGTTCTATCCGTGGCCGTGGGTGTCGTGATAGGCCTTTTTGTGGGGATTGCCCGTATTTCATCCTTCCGGCTCATCCGCTTTTTGGCGGCAGTGTATGTGGACTTTTTCCGGGGCACTCCTCTGTTGGTGCAGATCTTTCTCATTTATTTCGCGATTCCCGTGGTTACGGGACAGCGTATGGATCCTTTTGTAGCGGCGATTTCCGCATGCGGTATCAACAGTGGTGCATATGTGGCGGAGATTTTTCGGGCTGGGATCCAGTCCATAGATGCCGGACAGATGGAGGCAGGACGCTCCCTCGGCATGACCTGGGGACAAACCATGCGCTATATTATTGTGCCCCAGGCATTCAAGCGGGTCATTCCTCCGTTGGGCAATGAGTTCATTGCCCTTCTGAAGGACTCTTCCCTGGTGTCCGTCATCGGCTTTGAGGAATTGACGCGCCGTGGGCAGCTCATCATTGCCCGCACTTACGGCTCCCTGGAGATATGGCTTAGCGTAGCCATTATCTACTTGGTTATGACGCTTTCCATTTCCCGCTTCGTGGCCTATTTGGAAAAGAGGAACAAGAATGATGATAGAAATTGAGAACCTGCATAAGTCCTTTGGCGAGGCACATATTCTGAAGGGCATCCACCTCAGCATTGCCGCAAAGGAGGTTGTGGTCATCATAGGCCCTTCCGGTTCCGGCAAGAGCACCTTGCTCCGGTGTATCAACTATCTGGAGGAACCCACGGAAGGCAAAATCGTGGTGGACGGCACTGAATTATCCGGTGAGGCGAACATCAACAAAGTCCGCACGGAGGTAGGGATGGTGTTCCAGCGATTCAACCTCTTTCCCCATATGACGGTGCTGGACAATATTACGCTTGCTCCAAGAAAAGTGCGGCAGATGCCGGGCGAAGAAGCGAAGGCGCTGGCACAGGAACTCCTTGGGAAGGTGGGGCTGTCCGATAAAGCAGATGCCTATCCGGAGCAGCTTTCCGGCGGCCAGCAGCAGCGCGTGGCGATTGCAAGGGCTCTTGCGATGCGTCCGAAGGTCATGCTGTTTGACGAACCGACTTCTGCGCTGGATCCGGAGATGGTGGGAGAAGTTTTGGATGTTATGCGAACCTTGGCAAAATCCGGCATGACCATGGTGATTGTCACCCATGAAATGGGCTTTGCCAGGGAAGTGGGTGACCGGCTTCTCTTCGTGGACGAAGGTCATATTGTCGAGCAGGGGGCTCCAAAGGATATTTTCGAGCATCCGAAGGAGGAGCGGACGAAACTGTTTTTGTCAAAAGTGTTGTAGGGGGATCGGAAGGTTTTGCCTGTGGCAAAACTTGAACAATTGCGTTATAAAGTATTGAAAAGGTAAGCCAAAGTATGTTAGAATCATCTAGATTTGTTCCTGTGGTACTGTCATAGGTATGCAGCCTTGAAGAGGAGCGGAATACATTCCAGTGGTTTGAAGGAGAAGTTAGCATGCGAAAGACGCGCCAGCA
>DFES01000212.1 GCA_002369175.1 Selenomonadaceae bacterium UBA3796
AGCCTCCTCCTACCAGCTTCCTCTGCCGATGATGATGCCGCCGTGAAGGACGGCGGGATTTGAGGTGGTGACGACAGCGGCGGGGATTTTGGTCGTAAGGGTATAGGGGGTATCGGTCAGACGTGCTGCTGCAAATGCGGCATTTTCCCGGATGGCTTTGTACTTCTGCCGGTCAATTTCCGCAGTATAGACCGTGGATTCATGCGCCGGATAGGAAACGGTGCAAAGCGCCTGGGTGAAGGTCATGCCATCGGACCAGCGGTAGAGGACAGCTCCGTTTTTGTCCAGCACAACGAAATCGTACGCCTGCTCCGTTGGGTGGTCGATGGAATAGAGCGTGTCAGAGATGTTGCTGATCTTCAGTTCCAGGACCAGGCATCCCCGCTTTTCTGTTACGGTGAATTCCTGTACCATGGTCTCGTTGCTGAAGGAGGCATAGCTTTCCGAAGAGACGGTCTTCTTGGTGGAGGAACCCATGGGAAGGGATATCCCGATGCCGGTCCCAAAATTCGCGGATGCCGGAAGGGATTGTCCCGCCAGCAGCAGCGCAGTGAATATGCCAATCCATGTTTTTTTCACGTAAATCACCTCATTGATTTTAGATAATCTCATGTCTATTATACAAGAGACGGTAGAAGGTGACAAACTTTTATGATATACTATACGCGTTGCCGGTGTACTGTCGCAGTGAGGTTCCAGCAATGCTCAGAAATCAGCGGGACGGTACACCAGAATGAGGAGCTGCGCGAAAAGAGGATCGGATGTGCGGTTCCAGAGAATGGATGGTGAAAGAGGATATGAAGGTTACGAAGGAAGATCTGGACAAGGTTGCAGTTCTCTCCCGTCTCTCGATTCCCGAGGAGGATTCCGGGAAATACATTGGGCAGCTCGATAAATTCCTGGCCTATGTGGAGAATTTAAAGGCGCTGGACACAGAGAACGTGAAGCCGACGACTTACGCGCTTCCCATACAGAACGTGTTCCGCGAGGATTCGGTGAAGCCATCCCTTGACCGGGAACTGGCTCTTTCCAACGCACCACTGAAGGAGGACGGCTATTTCAAGGTGCCGAGGGTTCTTGAGGAATAAATGGAGGAATGAACGTGAGACTATACGATAAACCGGCGCATGTCCTTCATGACATGCTCGTGAAAAAGGAAATCAGTTCCGTGGAACTCACCAGGGATGTCCTTGCCCGCATGGATGAGGTGGAGGATGAGGTAAAGGCATACCTCTTCAAGACACGGGATGCTGCGTTGAAGCAGGCAGAAGCCGCAGACAAGAGGATTGCAGGAGGGGAGGAGATTTCCTTTCTGGAGGGCATTCCGGGAGCAATCAAGGACAACATCTGCACCAAGGGCATCACGACCACCTGTGCATCCAAGATACTGGAGCATTTTGTTCCGCCTTACAATGCAACCGTGGTGGAAAAACTGGAAAAGGAGCATCCTGTCATCCTTGGCAAAGCCAATATGGATGAATTTGCCATGGGAGGCTCTACGGAAAATTCTGCCTATTACCCGACAAGAAATCCCTGGAACACAGACTGCGTCCCGGGGGGAAGCTCCGGCGGCAGTGCAGCGGCAGTAGCGGCGGGAACGGCTATCTGGGCGCTTGGCTCCGATACGGGCGGTTCCATCCGTCAGCCGGCATCTTTCTGCGGTGTCGTGGGACTCAAGCCGACCTATGGCCGCGTGTCCCGTTACGGACTTGTGGCTTATGCATCCTCCCTTGACCAGATCGGCCCCGTGACCCGTGACGTGACGGATTGCGCCCATGTCCTGAATGTGATTGCGGGACATGATGAAATGGATTCTACGTCCAGCGCCGAGAAAGTTCCTGACTACACGAAATCCCTGGTGGAGGATGTGAAGGGGCTGAAAATCGGACTCCCGAAGGAATATTTCACCGAGGGAATGGATGCGGATGTGGAGAAGGCCGTGCGGGATGCCATTGGGAAGTTCCGGGAGCTGGGCGCGGAAATCGTGGATATTTCTTTGCCCCATACGGACTACGCTATTTCCACCTATTATCTCATCGCTCCGGCGGAGGCGGCAACGAATCTTGAACGCTATGACGGCGTGAGCTATGGCGAAAGGGTGGACGGCGCAGATGTGGTGGAACTCATGACGAACACCCGCAGCGCGAAATTCGGTGAAGAGGTCAAGCGCCGCATCATGATCGGAAATTATGCCCTGTCCGCCGGATATTACGATGCGTACTATCTGAAGGCGCTGAAGGTCCGCACTCTTGTCCAGCAGGATTATACGGAGGCGTTCCGGAAGGTGGATGTCATCATGGCGCCGACAGCACCGACGCCTGCCTTCAAAATCGGGGAGATGATCGACGATCCCCTGCAGATGTACCTTCAGGATGTCTGCACGGTTCCCCTCAATCTTGCAGGTCTTCCCGGCATATCCGTCCCGTGTGGCTATAGCAGCAGCCACATGCCCATCGGGCTCCAGATCATCGGCAAGGCACTCGATGAGGAGACCCTTCTCCGTGCAGCCTATACTTATGAGCAGACGCAGAACTTCAGGAACGAGATGGCGCAGATGGGAGGTACGAAGTGATGAAATACGAGGCAGTGATTGGTCTTGAGATTCACAGCGAGCTCAAGACGAAAACGAAAATCTTCTGCGGTTGTGCCACAAGCTTCGGTGCAGAGCAGAATACCCATGTGTGCCCTGTGTGCCTTGGTCTTCCGGGGGTACTTCCCGCGGTGAATAAGCGCGTGGTGGAGTTTGCCATCAAAGCAGGCCTTGCCACGAACTGCACCATCAACACTTACAGCAAGTTTGACCGCAAGAACTACTATTATCCGGATCTGCCGAAGAACTGGCAGACATCCCAGTACGACCTTCCCATCGCAGAACATGGATGGGTGGATATTGACATTGCGGGGGAAAGGAAGCGCGTACGCCTCACCCGGATCCACATGGAGGAAGATGCGGGAAAACTGGTGCATTCCGGCACAAACATCAAGGATTCCGCGACCTCCAATGTGGACTATAACCGGACGGGCGTTCCTCTCATCGAGATCGTATCCGAGCCCGATATGCATTCAGCGGAAGAAGCTCGCGCTTATATGGAGAAAATCAAGGCGATTCTGGAATACATTGATGTTTCCAACTGCCGCATGGAAGAGGGCAATCTCCGCGCCGATATCAACGTCTCTCTGCGCCCTGCGGGAACAACGGAACTCGGTACGCGCACGGAGATGAAGAACATCA
>DFES01000203.1 GCA_002369175.1 Selenomonadaceae bacterium UBA3796
GATGATGAAATCAAGGAAATCCTGCCCCATATCCGAGTGATTGCACGAGCACTTCCCACGGACAAGAGCCGTATGGTGCGCCTTTCCCAGGAGAAGAACCTGGTGGTGGGCATGACGGGAGACGGTGTCAACGATTCCCCTGCCCTTTCCCGGGCTGATGTGGGATTTGCCATGGGCAGCGGTACGGAAGCAGCAAAGGAAGCGGGCGAAATCGTCATTCTCGATGACAACTTCCGCTCCATCAAGGATGCCATCCTCTACGGACGTACCATTTACCATAACATCCTGAAGTTCTGCCGGTTCCAGCTGATGATCAATGTGGCGGCGGTTGTGGTCAGTGCCATCAGCCCCTTCTTCGGCATCGTGGAACCGCTGAAAATCACCCATCTTCTCTTCATCAACCTCGTCATGGACAGCCTTGGCGCCATCATGCTGGGCAACGAGCCTGCTTTGGAACGCTATATGACAGAGAAACCCCGCCGCCGCGATGAGAATATCATCTCCGGCTCCATGGCTTCTCAAATCCTCATCATGGCGGCCTGGCTCATCGTCCTGAGCTTTGCCTTCCTGAAGCTTCCCTTCTTTGAGCAGTTCTTCGGCGGTCAGGAAAAGCTCTACACCGCTTATTTTGTCTTCTTTGTGGTCGCGGCTCTGATGAACGGCTTCAATGTCCGTGATACGGGCTTTGGCATTTTCAGCAGGCTCGGGGAAAATCCCGGATTCTTGAAAGTCTGGGTCGTCATCGTCCTGGTACAGGCAGCGATCGTCAATGCGGCAATGGTTCCTTTGGAACCCTTCCACTGGGTGAGCAGCATGTTCAGCTGCACTCCCTTCGCCATTGCGGGCTGGGGGCTTGTCTTCCTGCTGGCCTTCACCATGATTCCCGTGGATCTCATCCGCAAGGCTTTGTTCAAGGGTTGACTACGTCGTCGGTCGAGCTTTTACGCTTGATATACAATCATCCATCATTTAAAGGAGGAGATTTTTCATGGCAGTAAGTTTGCAGAAAGGCCAAAAGGTTAGTTTGACAAAGGACAATCCCAATCTGTCAAAGATCATTGTGGGGCTCGGATGGGATACGAACAAGTACGATGGTGGAGCGGATTTCGATCTCGATACGGCTGCTTTCCTTCTGGGCGCGAGCGGCAAGGTAACATGCGATGAGGATTTCGTCTTCTACAACAACTTGAAGCATACTTCCGGCAGCGTCGTCCATATGGGCGATAACCTCACCGGCGCAGGCGAGGGGGATGATGAGCAAATCAAGATCGATCTCACTCTGGTTCCCGCAAATATTGACAAGATTGATTTCACCGTTACCATTCATGAGGCGGATGCCAGGAAGCAGAACTTCGGACAGGTATCGAATGCATACATTCACATCGTGGACGAAACGAACAACAAGGAGCTCATCCGTTATGACCTCGGTGAAGACTTCTCCATTGAAACGGCTGTTGTCGTCGGCGAAATCTACCGCAACAACGGCGAGTGGAAATTCAATGCCATCGGCAGCGGATTCTCCGGCGGCTTGGCAGCCCTCGGAAGGAATTTCGGCGTAAACATTTAACGAAACATATCCCTAAAAAAACAGACCTCCTTCGGACGTTACTCCGAAGGAGGTCTGTTTTTTTTAGGTTTCTCAGTTCTGATCGAATTTCAAGTTTTCCGTGGAAAGATCCTCTCCGTTGGTGGCAATGACCCTCTGATACCAGTAGAAGGATTTCTTCGGCTTGCGTTCCAATGTGCCGTTCCCCGCATTGTCCTTGTCCACGTAGATGAATCCATAGCGCTTCTCCATTTCGCCGGTGCTGGCGGAAACAATGTCGATGGGACCCCAGGGGCAATATCCCATGAGCGCCACACCATCCTCCTCTACCGCTTTTTTCATCTCAGCGATATGGTCGGCGAAGTACTGGATGCGGCTGTCATCGTGAATCATGCCATCCGCCTCCGGCTTCTCATGGAGGCCAATGCCGTTCTCCACAATCATCAGGGGCAATTCATAGCGCTCAGAGAGCACGTTGAGCATATAGCGCATGCCCACCGGATCAATCTGCCAGCCCCAGTCGGAAGCTTTCACATAGGGATTCGGCACTTCCTTGCCGAACTGCGGAGCCTCCGGCGAATCGTCATAGGCGCTCACAAAGCTCATGTAGTAGGAAAAAGCGAGATAATCCGCCTTGCCCTTCTCCAAGAGTTCAATATCCCCCGGCTCCATGGCAATCTCATAGCCCTTGTTTTCCCAAGTCTTGAGAATATAGGACGGATAGTGTCCCCGGCACTGCACATCGCAGAAGTAGAATGTCCTGTCCATTTCCTTGAGAGCCGCAATCTGATCCAGCGGACTGCAGGTGGCGGGATACACCGGCGACATTGCCATCATGCAGCCAATCTGGAAGTCGGGATTGATTTTATGACCCTCGATCGTGGCCTTGGCCGCTGCCACAAACTCATGATGCGCCACCTGGTAGAGTACCTGATAACGATCCTCGCCCTCCCCATAGAGCACACCGGAATTGGTGAACGCCGTGAAGGCCACATCCACATCCCGCTGGTTGTTGATTTCATTGAAGGTCATCCAATATTTGACCTTGTCCTTGTAACGCTGGAAGCAGACCACAGCAAAGCGTACAAACATATCCACCAGCTTGCGGTTTCTCCAGCCGCCGTATTCCTTCACAAGATGATAGGGAAGCTCAAAGTGGGACAGCGTCACCACCGGCTCCATGCCGTACTTGAGCATTTCATCGAAAAGATCATCATAGAATTTCAAGCCCTCTTCGTTGGGCTCCAGCTCATCCCCGTTGGGGAAGATCCGCGTCCATGCGATGCTCGTGCGGAAGCAGCGGAACCCGAGCTTCGCCAGGAGGGCGATATCCTCCTTGTAACGATGATAGAAATCGATGGCCTCATGATTCGGATACATCTTGCCGGGCAGTACACCGTCCGTGATTTCCCGCGGCTTGCCGGGTCCCCCGACAGTCATGACATCAGCAACGCTCACGCCCTTGCCGCCCGCCTGCCAGCCGCCTTCCATCTGATGAGCTGCAACGGCGCCGCCCCACAAAAATCCCTTTGGAAATGCCATTGTGTATCCTCCTCACTTTCCTGCTTCCAGCGCATCGATACGCTGATAGACATCAATCAATTCCTGGGCGATGATCTTGAACCCCTCGGCGCTCATGAGCTGGTCCTCTGCATGGAGAATCAGGATGGTCACGCTGCTTTCGCCGGAGGCTTCCTTCTGCAGGAGTCCTGCATGGGCGTCATGTCCTTCCACGAACAGTTTATCGCCCTCTTCGATAAGCTCCTTCGCCTTGTCATAGTTCTTCTTCTTCGCTTCCTGGATTGCCTCGATATAGCAGCTGCGAGCCGTGCCCACCGATGAGATAATCTGGAATGCAATCAGTTCCAATCCTTCCATTTTCTTTCCTCCTACATCAAATTCATCACGGAATACCCTATGCTATGACCGCTTCACAACGATTCGCACCATTTCCTTCAGCCGGCCTTCTCTGCTTCCATTTCCTCCTGGCGCTCTTCCTCAAGGAAGGCGTTGTCCTGGGATTTCACGAAGGGAAGATAAATCGCCGTTGCCATGGCGAGGTTCACGATCTGCACCACTGCTCCCTGCCAACCGTTCAAAAGGAATCCTGCAATGATGGGCGGCGTGGTCCAGGGCACCTGTACGGCGCTAAAGGGAGCCATGAAACCCAGGCTGATGGAAAAATAGGTGATGAGCATCGCAAACAGAGGAACCAACGTGAACGGAATCAGGAGATACGGATTGAATACAATCGGCAGGCCGAAAATGATAGGCTCGTTGATATTGAAAAGACCGGGAACCAGAGCCATGCGAATCAGAGACTTCATCTGGGCAGAACGCGCCACCATGAGAGCTGCAATAATGAGGCCGAGGGTCAGACCGCAGCCGCCGCTCTTGACAAAAACATCATTGACCTGTGCCGTGATGATATGTGCTGCAGGGTTGCCCATGAGCTCCATGCCTGCATCCAGGATATGCTGGTTATCCAGGGAGTTTGCAAGAAGCAGAGGCGTTACCACGCCGCCCACCACATTGGGGCCATGAACACCGGCCCAGAACAGAATGCTCTGAAGTCCTACGATGATGACACCGCCGCCGAGGCTGTCGGAGAGTCCCTGAAGGGGAGTCTGGATGACCTTGAAAAGAAGTTCCGG
>DFES01000068.1 GCA_002369175.1 Selenomonadaceae bacterium UBA3796
CATAGACGATCTGCTCTCCATCGCTGCCGTGGAAGTTCTTGTCAATGGTGGGGTAGAATTTTGCCATATAGCACCATCCTCAAATATTGTTAATATCCTGTACGAGAGACATGAGATTATCATATTGGGTGGAAGAGAGGCTGCCCGTCTCGTAATCTTTATGTATAGAATCCTCGATTTCCTTTATGGAGTAATCCACATCCTCGCCTTGATAGATTTTGCTCAAAGTGCCACGATAGGCGTGAAACTTGTCTGAGCTTATGTATTCGTCATACATTTATCTCAACTCCTGTATGTCAATTATTTCGCTGATATGAATGATAGTTTCATTTTGAAGAATCAATAAACGTCTTTGTTCATCAATCTTCCTGGTGAAGCCTGTGACGGTCACATAGGCTCCGCCGCTTTTCTTTTCATCCGGCTGGAAATAAGTAACGGTCACTTCCGGCTGTTCCTTTATGTGTGCCCGAATCATTTGCAATTTCCCGTCAATAACAGCCTTTTCATCCTCGGACAGTTCCAGTTGTTCCTCTGTCAGCCGCGCAGTCTCCCGGATGGCCGCATCATGGCCTACCATGGCAGCGAAGGGAGAGAACTGCGCGGCGCGTTTCTCCATGGGCATTTGGGGATGACGGGTGGAAACGTGGTGAGGGAGGTCGATAATGTCGGCGTAGGGATTTGGATTTTCTGAGTTCAAGCCTTATGCCCTCCAATTTGCTGATTCCGCTCGATGGTCATGCCTCCTTCTTGGAGGTTGGAACCTTTGAGTATGGCGTTCTTGCCGAATTTATGTTTGATGGCTATCATGGCGTGTTGCAGGGATTTTTCTTTGCGCTCCTCGTTCTCGGCTCGTTCCCGCTCCGCCGATATAGCGGTGTAATCCGTGAAGAGGTCAAGTTGCTCTCCCTTGTCCTCCGGCTTTGGTATGCGTTCCTCGCTGATGACGTGGTTGGCGGTGACTGTTACCCGCCGTACCAATAAGTCCGGCTGGGTGATACGTTCGTAGAGATCCACTATCGCATCCAATATGAGCTTGGAGGAGGATGTGTACTTGCCGAGGTTCACTGAACCATGCGCCGGTTTCGGGACGGTTCTGCCATAGTGGTCGATATGTACGTCCCCATGGTAGGATTTCTGCATATTCTCGATATCGTAGCCAATGTCCAGTACCATCTGGTCAGTGACGAAGCCTTTCTCCACAAGGTCAAGGACGAGGAGATCCGTCATCTCCCAGACGATGAGCCGCGCCTTTTCGTGGGTGTAGGGGCTTTGCAGGACTTGCCCGGAGCCGAGACTGTTAGACATGGGGCGATACTCCTTGATAGCCGCCATGGTGCAGGGTTCCCAGCCCCAGGCATGGTCAATGAGCAGTTCTGCATTGACTCCGAAAAGTTTGTAGAGCAGTTCCTCGTTGTAAAATTCCTGTGGCTTGCCGATAGAGCACCGGGCAATATCCCCCATGGTCTTGAGTCCGTGGGCTTGGAGCTTCTTGGCGTAGCCTTTGCCCACCCGCCAGAAGTCCGTGAGGGGCGTATGCGTCCAAAGCTGGCGGCGGTAGCTCATTTCGTCCAGCTCCGCAATGCGAACGCCGTCCTTGTCAGCGGGCATTTTCTTTGCTACGATGTCCATGGCGATTTTGGCGAGGTAGAGATTCGTTCCAATGCCAGCCGTGGCGGTGATACCCGTTTCCTTCAGCACATCCCGGATCATGCGCTGGGCAAGGTCGTGGGCTGTCATGCGGTAGGTGGCAAGATATGGGGTCACGTCCATGAAAACCTCGTCAATGCTGTAGGAATGAATGTCCTCCGGGGCGATATACCGCAGATAGATAGCGTAGATACGGGTGCTATAATCCATATAGAGAGCCATGCGTGGCTTGGCCACGATGTAGGAGAGGGCAAGGGAGGGATTGGCCGCAAGTTCCGTTGCATCGCAGGACTCGCCAATCAGTTTGCACTGTGGCGCGTTCCCTTTACGGCGCAGATTGGCTTCCTTAACTTTCTGCACCACCTCGAAGAGCCGCGCCCTGCCGGGGACACCATAGGACTTGATGGCAGGGGTGGCCGCAAGGCAGATGGTCTTGGTGGTGCGGCTCTCGTCTGCCACAACGAGATTCGTGGTGAGCGGATCAAGTCCCCGCTCCACGCACTCCACGGAGGCATAGAAGGATTTGAGGTCGATGGCGATGTAGGCGTTCTCCGGCATGTGTGTGCCTCCCTTCCTGCATGGTATCTTTGCAATATTCCACGCCAGAACTTGCTTTTCCTGCCTGTAGCTATCGCTATTACCGCAAAGACTTCCACAGGAAAAAGGAAATCCCCGTGTTCTGTCGAACTATACACCCAAGAAATATGGGGACGGGGAGGCACGGATTGTGAAAGAAACTGAGCAAAAGGCGGCGGCCAAAGCATTTACCGCGAAATGGAAGGGTGTCGGGGACGAAAAACAGCATACGCAGACGTTCTGGCTAGAGTTGCTGCACGAGGTCTATGGCGTGGAGCAGCCTTTTGGCTTCATCACCTTTGAGGATAAGGTAAAGTTAGGCCATGTATCCTTTATTGATGCACGAATCCCGGAGACGCATGTCATCATAGAGCAGAAATCCCTTGGCAAAGACCTCGCAAAGCCTATCAAGCAGTCGGATGGGACTTTTCTCACGCCCTACCAACAGGCCAAGCGCTACGCCGACGAACAGCCTTACTCCAAGCGTCCCCGCTGGATTGTGGCGTGCAATTTCGCCGAGTTTCGGGTGTATGATATGGAGCATCCCGGTGCAGACCCGGAGGTTATCCAGCTCTCCAATCTACCCACGGAATACTATCGCTTGCAATTCCTTGTCAATGTAAAGAGCCGCGACATAGAGAGGGAGACGAAGGTTTCCAAGGAAGCGGGGCTGATTGTGGGGAAGCTCTACGATGCGCTTCTCAAGGAATACAAAGACCCTGCCAGTCTGGAATCTCAAAAGAGCCTCAACAAGCTCTGCGTCCGGCTGGTGTTCCTGCTCTATGCGGAGTCAGCGGGAATCTTGGGCAAGCGGAATATGTTCCGGGAGTATTTGCAGAGCTACCGGGAGGAGAATGTGCGCCGCGCCCTCATTGACCTCTTTGAAGTCCTTGCAACTAAGCCGGAGGACAGGGACGCTTATCTGGAGGACAAGCTGGCGGCGTTCCCCTATGTGAACGGCGGCCTGT
>DFES01000079.1 GCA_002369175.1 Selenomonadaceae bacterium UBA3796
GATTCATACAGATGTGAACGAGGTTTTACACGAGCCTCTTACTGCAGAAATCTCCCCCGTATCTCTAGTAATTCGCCGCAACCTGCTGGAAAAATGACTGTGGATGGTCGCAGACGGGACACTTTGCCGGTGCCTCAGAAGCTTCACAGACGTACCCGCAGTTCAGGCACTGCCAAATAATCTTCTCACCCTTCTTGAACACCCTGTCCTCCTCGATATTCTTGAGCAGGAGACGATACCGGGTTTCATGCTCTTTCTCGATATCTGCCACGGCCTCGAAGAGGCGGGCGATCTTCTCGAAACCTTCCTCACGAGCTGTCTTTGCAAAGCCGGGGTACATGCTGGTCCATTCCTCGTTTTCACCGGCAGCGGCCGCCTTCAGATTTTCCTTGGTATCGCCGATCCCTTCCACGAGTTTGAACCAGATTTTGGCATGCTCTTTCTCATTGTCCGCCGTCTCCTGGAAAATATTGGAAATCTGGACATAACCATCCTTCTTCGCCTTTGATGCATAATAGGTGTACTTGTTGCGTGCCTGGGATTCACCTGCAAATGCCGCCCACAAATTCTTTTCCGTCTGCGATCCTTTCAGTTCCATTCCAATCTCTCCTTTTCTTTACAACAGCTCATACATATACCTCAAAACGCCTCAAGGCTTTTTGATAACCTCCACACCTCCCATGTACGGAATCAGTGCTTTCGGAACAATCACGGAACCATCCTCCTGCTGATAATTCTCCAAAATGGCGGCAACGGTACGCCCCACGGCCAGTCCTGACCCGTTCAAGGTATGGACGAATTCCGGTTTTGCCTTCGGTTCCCTGCGAAACTTGATATTCGCACGGCGAGACTGATAATCCATGCAATTCGAACAGGAAGAAATCTCCCGATACTTGTTCTGGGCAGGGAACCACACTTCAATATCATAGGTCTTCGCCGAAGTGAAACTCATATCTCCCGTGCAGAGCTGCACAACATGATAAGGGAGTTCCAGAATGCGCAATACATCTTCGGCAGCATCTACCATGGATTCCAATTCATCCCATGAATCTTCCGGTTTCACGAACTTGATGAGTTCAACCTTGTTGAACTGATGCTGACGGATAAGTCCGCGGGTATCCCTTCCGGCGCTTCCCGCCTCTGCCCGGAAACAGGCAGTATAGGCACTGTAGTATTCCGGCAGTTTTGCCCCATCAAGGATTTCGTCCCGATGATAATTCGTGGTCGGCACCTCTGCCGTGGGCACCAGATAATAATCCAGACCTTCCAATTTAAACATATCCTCGGCAAATTTGGGAAGCTGCCCTGTACCGATCATGCTGTCCTTATTGGCAATGTAGGGAGCCAGCATCTCCGTATAGCCGTGCTTGTTTGCGTGAAGATCCATCATGAAATTAATGCAGGCACGCTCCAAACGAGCCCCCAAGCCCTTGTAGAATGTAAATCGGGCACCTGTTACCTTCGCTGCGCGATCCGCATCCAGGATATCGAGCTCCGCACCGATATCCCAATGTTCCTTAGGTTCAAAAGCAAACGCGCGGGGAGTTCCCCATCTGCGCACCTCCGGATTCTCCGTATCATCCTTCCCGATGGGAACATCCGCCTTCGGCATGTTCGGGATGTGAAGAAGAATATCGCGAAGCTCCTCCTCCACTCCTTTGAGTTCCCCATCCAATGCGCTGATCCTGTCACCGACAGACCGCATCTCAGCTACGATCTCATCGGCATTTTCGCCCTTTTTCTTCATGACGCTGATCTGTTTCGACACCGTATTGCGTCTGTTCTTGAGCTGCTCTACCTCTGCAAGAATGTCACGGCGCTTTTTCTCCAACTCAGCAAAATCATCCAGATTCAAAGGATTGTTCCGGTTCACCAGCATCTGGCGAACTTCATCAAGATGATCCCTGACAAATTTCATATCCAGCACGATTCACTCACACTCCATATCAAAACTTACTTAATTATTATAACGCAATTGTTCAAGTTTTGCTATAGGCAAAACATTCTTAATCAGCGTTTCGACAGATTTATTCTGTCATAACGCAATTGTTCAAGTTTTGCCATAGGCAAAACATTCTAATCAGCGTTTCGACAGATTTATTCTGTCATAACGCAATCGCGACACGAAGTTAGTCCCTTGCGGGGATTCAAGCTTTGCCGTAGGCAAAATAAAAGGCGCTATTCATAACGCAACGTTACAAATAACACCCAATCCCCATAAAATGGCGGAGAGTGAGAGATTCGAACTCTCGGTACGCTATCAACGCACACACGATTTCCAATCGTGCTCCTTCAACCACTCGGACAACTCTCCACAATGCTCTACCAAGAAAGCTATTCAATTCCCACCGCAAGCAACAACCTCACTTGCGACAAGAAGTATAATATCACGTTGCGCTCTTTCTGTCAACACTTTTTTTCAAAACATATTCTCCTGTGAGAAGGGAAGGAAAACTGCCCCTCTCACAGGAATTCATCGGATGACAGCACCACATAGAACACACCGAAATCCACGTAAACGCGAAGGATGAGCTGCTGATTCCCCTCCGGTGTCATGAGCCTCCCCCGACGGGGAACCTCCAGGTCGATTTCCTCGCCCTTTTCCGCCATCTGGCGGCTGAACACACCGTTCACGACATTGAGGAACTCTTCCAGGCTATCCACCGTCAGATCATCCTCCGGCCCGGAAACCTTTTCCATGCTGTAGCGGGATGCCAATTCAAGAAACTGCGCATCCTCTGCCAGAATGCCGCTCACAATGCTCAAATCGCCACTCATGCGCTGGGAAACCGCATTGAATACATCGCTCTGCTCATGCTTGGGAACGGCTTCCAAATCAACCACCGCCGGTGCTTTCAAAAAGTCCATAAGAAACCCCATGAAAAGCTCCATATATTCGCTATACGACGCAGCTTCCAGCAAAAAATTCCCACCTGCCGCCTGACGTACCGCCGTTATGACAGGATGCTCATCCGCACAATCCGGGGAAGCCGCTGCTTCTTCGACAGCCTCAAAGCTCCGCTTTCGCAGAAGCTCCCCCATCTCCTCCCGCGAGAACCGTCCCTCATTCATGAGACGCTGCGCAAGGTATCGCCTATCCATTCTTCTTGACCCTCTTGCGGATCTGCTCCACGGCTCTCTTGATCTGTTCACTGGTATAGGGCTTCTGAATGAAATCGATCGCCCCCATCTTCAAAGTCTGCATGAGTTTTTGGGGTGTGCCGGCTGAGGAAAGCATGACCACCGGAACATCCGGGCTCACCTCCCGAATGACCTGCAGTGCCTCAATCCCCCCCACCTCAGGCATGACAATATCCAAGATAACGCCATCCGGGTTCTCTTCCATTTCCTTCATGATGGCTTCCTTGCCATTCTCTGCCTCGATGACCTCGCAACCCAATTCCTCAAGTTCTGCCCGAAGCTTCTTCCTCAAGAGCTTGGAATCATCCGAAATCAACAATTTCAATTTTCTATCCAAAACTACCGCCTCCAGTCAAATTCCCTTCCAATCACCGTATATAGTTCGCCATAAAGAGCCGTTTTCCTCCATAGCCTCAAAAGAAAAGGATAAAATTTACACCCATTCGTTCAATCTCCGGCACAGCACCGCCTCATCTGAGGCCACGACATCTGCCACAGAAAGGACTCTGGCGGCAGGAACGTGCGTAAGAGCAGCAGCGACAGACCAGTCTGCCAGGCGCATCGCTTCGGCATCATTGTCTCCATCCCCGATAAAAATCACGGTATGACCCTCTTCCTGCAATTTATGCACAACACGCTCCTTGCACAAGACCCGGGACAATTTCCGGATGCGGTTGTCCTCCACCACGGCTTCCGACGCATAGCATCTGCAGGAAAGCCTCCTGACAAGAAGCTCCACCCAGCATGACAGATTCCCCGTCACAATACAGCAGTTTTCCTCATGGGTCTGAATGAATTTCGCAATCAACGGATAGATTTCCACCTTCCCCAAAAGTTCGGCAACTCTGTCCACAGGCAGGTTCTTCAAAAGATTCACACGCCGGATAAAGGACTCTTCAAAGGGAACCTTGCCTGCGATGGTTTCCCGCGTCAGCTGCTCAACCCCTTCTATTGCAAAGGCATCTGCGATGAGAGGCAGGGTCTCCACCTTCGTAATCGTCCCGTCCAGATCAAACAGAAACTTCGTCATTCACGGCTCCCCCGCATGCTCCATCCCCCGTTCCTTCCTGTCCCTGTATTCCCGGTCAAGAATGCCGAGTATCACAAGGTTCTCATAGACACCGTTCGTCAGGATGGTCTCGCGGATAAGACCCTCACGAACCATGCCCTCAGACTCGTAGAGATGCAGTGCTCTGGCATTGTAATCCTTGCAGTCCATCCATGCGCGGTGAGCTTTCAGCACATCGAAGGTCCATGCCTTGAGGAGCTTCATCGCCTCATGTCCGTACCCTCGCCCTTTCTTTCCGATGATGACATGGGTCCACTCGATTTCATGGGACGTGTTTTTGAGCCCGGACACCCATAGATAGCCCACCGGCTCCCCTGAGTCCTTTTCCTCAACAATGATATCCATGCTTTCTTCCGGCGATCTGATAACCGCAAGATGAAGTTCCTCCGAAAAGGGCACAATAAATTTCAGATTTTCCGGCTCATATTCCAGTCCCATGATATAAGCTATATCACATTCCTCTGCCTGCCGCAATCTCAACCTGTTTCCGGTAACAAGTATCTTCGCCATTTCCCCACCTCCGCTCTCATTGTACCATAAAGGAAAACGTTTTGCCTATGGCAAAACCTGAATCCCCACAGGGGACTAACTCCGTGTCGCAATTGCGTTATGACAGGATGAACCTGTCGAAACGCCAATCGGTATGTTTTGCCTATGGCAAAACCTGAACAATTGCGTTATAATCAATTTGTTAATTTTGCGGGAAAGGGCGATTGCAATGATAAAAATCTCCGCTTGCGTCATTACCAAAAACGAGGAGAATAACATCCTTCGCTGGCTCGACTGCGTGAAGAAGATCGCAGACGAAATCATCGTCGTCGACACAGGCTCAGAGGACCGCACAGTGGAACTGGCACGGAAAGAAGGCGCAGCAACGTATTATTTTGAATGGTGCAATGATTTTTCCGCGGCAAAAAACTGTGCCCTGAGCAAAGCCACCGGGGACTGGATCATCTTTCTCGATGCGGACGAATACTTCGTCGAACCCACAAAAGTGCGCCCTCTTCTGGAACGCATCCATGGGAATCGAAAAATCATTGGGGTCAGCAGTCCTCTTTACAACATCGATACCGACCGCAACGATGAAGTCAACACCACCGCTGTGCAAAACAGGATTTTCCGCAATGACAGGCATCTGCGCTACGAAGGGCGAATCCATGAGGACATCATTTATCGCGGAAAAAGAAATGTGTGCTTTGCCATGTCCGAGCTCACCATTTATCATACGGGCTATTCCTACCATCTGACCCGGGCAAAGAATCTGCGCAATCTGGAGCTTCTGCAGGCAGACATCCGGAAATCCGGCGGCGAGGAACCACGACATTATTCCTACCTTTCCGTTACATATTTCAACCTGCAGCAATACGACAAAGCCATCCATTATGCAAAGCTTGCCGTCCAGTCGCGTGGGCAGGACGCAGAAAGCACCTTTGTGAAGCAGTATTGGATCTGGATAAAGTCGGAACGCCTGCGAAATGCGCCAAGCACAGTCCTGCAAGGCATCATTGATGCGGCACTGGCAGATCTGCCGGACTGCCCTGATTTCCTCTGGGAGGATGCCAAACTGGCGCTTCAGCGCCGTGATTTCATATCGGCGGAACAGAAACTTCTGCGGATCCTGGAAAAGGCAAAGGATAAGAACTTCATGCGCCGTTATGAATCAACCATCCACAATCAGCTGGCTGTCGTTCACGCCGCCCTCGGAAAGCTCTTCGACATGCAGGGCAGGACAGAGGAGGCCATTCTATGCTACAAAAAATCCCTGGAGAAAAGACCCTATGCGGAAAATGTGCTGAAGGATCTGCTCCATCTCCTTTCCGAACAGAATCCCAAGGACGCCATCTGTTGGCTTGACAGTGTGTATACATGGGAAAAGGACGGCGCTTTTCTGTCAAAATGCGTGGAACATCATCCTCGGGATGAAATCTACCTGCACTGCGTGCGCCCCGAAGAAAATTCTTATGAATCTTTCATGGGAAGGAAAGCCTATTGGGAAGCGGCAAAAAACGCAGGAAGAACACTTTCCTTTCTTCGCGACAGCAGTTGCACGGGATCGTATGCTGTCCATTTCGCGGCAGCTGCAGGAAGAAATCTCGTAATCGCCCTGCTCTCTGCGTCGGCAGAGGACTTTTCGGAATGCGCTGAGGAAATAAGTCTCCTGCCCAAGGGGATCCAGGACTGCCTCAATCGGTTTCACGGCAAAGTTTCCGAGCTTCCCGCAGAGGATGCGGATGCCTACCATGCCCTGTTGGATGAGCTCCTTCCCTATTGCACCTCAGAGATCACGGATCGCCTTGGACTCCTGTCGAAGGATCTTGGTCCGCAGAATATCCTGCAAACAGCGGTCAGGCTCTTCGATTACGGACACTGGCCAACAGTGCTTGAGCTTTACCGATATGTCCCCGATGAAAGCAAGGTTTCCCTGCCGGGATTCTGGTATTATACAGGCATCTGCCTCTTTCACTGCAAAGAAAAGGAACAGGCTCTAACTCATCTCATGAAAGCCTCGGAACTCGGCATGAAAAGCCCTGATCTGAATTCCTATATTTCCTGGTGTTCCTGACAAGGAGGTTTTTTTTTGACAAACATCAATTTATCAAACATCGACTGGTCTCACTATCTGCAGATCCTTACCATTCCCTTCTGCATACTGATTGCTGCCCTGACCATCGGACTGATTGCGAACCGTTTCATCAACAGGCACATCCGTGAACATCTATCGGATGAAATCACCCTGAAAAATGTCTTCATCCATGCGTTGAAAGGTGTTCCCATATCTTTCTGCCTTGTGGCGGGACTCTACTGGATCGTAAACACCGTTGAAATCACCCCCACCCTCACAAAGATTTTCTCCTACGTTCTCTTCACCATCAACACCTATACGATTACCCGCGTCGTAGCCCGTACCCTGTCCGGCATGGTGGACTATTACACGGAACACTCCGACGGGAATCTGCCGAAGAGCTCTCTTCTCAATAATATCCTGACCTTTGTCATTTACGGCATGGGCATCATCATTGTCCTGCAATACTACGGCATCTCCATCGCCCCCATCATCACAGCCATGGGTGTCGGCGGTATGGCGATGGCACTCGGTATGCAGGAAACCCTCGCCAACATCTTCTCCGGGCTCCAGCTTATCATCTCCAAACAGCTCCGGCTCAACGACTTCATCATGCTGAGCACCGGCGAACAGGGATGCGTCACGGACATCACCTGGCGCTACACCAAGATACAGCCCGTCCTTGGAAATGTCATCGTCATCCCGAACAAGAACCTTGCCGGCACCATCATCACCAACTACAACCTTCCCCAGGAGGATATCCCCATCAGGATTCCTATCGGAGTGGCCTATAACAGCGATTTGGATCTGGTGGAGCAGGTAACTCTGGAAGTGGCCCGGCAAGTTATGGAGGAACAGCAAAACACGAACGATGGCATGGAAAACATTGCCATGGATCCGCCGAAAGTGCTTTTCCACACCTTTGCCGAATCCAGCATCAACTTCGATGCCATTCTCTACTCCACCAGATTCGACAACCAGGCTCGCCTCAAGCATAATTTCATCAAGGCTCTCACAAAACGCTACCGTGAGGAAAACATCAACATTCCCTTCCCCATCCGCACGGTTCTCCAACAAACAGATTCCCCCGTTCCTCTTTTTACGAAATAAGGCACTGGCGTAAATGTAAACATATCCACAGAAATCCTGTGAATTACACACCGATTTCTGTGGATATCTTTTTTTGTGGAAGTTCCTCTGGAAAAATTATTCAATCCTTTTTTCCCTCAGCCTTGCCCTCCCTGTGAAATATCTTGTCTTCTGAAACAACTTCCCATACACAATATACAATAATTACGTATAATTATACATAATTCCTTGTGGAAAACTTCTCTCCTCTCCCTGTGAATAAAACTATATATTGTGTAAGTATTGACCTTCTCATCATAGATATAGTATAATAATCATAATGAGGTTTCCCCGAGGAAACGATGCAGAAAATGTGTAAACATGCATTCTATTAATAAACAAGGACAGGTGATTCTCATGATCGTGAACGGCATCCATGTGAAGGTACAGGGCATCCCCGATGTGTCCGAGCAGGAAATCATTCATTATATTGATTATGTAAAAGGACAGACACAGGAACCACTCACCAGTTTGTCCATATCCGGGGCGGCAGGGGGCAACGTGGAGCTTCACTATGTCCTGCGTCCCCAAAAATTCGAGCGCATCCGCCGCATTACCGGATATCTTGTGGGAACCATCGACCGCTGGAACAATGCCAAGCAGGCAGAGGAACATGAGCGTGTGAAACACGGTGTAAACTGATGAGACTCCGCATTGCCGGCATTGTGGAGGAATCCTTTGTGGACGGCGATGGCTGTCGTTTCGCTGTTTTCGTGCAGGGCTGTCCCCGGCGATGCTCCGGCTGCCAAAATCCGGAGACCCAGCCTTTCCACGGCGGCAGGGACATCGATACCGAAGATATCCTCAAGCAGATAGACACCAATCCTCTGTTGAGCGGTATCACTTTCAGTGGAGGAGAGCCTTTCTGCCAGCCCCGACCTCTTGCGGAACTCGCAAATGCCGTCCATGCAAGGGGACTCAGTGTGTGGTCCTATACAGGCAACACACTGGAGGAACTTCGAGCCATGAAAGATGAGGATGTTTGTGCCTTGCTGAATGAGATTGATGTTCTGGTAGATGGTGAATACATCGAAGCAGAGCGGGATCTCACCTTGAAATTTCGCGGATCCCGCAATCAACGCATCATCGATATGAACGCCACGCGCCAAAAAGGACAGATTGTCCCAAAGTACAAAGAATAAGCTCCGCCCCCGCAGTTTGCAGGGGCGGAGCTTATTCTTTCGCCTCAATATTTCTCTTCCTCAAACAGCCGATACTGATTGTCGCCGCGCTCCTGTGCTGAAGCCAGAGCGGTTTCTGCCTGCTTGAGCATGACAGCGAACTGCTGACGTCCGGAACTCGAGGCTGCAACGCCTACATTGCACAGGGTCGGGCTCCCCTCCGTCATGGGAACACGCTGGCAGATATCCAGAATACGCTGAGCACGTCGCTCGATGATATCAATGGAAGTTTCTCCGCAGATAAAAACGAGGAATACATTCTCCCTAACCTTTCCAATGATATCCTCCCCGCGAAAATCAGAACGAATTGCCTCCACAATGGCACGCAGATAAAAACTTGTCATCCGCCCTGCCGGATCATGGGACTCGGCAATATTACGAATGGAAAACAGGAACAGAACACCCTTCTCCCCTATCTGCAACCCCCGAAGGCGTGTCGTCACTCTCTGCGCCAGCGCCTCGCCCTCATAGAGCTTGTCCATGCTTCTGGACGGATCCTCATTGGATTCCGAAAAATCTTCTTCCAAAACGTCATTGTACCCAACAATGGCGTAAACCTCCCCCTTCTCATTGGCAAGAGAACGATAACTCGCCTTGTTCCAGCAGACCGTCTGGGAAAAAACCTTGCCCCTGTACCTGACTGTTCCGCCGGTCTTCTTTCCCCTTGCTTCCAGAAGTGCCTGAGCAAAGACCTGGCCCTCAGCCTCCACGGAATCCCGTGCTGCATGCAACGCTTTGACAAAATCCGAAATCTTGCGCTCCAGCTTCGTTCCATCCGACAGAACTTCAAGATAGTACAAGCTGTCCTCTTCCACATCGAAGCAGAACAGTACACTCCCCGTCTGTTCCAAAAGCAGGAACAGTGCCTGCTGACGCTCATCATGCACTCGTATGCCGTCCGCCCTGTCCAAACAGGCATCCACGGAAATTCCACTGCCACTGAAAAGCACTTTGGAAAAGCCCTTCGATGTAAATTCCAGTATATTTTCCGCCATATACGCTACCCCTCATCACATCACTTTCATTTCACTACCAGAACCGGGCACTTCGCCTGTTCAACAATATACTGGCTCACGCTGCCCAGGAGCACGCCTTTGACGATGCCGAGCCCCCGGCTTCCCATGACAATGAGATCCATATCGTTGCTCGATGCAAAATCCAAAATAACCACAGCAGGGGATCCCGTCTCGGAAAAAGCTTCCTTCTCTATTCCCGATGGAACCAGTGCCATTGCGCGATCCAAAATAACATTTCCGGCCTTTGTCACTGCCTCAAGAATCGCATCCGACAGGCAGGCATTGATCGCCAACTGGTTGATGTTCGCCACGTAGAGGAAATTGAGCTTTGCATCGCACACCTCTGCCATGGTGATTGCCTGGGCAACCGCCCGATCCGACCCTTCTGATCCATCCACAGGAACCAAAATTTCCTTGACCATAATATACCTCCTCACTTTACAACGATCACTGCTCCCGGAGCTGATTCCATGACCTCCTGGCTCACGCTGCCAAGAAGGAATCCGCGAAGGGCATCCAATCCTCTGCCGCCCACCACGATGGTCTCATCTCCATGCTCCTTGGAAAATTCCACGATTCTTCGAACGGGATTGCCCGTGCGCTTATGAAGTTCCACTTCAATTCCCTCAGGAATACGCTTCCTGGCTCTCTCCAGTACTTCCCGGATCCGTCCTCCCGCAGGAGCCGAAACGATTTCCGGCAACCAGCTGTCCGTATCCTCCACTTCATCCGTATCACTGTCGAAATAGGAAACATAGAGAATATCCAGTACCGATCCACACGACTCGGAAAGTTCCACTGCCATATCCACAGCTTTATCCGAACCGGGGGAGCCATCCACCGGCACCAATATACGGGAAAGCTTCTCCATTGATATCCCCCCTGCTTCCCAATTGCTACTCATAGATAATATTCGTGAAAACTGTGGGAAATCCTCTTCCTTCACAAAAAACTTCATAAAAAGGTTGCACTTTCATGAAATATGATGATACACTTGTAAAAACATTTATCCTAGTTGGTTCAGGAGGAAAAGAAATTCATGTCTGAAGAAAAGAAAAACACGCCAGCTCCGGAAGAAATTGCCGAAGCGACCACCATTGCAGATATTTACCGCGCTGCCAAGCAGCTGGAAGGTATTACGGTGAAAACAAGCCTCCTCCACAGCGACTTCTTCTCAGAGTCCTGCGGCAATGAAGTGTACATCAAGCCGGAAAATCTGCAGCATACGGGAGCTTTCAAACTCCGTGGCGCCTACAACCGCATCAGCCAGCTCACCAAGGAGGACCAGGCAAAGGGCGTCATTACCGCCTCCGCGGGAAACCATGCCCAGGGCGTAGCCTTTGCCGCGCAAAAACTCGGTGTGAAAGCCGTCATCTGCATGCCTGCCACCACACCGATCCTGAAGGTGGAAGCTACACGCGCTTACGGAGCGGAGGTGGTTCTCCATGGCGACAGCTTTGATGACGCCTATGCCCACAGCCTTACCCTGCAGAAGAAACACGGCTATGTCTACATCCATCCATTCAATGATCTGGAGGTTATCCTTGGACAGGGAACGACGGCTCTTGAGATCATTGATGCGCTGAAGGACGTGGATGCCATTCTCGTTCCCATCGGAGGAGGCGGCTTCGCCTCCGGCGTCGCGCTTGCCACAAAACTCGTGAACCCCGGTGTCAGGGTGATCGGTGTGGAGCCGGAAAATGCCGCCTGCATGAAAGCTGCGCTGGATTCCGGAAAAATAACCACCTTGAAATCTTCCGATACCGTAGCCGACGGCTGCGCCGTAAAAACAGCGGGAACCCTCACCTTTGCCTTCTGCAAAAAATATCTGGATGAGATCATCACCGTTTCTGAAATGGAAATCATGGGCTCCCTCCTCTCCCTCATCGAAAAACATAAACTCATCGGAGAAGGCGCAGGCGTCCTATCCCTTGCCGCTCTCGCCAAGCTCCCCTTCAAGGGGAAAAAAGTCGTTGCCATCGTCAGCGGCGGCAACATCGACATCTCCACCATCTCTGCCCTTATCAACAAGGCGCTCATTGCCCGAGGGCGGGAATTCTGCTTTTCCGTGCAGCTTCCCGATAAGCCGGGACAGCTCCTGAAAGTATCCCAGATCCTTGCCGATGAAAACGCAAATGTCATTAAACTGGATCATAACCAGGCGAAAGTCACGGACAGCTTCAAGAAAGTCATCCTGGAAGTCACGGTGGAAACCCATAACCAGGAGCATATCAGCCGTATCCTGAAGGCGCTTGCGAAAAACGGCTTTGATGACATCGAGCAAATCTATTAAGGAGGCATGCTTCAATGTTTCTCATCGCATTATCGCCCATTCTCTGGCTGGTCGTTGCGCTTTCCATTCTGAAAATGGCCGCATGGAAAGCCTGTCCGCTGGCTCTTCTCATAGCGCTTGCCGCCGGCATCTTCGTCAATGACATGACGATTCCCCATGCCGTACAGGCAACATTGGAAGGTGTGGCTCTGGCCTGCTGGCCAATCCTTCTCGTCATCATCGCTGCGATTTTCACCTACAATCTTTCCGTCCATACCAAGGGCATGGATATCATCAAGAAGATGTTGACTTCCGTGAGTTCTGACCGGCGTGTCCTAATCCTTCTCATCGGCTGGGGATTCGGCGGTTTTCTAGAAGGCATGGCTGGATTTGGCACAGCCATTGCGATACCGGCCAGCATGCTGGCCGGTATCGGCGTGAACCCGATTCTCTCTGTTGCTGTCTGCCTTATCGCGAATTCCGTCCCCACAGCTTACGGATCTATCGGCATCCCCCTTGTGACTCTCGGCAGCGTCACGGGCATTGATGCCATGCAGCTGGCAACTTACACCTGCCTGCAGCTGGCTCCCCTTGCTTTTCTTTGCCCTTTCCTCATGGTCATTGTTGCAGGAAATTCCCTCAAGGCGCTCAAGCACATGGTTCCCACCTGTCTTGGCGCCTCGCTGGGCTTTTTGATTCCCGAACTCATCGTAGCTTCCCATATGGGGCCTGAACTCGCTGTGGTGGCAGGTTCCATCGGAGCCATGGCTGCCATTGTCGCCTGCGCGGAGATCAAGCCGCTCCATGACGGGGAATACGCTATGCAGGAATCCATGGAAGCGGATCATCATGTATCAGCCAAGGAGGGATTTATTGCATGCCTTCCTTTTGTTCTCATCTTCCTCTTTCTTCTCTTCACCTCAAAACTCATCCCCGCAATCCACGATCCCCTTCATCTCATCAAGACCTCTGTTCTCATCTATGATGGTGTCGGCGGTGCTCCGTACACATTTACCTGGGTGGCAACTCCCGGTATTCTCATTCTCCTTGCCGCTTTCATCGGCGGAACGGTTCAAAAAGCTTCCCTGGGAGAGATGCTTGGTGTCTTGAAGCGCACCATCACCAATCTGCGCTTCACCATCATCACCATCATAGCTGTCATCGCCACGGCAAAGGTCATGGGATACAGCGGCATGACCAGCCAGATTGCGGAAACTGCCGTTGCTGCCACAGGAACGGGATATCCTGCCATCGCTGCCTTCATCGGCTCCATCGGCACTTTCATCACGGGATCTGCAACCTCGAGCTGCGTTCTCTTCGGAAAACTCCAGACAGATGCTGCCAGTGCCATTGGAGCCAATGCCATGGTGGAAGCGTGGGTAGCCGCAGCCAATGCCACAGGGGCCTGCGCCGGCAAGATGATATCCCCCCAGAGCATAGCCATCGGAGTTGCTTCCATCGGTGTGGCCGGTGCCGACAGCCAACTTCTGAAATTCGCAGTGAAAATCTACATTCCCTTTATCATCACCATGGGACTCATCGTCTTTTTCGGCCAGTCCCTCCTCAGCTAACTTCCATATTTTACAGGGATTCTCTCTTGAAACGGCATCCATGGCAGGATTTTCTCCATGGATGCCGAATTTTTATGGGTGTCGAAGTTCTTTTGAAGAATTTTATGAGAAAGGTGTTGTTCATATGGGAATTGCACAGGACCGAATGAGAACCTTTATGGGTACACTGGACGGCACATCCGCCACAGGGGTGTCCGCCTTGGACGAGGCAGTGCGCTCTATCTCGAATTTTTCCAGCGCTGCGGAGTGGGCAGATGCCTTTGCGTTGGAACTGCGTCACTACGCTCTCAACGGCAAATCTCCCGATGAGTTTCTGCTGGATATTTCAAGCGTCATTCTGAACAATGCAGACACAGGAGCAATCACAGGAAGCGACGCAGGGAACGGCACGGAAAAGACTGCCTCAACGGTCATACTGGAGGCCACAGAGCCCACGTATCCCACAAGCGATACTTCATCTTTCCACAATCTCTCCGTTCACTGGCCCGGTGCTGCAGATACTGCACAGGCACGTGTGATCTGCGGACTGAACAGCTGGTGGATTCCTCAAAGCCTCCAGCTCATAGAATCCTCCTACGGTATGAATTTTGCAGAAGCAGGAACCACCGTACACGATATGACTGTAAATTTTGTAGACGAGGGACAAAACGGGAGACTGGCCTATGTTTCCTATGGTGTCAATGAAAGGGGCGAAGCAAACAGCCTTGCTCTCAATATCAACATGGCCTACTATGGAGATATCAGCGGTACGGATTTCAATGGCGTGTCCTCTTCTGCCGGATGGATATATCTGGATCGCACCATTGCCCATGAACTGGTTCACGGAGTCATGGCTGCCAATATCAGTTATCCTCAGGCACTTCCCTCCTTCTTCACAGAAGGAATCGCGGAAGTGGTGCACGGCGTTGACGATGTGCGCACCTCCACGATTCGTACACTGGCATCCGATGAAGGAGCGCTCAGAATTGCGCTGAATGTCAATCATATCAGCGATGGCAGCGCCTTTGATGCAGAATATGCAGCGGGATATCTCGCACTGCGATATCTGGCCAATCGAGGCGGTTCTGTCTTTTCCAGCCAAACCTCCACCTTCCGCGAGATACCGGAAGCACACTATGATCTGGGCTACACGACACTGATAGTAAATCCCGGTATCAGCGGTGAAGCATGGCTGGACGGGCGCAATGGAACATTCGTTCCCACGGTGACCAATATCGATGCCTCCACCTCAAACGGCATGATGATCCTTGCAGGAAACGGAGCGGAGAACCTCATCACTGCAGGAAACGGCAGCGCCTCCTTGTGGGGTGGCGACGGAGCTGCCTGTGATACCCTTTCGGGCGGCAACGGCCATAATGATTTCTTCTTTGGAAGCGGAGAGGGTAGCGACATTGTGCGGGGCTATCATCCAGGAGATGTTGTGAACATCTACAAAGGAACGGTGGAGGGCGTTGAAGTTTCAGGCTCAAATCTGCGTCTGTGTCTTGACGACGGATCCCTGCTTCTGGAAAATTGTGCAGAACGCATCATTGATGTTGCTGCGCCGAACGTGAACGGGCTTGCCCATGCCTTTGTGAGCAGAACGACGCGAAACATCGACGGTCGCTCCCTTACGGGGTTTGAGGTAATCGCCGGAAGCGAGTATTCAGATACCATCCACGCAGGAAATCAGGGTTCCTCCCTTTGGGGCGGCACCGGGTCGGCAAGTGATACCATGTACGGAGGAAGCGACAGTGATGCCTTTCTGTACGGGGACGGCCAAGGAATAGACTACATCCAGGGCTCTGATGCTGCAGACCGGGTGGTGTTCCTGGAAAACACAAAGCCCGCTTCGGTGTCCGTATCGGAAGGAACTCTCACACTTGACTTCAGTGAAGGGAATTCGCTCATCCTTCCGAACTGGTCCACCTCCAGCATGAATACATTCGTCGATAGCAATGGCACCGCGAGCAGCGTTTCCAGAAAAGAGGATGGAACGTGGGAGCTTGTGAACAAGTAACAAAACACCACTCCACGCGATGTCGATTTTAGGAGCTGAAAACATGATTGATCTTTCCCAACTGTCCACCGAGCAGCGAAATCCCCAAAGCCAGCATATCGACGAACTGGAAACCATCGATATACTGCGGGTCATCAACAAGGAGGACAAGACCATCCCTCTTGCCGTGGAGAAAATCCTGCCCGACATCGCCAAAGCCGTGGAGCTCATCACCTCCAGACTTGGTCGCGGAGGGCGCCTCTTCTATATCGGTGCCGGAACTTCCGGCCGCCTTGGCATCCTCGATGCCGTGGAATGCCCTCCCACTTACGGAACTTCGCCGGAACTGGTACAGGGAATCATTGCGGGCGGTACTCCTGCCATCTTTCGCGCCCAGGAAGGAGCGGAGGATGATCCTAGTCTCGCGGAAAAGGATCTGAAGGAACATGCTTTTACAGCCCTGGATGTTCTGGTGGGCATCGCAGCTTCGGGACGCACACCGTACGTAATCGGCGGAATGCAGTATGCAAGACGGCTCCGGGCAGCCACCATTGCACTGGCCTGTTCTTCCCGTCCAGCTCTTGCCGAATATGCGGATATCACGCTCACCCCCGTCACGGGTCCGGAGGTTGTCACAGGATCCACCCGCATGAAGGCCGGAACAGCCCAGAAAATGGTTCTCAACATGCTCTCCACCGGCGTCATGATCAAACTCGGAAAAGTATACGGAAATCTCATGGTAGACGTAAAAGCCTCCAACAAGAAGCTGGAGGAGAGAGCCCGCCGCATTGTCATGGAGGCCACCGGCTGCAGTCGGGAGGAAAGCATCGAAGCGCTTCGAAAATCCGACGGACAGGCAAAACTCGCAATCCTCCTCCTCCTCACGGGACTCTCCCCCAAGGAAGGGAAAAAAAGGCTGGAGCAGGCAGAAGGGCGCCTCGCCCCGGCATTGAAACTAGGAAGGGAGTGCTTTCCTTGAACAATGGTATTTCCATCTATCCCGGCATGGACAACACCCTGGAGGAAAACCTCGGACTCATCGAACGTGCCGCTTCCCATGGCATCAACCGCCTTTTTACCTCCCTTCACATACCGGAAACCGACAGAGATGCCCTGAAGAAGGATATCGGGCTCCTGCTCAAAACAGCACAGAAACATCAAATGGAAATCATATCCGACATTTCGCCCAGGACGCTGGACATTTTGGGCATGAAGGAATTCAACCTCTCCTCCTTCCGCATGCTCGGCATCACAACCCTTCGTCTGGATTACGGCTACGCGCCTAAGGAAATAGCAAGGCTCAGCCATAATAAGCTCGGCATGAAGATCCAACTCAATGCCTCCACCATGACCGGAAAAATCCTCACAGCTCTCATGGAAGAAAAAGCAAATCTCCAAAATATTGACTCCCTGCATAACTTTTATCCGCGTCCCGGCACCGGTCTCGGCGAAGAGACGCTTGTTCGCAAAACCATCATGCTGCACAAGGCAGGCATCCGGGTTGGCGCCTTCATTCCCTGCAGGAAGAAAAAACGAGGCCCCCTCTATGATGGTCTTCCGACACTGGAAGACCATCGGGAAATTTCGCCTCTCCTCTCCGCCCGTCATCTGGTAGCCCTTGGCATCGATTCTGTATTCCTGGGCGACAGCCTGCCGGAGGAGAAGGAACTGGAGGCTCTGGCCGGTCTCCGCGCAGATCAGATCCATGTGCGGGCCGTGATGCTCACCCGGGATCCGGTACAGCAGGAACTATTGAAACACGCATTCACCTCCCGGATAGACGAAGCGAGGGATGCCATCCGTGCGCAGGAAAGCAGGGGACTCGTCTCCGGACCCATCTTCCCCGAAAATACCGTGGAACGCAGACCGGGCGACATTACTATCGACAACGAGAACTATCTGCGCTACATGGGAGAACTGGAAATCATAAAGACCCCTCAACCAGCAGACCCCCGGATCAATGTCGTTGCCCGCGTTTCGAAGGACGAGACATTCCTCCTGGACTACATCACACCCGGACGAAAATTTTCCTTCCTGTTCGAGTGATGTTCGCATGACAAGCCCTTTCTCTTTTGGTATAATTTGAAAAGATATGAAAAGAAGCTGAAAGACTCTGAAAAAACGTTTGAGGGAAAGGAAGTCGCTGCTGATGAAATTCTCCCATGCCCGCACCTGCATCACAGCAGGCCTCGTCCTGCTGCTCTTGTCCTCCACCGCTGTTGCGTCACCGACACTAAAGCTCAATTCCCACGGCCGCAATGTCCTCCTGCTCCAGCAAAAGCTGAAAAGCATCGGCTACGACATAACTTCCACCGACGGCGTTTTCGGAGCGGAAACGGAACGTGCTGTGACGGAATTCCAGAGGGATCAGAACATCAAGATCACAGGCATCGTGACGAATACCACCTGGCGAGCCCTGAAAAATGCAAAACAGCGAACGTGGGGATCCTCCTCGGCACATTCCCAGCCCCTCAAGGGGATTTCTGTTCCCTACAACACTCTTATTTTGGACAAGGAAACGGCAGACAGCCTCATCTCCACAGCCAAAAAGTACATCGGCACCCCCTATGCTTTCGGCGGAACCACACCGAAGGGCTTCGACTGCTCCGGCTACCTTCAGTACATCTTCGCCAGAGCCGGCATCTCCATTCCCCGCCTGGCAGATGACCAGTACCACCTTGGAAAGAGCACAAAGAGCGTCAAGCAGCTGGTGCCCGGCGATCTCGTCTTCTTTTCCACCTATGAACCGGGTGCGTCCCACTGCGGTCTCTACCTTGGGGACGGAAAATTCATCCATGCCTCCTCCAGCAAGGGAATCCGCATCGATGAACTCTCCAGTGAGTATTGGAGCCCCCGTTATTATGGCGGCAAGCACATCGTGAAATAGAAATCAGCGACTTTACTAAATAAGCGCCCGAAGGAGCACATCTGCATTCCTTCGGGCGCTTATGCCGTTTTATCTTGTTTTTACCGCTTCATGTTGATGACTGTCTCCAGCATCTCGTCACTGACTGTAACGATCTTGGAATTCGACTGGAAACCGCGCTGGGTGATGATCATCTCCGAGAACTCGTTGGCAATATCCACATTGGACATCTCAAGAGCCGATGCCGTAATCGTTACACCGAGTGCCGTTGCCGTCTTGACATTGGCTGTTCCGGAGTTGTTGGATTCCTGATAGAGACTGCTGCCCACCTTCTCCAAACCGGAGGCATTCGTAAACTGGGCGATAGCCACCTGACCTTCATATTGTCGAACGCCATTGGTATAAACACCTGTAATCAACCCGGAACTGTCAATGGTGACACTCTTCAGTGTTCCTGAAGTCCATCCGTCCGTGTCTCCGTGCACAGTGGTCTCATTCGCATATTGTGTCAGATCAGACAGATCCACACCAACCGTCACATGGGTCGGCGTTGTCGATGTAAGAGCCGAGCTTCTGGCCGAGGTCGGAGACAAATGGATTTCCGGCATATCGGTAGAGCCCGGGGCTTCAAGGGAGCCGTTTTCTCCAAAGGTCAGAATTGCCGTCGAGGTCATGCTGACCGTAGCAATGATATGATTGGAGGCGGGATCCAAGGCTGTGGGAGGGCCGCTCCAGTTGGGGTCATAAATATTCACGCTGGTACTGGCAAGCGTCACCACAGTTGTCGTGCCGGAAACAACCACCTGCGCCGTCGTGCCGGCTACATATGGATCCACGAAGCCCATGGTCCAGGTATTTGCACTGGTAGGGGTCATCACCTGTGTGCCATCTGTAGCCAGTTTTTGGAATACCACGGGAACCGCATAGGAAAAGCCCTGGTCATCGTACACCGTAATCGTGGTGGTTACCGTCTGTCCAAGATCCGTACCGGAATTCATATTCCCCGTGTAACCCGCTTTCGTCGTCACAGCCGGTGACATGGACTTTCCTGCCTTGATGTTGATGATCCCCGGAGCGGAATTCGTATTGATGGAAGTCACCGTCTTGTCTTCCGATGTAGCTGCGTTCTCCCCGGCTGCGTTCAGCTGCTCTGTCCAGCCCTGGACAAACATTCCGTTCCCCGGCATGACATAATTGCCGTCCGCATCGAACTCAAAAGCGCCATTGCGGGTATAATATGTCTCATTTCCCTGTTTCAGCACAAAAAGGCCGTTTCCGGAAAGTGCGAGATCCGTGTTTTTTCCCGTGGACTGCACAGAGCCATCCGTAAAGAGCAGGTCAATCGCTCCCACGCCCACGCCGAGACCGATCTGCTTCGCATTCACACCGCCACGGCTGGTTCCCTGGGGAGCTGCCGCTGCATTCAAGGTCTGGGACATCATGTCGGAAAAGGTCGCGCGCCCGGATTTGAAACCGGTGGTATTTACATTGGCTATATTGTTGCCTACAACATCCATTTTCGTCTGATGGCTCTTAATACCGGAAACGCCGGAAAACATGGAACGCATCATAATAAATCACATCTCCTTCTGAATCTATGCGCACGCCACACTGTCACGCATACGCCATGCTTGCTATAGTGGAAAATCCATTTTCCCCTTCGTTTCCAATCCCTGGCACTTCCTCGTGTTCACCTAATTTATCGTAATTTCATGGAATTTCCTTAAGCCTTTTTTGCCGGCACACATCATTTCCCCATCTCTGCCACAGCCTTGAAGCCCTGTTCCGCCGCCTCAATGGTTCTCTCTACATCCTCATCCGTATGGGCGCCTGAGAGGAACAGGGTTTCGAACTGGGATGGAGCAAGATAGATGCCCTGTTCCAGCATGGCATGGAACCAGACCTTGAATGCTTCCTGATCCGATGCCGAAGCGTCATCATAATTCCAAACCTCGTGTTCATGAAAGAAAATACCGAACATAGAGCCGGCTTGATGTGCCTGAATAACAACGCCTGCTTTCTTTGCCTTTTCCTGCCAGCCAAGAAGAAGCTTCTTCGTCCGGATGGTGAGCTGGCGGCTGTAGTCCGCCTCACCCTCCTCCGGTTCCTCCGTGATGATGCGAAGGGTCTCCAGTCCGGCAGTCATGGCAAGCGGGTTCCCCGAAAGGGTTCCCGCCTGATAAACCGGACCTTCCGGCGAGATCCTCTGCATGATGTCCCTGCGTCCGCCATAAGCTGCCACAGGAAGACCGCCCCCGATGATTTTGCCGAGACAAGTGAGATCCGGTGTAATGCCGTAAGCTGCCTGTGCTCCGCCCAGGGAAGCACGGAAGCCGCACATGACCTCATCAAAAATGAGCAGTGCGCCATGTTCCTCCGTGAGTTCCCTGAGTCTGCGAAGGTAACCCTGTCTTGGCAGAACCAGTCCCATATTTCCCGCCACAGGCTCCACGATAACTGCGGCAACCTCGCTTCCGCACCGCTCCATCACAGATTCAATCGCTGCCTCGTCGTTGTAGGGAACTGCAATGGTGTCTGCTGCCGTCCCCCGGGTAACCCCAGGCGAACTCGGAGTCCCGAAGGTCGCCATGCCGGAGCCGGCATTCACGAGAAGGCTGTCACTGTGCCCATGGTAGCAGCCGATGAACTTCACGATTTTCTCGCGCCCCGTATATCCCCGGGCAAGGCGCAACGCGCTCATGGTAGCCTCCGTACCGGAATTCACCATGCGGATTCTCTCCATGGAAGGATATACCTGCATAATGAGCTTTGCCAGCTCCGACTCGATGAGCGTAGGAGCACCATAACTCGTTCCCCGTGCCGCTGCCTCCTGAAGAGCCTTTACGACACGTGGATGAGCATGCCCCACCACCATTGGCCCCCATGAGCCAACGTAGTCAATGTACCCATTGCCGTCGATATCGTAAATCTTTGAGCCCTCTGCCCGCCCGATAAAAGGCGGCGTTGATCCTACACTGGCATAGGAACGTACCGGACTGTTCACGCCTCCCGGCATAAGTGTCTTCGCCTCGGCAAAAGCCGCAGCAGATTTCTCCAAATTCAGCATCTACTCATTCCGCCCCCATATCATAGATTCTCCAGCCATCTTGCGGCATCCATGGCATGATAGGTAATGATGATATCCGCCCCCGCTCGTTTCATGCCCGTGAGCGTTTCCAGCACAATGCGCTTCTCATCGATCCATCCGTTCCGAGCCGCCGCTTTCACCATGGCATACTCGCCGCTGACATTATAGACCGCCACGGGATGATGGATGTGATCACGCACTTGCCGCACCACATCGAGATAGGCAAGCGCCGGCTTCACCATAATGATGTCCGCCCCCTCCGCCACATCAAGATCCACTTCCTTGAGTGCTTCACGGAGATTGGCCGGATCCATCTGATACTGGCGGCGGTCTCCAAACTGGGGAGCACTGTCCGCCGCATCCCGGAAAGGAC
>DFES01000149.1 GCA_002369175.1 Selenomonadaceae bacterium UBA3796
TGAGCATTCCCACCGTACCGGCGGTAATTCCCACCACGACACCCGTGGCAATGGCTGTTTTCCGAATCCATGACATATTGCTCTCCTCCATTCGATAAAATATTTTTGTTCACTCATCTATCTTTCCATGGCGCAGTTCCCTGTCATAATCCCTACCAGAAACCAGCCGCTTGCGTCCCACATCAAACTCCGGTGCAAAAAGATTTTTTCTGGTCTCGTATTCCTCCGTCTGAATGTCCATCAGCCCCAGCAGGGCATGTATCAGGTCATCCGTCATGAAGGGACGGAAGACTGCGCCTTGGATGGCGTTCCATTTTTCAGAGTGATTCTGCCGGAAGGTATCGGAAGCCCACACCACCATGGGGATTTCATAGAGATACCGGTTCGGTGCGCCGTAGGCATGGCCGACAAGGGCAGATCCTTCATCGTGGACATTTTCCCCGTGGTCGGAAATATAAATCACCACAGCGTCCCTGTCCCGGAAACGGTCGATCATACTGGACACGATGAAATCGTTATATAAAACGGCATTGGCATAGGCGGCCATATCCTCTTTCCAATCGGAAGGCAAATCACCATCCACGTCCTGCGCCGTGAATCGCTTAAAATTTTCGGGATAGCGAAGTTCATAGAGAACATGGCAACCCATCAGGTGCAGGACGAAAAAGTTCTTGTCGCTGCTATCCACGGCAAGAGCATCGTCCAGCAAAGGAAGAAGCGCCTCATCCGGCAAGCCAAAATCGTCCTGGGATGCCCGGTGCTGGGTGAAAGCCCTGTCATTGGCACGGTTGGCAAGAAGCGCCCCCGTATTTCCCCATACGCCGAAACTGTCCTGATTGGAGAGCCACCATGTTTTGTACCCAGACACCCGCAGCACATCCAAAAGATTGTTGCATTGATACCACTCCCTGCCGGACTCTGCGTCATGGAAGGTGAAAATCTCCCGCAGGGACAGTACCGTGCCTTGCTTGGCACTGATAACATCCCGAAAAACCGCCAGTTCTCCCTTCTCTGTCAACGTGTCCAAATGCGGCGTGTTGGGCAGGGGATAGCCATAAAGGTGCATGAGATCTCTCTGGGTGGATTCCCCCAGAATCAGCACCACGTAGGGAATCTTGCTTTCGTTCCGTAGCAGATGGACTTCGCCGGACAAATTCTGCCGTATTTCCTCATAATGCCCCATATCCTCCCAAGTCCTGATGGAAGCGGAAGCGATTTGCGTGATAGGCAAATCAAAGGGTGCCTCCCCGCCGATGGGACGGATATAGAGAACTGCCAGAAAAATCCCAATCACCTCCGGCTGGATGAGGACAAGCACCTTGCGGGAAAGCCGTCTGTGCCGCTTTTGCCATAGTTTATGCAGTCGGCAGGCAGTCATGCTCAATATCAGGAGCAACCCCAACAGCGTCAGCACAGAATGCCGGACAGAGCGAAGATATTCCTCCGCTTCGGCGGGATTGGTTTCCAGTATGACAGTCATCAAGCCCTCGCCGAACAGCGTCCCATATTGCCAAACAGCGAAAATTTCCAGTGTGAACAGAATAGCCGAGACCAGCAAAGAAGAAGCAAAGAGCCTCTGCCGCCATGCCTTCCACGGCAGGGCTTCTGTCATGGCCATAAAGTAAAAACATCCGGCAATTACCAGAAAGGAATCCAAGACCATCACACCGATATGCGTCCAAAGATACCGGTGATAGCTCCCCCAGAGCAGAACCGGCCATTGAAGAAGTATCAGAAGAATGATTGGAATGAAGTTTTTAGTCCATGCCCGGTGACAATGTGCCATAAGGCAGAGTCGTTTCCGATGAAACCTGCTCGGACTATGACGAGTCACCTCGCCACCTCGTTCTGCTTGGCTATATGCGCCATAAATTTTCTTGTCACATATTTCTCCACGTTCTTTTCCACGGTCTCCAGAATCTGCTTTGCCAATGCGTCCTCCTCGCCGGGATAGGTAGTGAGAGGCGAACAGTCACGAAAGACACGGAAAATGGTACCCTTGCTGTACTTTTTCTCCAAAAGCATCATGGCCGCCGCCTCCATGGTTGGCTCATCCCGATGGAGGTAGATTGACTGATCGGTCATCCAATCCATGGCTACGGCGTGGGACTTGGCGTAGAAATCATCATAGGCATTTCTCGTTTTGGGATTGCTGTAGGAAAGGATTTTCTCCCGCCGTTCCTCGGCAATGTATTCCTCGATAGAGTCCTTCAGTTCCGGAATTTTCTCTTTGGCAAAGGCCAGCGCCTCATCAAAACGATCCGTGGCAAACAGGGGCTGCACCCCCTCATATCCCGCATCCAAGAGTTCTTCCCGGCACACATCCACCCGATAGCGTTTGCCGTCCATCACGCGCCGGGCAGGGTCGGCATAGTCCTGCCGTATCACAAGGACGGCATCCTTATCCATAATGGTGGGACAGGAAACCCAATCATTGGCAAAGGAAATGTCCTCAAAACCCTCGGGAACATAAAACTTGCCATCATAGGCAGGAAATGCCATGCCGCATAATCCTTCCCTGGCTTTATCGGGATATTCGATTTTCGTTTCTGCTTCATCAAGTGTTGCCATCGTCCTGTCCCTCGCTTTCTATCTGTGTCTGCTCCAAACGCTCCACCCGCTCCCGCAGATCCACGATGATGTTCTCATCCCGGTTCAGGCGGTAGGCGATGGCAAACATGACCAGCACCAAAAAGGCTGTTATCAAAAGAACCGCTTCCTTTCCGTTTCCACTTCCGGCAGGGACACATTCCTATACTCCAGCCAATGCCGGTTGAACTCCCCCTGCCCGTATTCTGCCAGAATGTCGCTTGCCTTGCGGTTATCCGCCTTGTTCACTGCCACATAGGCCAAGGACAAAGGACAATGCTCCAAGGCAAGGTCGTAGAGGCGGCAGCCCAAGGGCGAAACGTAGTAATACTGCTTCTTCCGCACGGCTCCGGCAATAATCTCCACTTGCCGCTGATTCAAGCCGAACATGAAATACTTTTCCTTGAGGGAGTCCTCCAAGGCTTTGTCATTGGGGAGAAAAATCTGGCTGGGGCAGGATTCCAGCACCGTGGAAAATATCGGGCTTTCCACGATGTCCGTCAGGGACTGGGTGGCGAACACCACCGAAGCATTGGCCTTGCGGAGCACCTTCAGCCACTCCCGGATTTTCTGGGCAAACTGCTCATTATCGAAGAAGACCCAACATTCATCCAACACGATGAGCGTTGGCGCTCCCGTGAGGCTCTGCTCGATGCGATGGAAGATATACATGAGGGTAGGGCCCACAATGGCAGGAGTGGACATGAGCTTTTCCATTTCAAAGGACTGCCACGAAGATAACTTCAGGCTGTCCACATCCGCATCGAAAATCTCCCCGTAGGCTCCGGAGAGGGTCAAGGGCTGGAGAGCCGTCTTGAGTTCCGTGGACTGGACGGCATTGACGAAGTTGGTCATGCGGCGAAACTTCTTGTCCTTGTAGGAAGCCACCGTCCCCAAAGCGTCCCAGAGAAGTTTCTTGTGCTCCGGCGTGACCGTGATATTCTCCTGCCGGATAAAATCCGCCAGCCATTCCTGCGCCCACTGTTTTTCCTTGTCATCGTCGATGTGCGCCAAAGGCTGGAAGGACAGATGCTGCGCCTCGTTGCCAAGGTCGAAGAACTTGCCTCCTACTCCTGCCGTCAGCACCATGGAAGAGGCACCCTTGTCGAAGATGAACACCCGAGAATCCTTGTACTTTCGGAAACTGGCGGCGATGATGTTGAGCTGAACGCTTTTCCCTGCGCCGGTGGGACCTACCACCAAAGTATGGCCAACATCCCCTACATGGAGCGAAAGCCTAAAGGGAGTATTCCCTGCCGTCTGGGTATAGATGAGAGGCGGCCCCTGCAAATGCTTGTTCCTTGGCTCCCCTGCCCAGATGTCCGAAATGGGCATCATGTGGACAAGATTGGCGCAGGAAGCCATGGGACGGCGAATGAAATGCCCCACGTTCCCCGGCAGGCTCCCCATCCATGCGTCAATGGAGTTGAGGTTTTCCACCTTAGCGCGGAAGCCCAGATTGATGAGAGTCTGCTCCACCAGCTGCGCCTTGGTGGACACCGCCTCCATGTCCTCGTCCATGACCACGATGACCGTGGAATAATAGCCGTAACGGGTAATATCCGCCTCCACGGAGGTAATGGCATCCTTGGCCTCGTCGAACTTCATCAGGGCGTTCTCGTTCAGGTTTTCCGGGGACTCCCGGTCGAGGAGCAATTCCTTCAACATGACGGAGAGAGGCTTGGTCTTGCCGTACCATCCCTTCTTGATGCGAGTCAGCTCCTCGATGGAATCCTGTTTCGACAAGCAGTAGAACCGGGTCATCCAACGGTAGGAAAAATCCAGCTGATTGAGCCGGTCGAACATGCCGAACACCGAAGTTCCCAGATAGCCGATGGGGGTAATCATACGGGCGTATTTCTTTCCCAGCCTCGGCTCCATGCCGCCGTTCAAAGGTGCGTCGCTCAGGTAATGGTCGAGAAGCAGGGGATGTGCTGGCATGATTAAGGGTCTTGCGCTGTCCGAGACGCAGGAATGAAGATAGGTGAGCATTTCATCCTGATTCAGGAAATGCGCTGGAATCCGCAGAGAGGCAAAAATCCCCATGAGCTTGTCCACTACAGCGGCAAAGGCTTCGATGTTGTCCTCCGCCGAAATCTCCTTCCGCTTGGCACCCTCCACCACCAGTTCCCGGATTCTCCCCTCCTGGTCATTGGGTGGCATCCAATAGGCCGTGGCGTAGTAGTTGGACTCGAAATGCTGCCCGTTGGCGAAAAACGCCTTTCGCTCCTCATCCATGGCCTTGGTAATCGCATCAGGAAAGTAAACATCCTTGGCGTAAGAAGTGGAGGGTGTCCGCTGTGCCTCGAAATAAAGCACCCAGCCCGTATCCAAGCCTTGAAAGGAAGTATTGAGTTGCTGGGTCATAATGGCCAGTTGCTCTTTGATGGCCGAGTTAAGGTCGGGACCCCGGTACATCCATGTGGTCTGAAGCGAACCGTCCTTGTTCAGCACAATGGCCGGGTCGTGAATGATCCGGGCATAGGGCAGGGTGTATTTGAGATAGTTTTTCTTACGACGAAATTGATCCGTCTGATACATATTCGAGATCTGCTCCCTTCTTGTCTGGCTTGTCCTGCTCCATGGCATCCAGAAGATGCTTGAACCGGTGCTGCCGCTCTCCTTCCCGTACCGCCTCCCTGTGGCAAAGCATACTCTCCACGGAGGGAAGCCCTAAAAGAGGCGGCGTGATATTGGCAAGATACATGCCGGGAAGGCTCCCCCACCAAATATCCTTGAGATTGAAGGTCTCAAAAAGGAAGGGGAGCTGGCGCTCCGTGAGGAAATCCCGCACATCGTCGCAGAATTCCTCGTCCATGGATTCCTCCAGATGGAAAAGAAAGCCGTTGTAGCAGTAGCCATTGAGTTCCGATGGAATCCCCTCCAGAATCCGTTCCCGCATGGTTTTCCGCAAGGGACACCATTTCCCAGCGTATCTCTTTAGCTCCGTTTTTGTCTCGGCCTCGCTGAAAAAGAGCATCCGACGCACATAGCGGAAGGGAATCTTCCCCACATGGTGGATGAGTTCCGAGGCATCGGGCAGGGAGGGAAGCGTCAGGATTGCTACCCGCTTGCCGTTCACATACAGGTCATTATCGGTAAACTGGAAGTCAATGTCCTGAGAGAGCAAGGCATCCATGTAAAGGGGAATATAGGGCATTTCTGCCCGGTTCTCCCCCATGGAAAGCGTGAAGGAAAGAAAGTCCATCAGGTCT
>DFES01000019.1 GCA_002369175.1 Selenomonadaceae bacterium UBA3796
ACGGGTTCCTGGGCAATCTTCATGATTTCCCGCACACGCTCCACACTGATATCCATCTCCTTCGCAATCTCTTCCGGAGTCGGCTCCCTGCCCAACAGCTGCAGAAGCTGACGGGAAACGCGAATGAGCTTGTTGATGGTTTCCACCATGTGCACCGGGATACGGATAGTGCGCGCCTGATCCGCAATCGCACGAGTTATAGCCTGGCGAATCCACCATGTGGCATACGTGCTGAATTTATATCCCTTATTGTAATCGAACTTCTCCACAGCCTTGATCAGGCCAAGATTTCCCTCCTGGATGAGATCGAGAAACAGCATGCCGCGTCCGACATAGCGCTTGGCAATGCTCACAACCAGTCTGAGGTTCGCCTCAGCAAGAAGCTTCTGGGCTTCCTCATCGCCCTGTTCCATGCGCTTGGCCAGTTCCACTTCTTCCTCTGCCGACAAGAGCTTCACCCGTCCGATTTCCTTGAGGTACATTCTCACAGGATCGTCAATGCTGATTCCTTCCGGAACGCTGAGATCAATCTCCACTTCCTCGATCTCATCATCATTGACCTTTTCAATTTCCTCATCGCTCTGCTCGGAACGGGTATCATCTACAATCTCGATGTGCTTCTCATCGAAGGCGCAATACAGGTCATCCATCTCATCGGGAGACAATTCCTTGTCCTGCAACGCCTCAAGGAGTTCGCCATATGTCAAGGTTCCACCGTTCTTATTGCATTTGCTCAGGAGGTTCTCTATGAATTCAGAGCTGCGGTTTTTATTGCCCCTGCCGTTCTGTGTATCTTTGCCACTTGCGGCAGATTTCTTTTTCGCCTCAGCCATTCTTCTGCCCCCTTTTCCAACGACTTTCCATAGAACAACTTACAAATCATCCATCTCTTCCTTTATCCGCTTCAATTCGTCCAGTTCCTCACGATATGCGGGATTACCCGATTGGAGATATTCCTCTGCCCTGCGGCTGTGCTGGATAAACAACGTATTAAGATACGCCTTTCGCAGCACATTTACAGAATCGTTGTAGGCTGCCGTCTCCTCACGTTCGCCCGGGTTCTCCACCAATGCCCTTGACAGCTCCGCAGATGCCCTTTCGCTAAGCACCTCCGCTGCCGCTGACGCATCAGGAAGCCCCCCTTGCTCATACCCGGAAAACAGGAATTCAAAAATCTCTCTCTGGGACGCATCGCCGATGCCCGACAGCGGAAGAACTGCCCGGACATGGGCAAGAGCAGACCGATCCTGCCATGCCATGCGTATCACGATGCGCCCGGCCCTCTTCAGCGCACTGTCCACAGCCCGGACAGGAACGCTCGCCGATGGTCCCGCCGCTGCCGCCCCATCCGAAGCAGATGTCCTGGCGTAGTGACGAAGTTCCCCGGCAATGACGCCTTCATCCAGCATCAATGTCCGTGCCAGCTTCTTTCTGTACTCGGCAAGCTCGGCGGCGTCCTTGATTCCATCGAGAACCGGCAGCATCTCATGCAAGGCTTTTACCTTGCCCTCCAGCGTGTCATAAGAAGTATGGGAAAGAACATATCGAAGCCGGAAATCCACAAGCGGAACCGCCTTCTTCACCAATTCCTCGAATGCCTTCGCCCCATGACGGCGGATGAACTCATCCGGATCCTTGCCTTCGGGAACGACGATGACACTGACCTTCGCCCCGGTTCCCTTCACAACAGACAATGCCCGTACTGTAGCGGCCTGTCCAGCCTCATCGCTGTCATAACAGAAACAAATGCGTGGGGCATACCGGAGCAGCTTCTTCCCCTGTTCCGGGGTAAAGGCTGTCCCAAGAGACGCGACAACATTCTTCACACCGGCGCCAAAAACGGAAATCGCATCCATATAGCCTTCCACGACGATGGCATACCCTGCCTGCTGTATGGCTCTATGAGACTTGTCCAAACCAAAGAGCAACCTTCTCTTGTTGAACAGCATCGTCTCCTGTGTATTCAGATACTTCGGCGTACTGTGATCCAGAACCCTCCCGCCAAAACCAACAACATATCCTCGTTCATCCGTGATGGGAATCATAATGCGGTTGCGGAACCTGTCATAAATGCGTGAGGAATCCCGCCCCATCGACACAAGCCCTGCTTCCAGCAAAAGTTCCTGCTTGATGCCCCGTTTCAAAAAAGCGGAGGTCAGCTTATCCCAGGAATCCGGCGCAAATCCCATCTGGAAATTCTCAATCGTTTCCTGGGAAATACCCCTGGCAGCGAGATATGATTTCCCCGCTGCACCGTAACTGGTCATGGTCAGACAGTTGTGGAAGAAATCCCGCGCCATTCCGTTGAGTTTTCGAAGATCCGCCAATTTTTGATCCCGCGCAATTTCCTGCGGCGATTTCTGACGCTCCGGCAAGGGGATATGGAGCCTCTCTCCCTGAAGTCTGATGGCCTCGAAATAAGAAACATTCTCCATGAGGGAAATGAACTTGAACACATCCCCTCCTGCATGGCAACCGAAACAGTAGAAAAATCCCTTCTCCGGTGCCACGGAAAAAGAAGGCGTCTTCTCCTGGTGAAAAGGGCAACAACCCCAGTAGTTATGCCCTTTCCTCTTCATCGGAACATAACTGGAAACGACGGACAGGATATCCGACTGCGAGCGCACCTGCTCCACAAACGCATCCATATCCCCATTTCGCATGTTCGGCTCCCCTTATCTCCTTCGTATCAGGATAAACACTGTTATGATTCGCTATATTTTCCAAATATCCTTCTTTTTGCTGCAGCTTTTTCTTCTGCATCCCATCCCCACAAATGCGATGAAATACGATGAAAAGAAGGGCGAAAGAACCTTTCTGTATTATATATTCCCTGAAAAAAAGAAAATTCCTTTTCCTGCAAGAAATTTTGTCAGGAAGGAGAGGTACCTAGGGCGTGTTGATTAAATGA
>DFES01000102.1 GCA_002369175.1 Selenomonadaceae bacterium UBA3796
TCTCCGGGAAATGATAGGGGCCGTAATTGTTGGAGCAGCGGGAAATCGTGACGGGAAGCCCATACGTCCGACCATAGGCGTGTGCCAGAAGGTCTGCCGCTGCTTTGGAGGCCGAGTAAGGACTGGAAGTATTGAGATTTGTCTTCTCCGTAAAGAAAAGATCCGGCCGGTCCAGCGGAAGATCGCCATAAACCTCATCGGTGGACACCTGATGAAATCTCTTCACACCGTATTTTCGGCAGGCATCCATAAGAACTTGTGTCCCGAGCACATTGGTACGCAAAAAGACTTCCGGTGCGTCGATGGAGCGATCCACATGGCTCTCTGCCGCAAAATTCACCACGATGTCCGGCTTCTCCGCTTCAAACAGATGGCTCACCGAAGCCTTGTTCGCAATATCTCCCCGCACAAATTTGAAATTCTCCTGCTCCATGGCCTTTTCCAAAGTCTCAAGATTTCCTGCATAGGTCAGGGCATCATAGCAGACAACCTTGTCCTCCGGATGCTTCTCCAAAAGATAGTAGACAAAATTGCTGCCAATGAAACCGGCACCGCCTGTAACCAAAATATTCATCTGAATTGCTCCCTTCGTGATGTTGCAACAGAATCCTTGCCTGCTTTCCCTATATCATATCATATCATATCAGCGTCTTTTTTTCCATGCCTTGACATCCCTCTGTATTTGCTATATATTTTTCATGTTGATTTCACAAAAAGAATTCCTATTACAATACAAATATAAAAGGACGTGTTCTCTTGCAAAAGCTGTATAAAGGTTTCTTGCTTTTTTTGGCGTGCTGTATCCTTTTGGCGGCGGGATGTGCCGCCTGGCTCTGGCAAAAATCAGCAGGCTCTGTTCCTGTCCTCAACTACCATCAGATCAATGACACAGAACAGAATCCCCTGACGGTAAATACCGAGCAATTTGAACAGCAGATGAAATACCTGGCGGATAACGGCTACCACACCATAACCCCGGCGGAAATGATCGAAGCCTGGGAAAAGGGTACCCAACTCCCCTCGCATCCCGTTATCCTCACCTTTGATGACGGCTACTTGGACAATTACCGCTATGCTTTTCCCATTCTTGAAAAGTATCAGCTGAAGGCCACTATCTTTCTCATTACGGATTATGTGAGCACCTATCCAAACTATCTCACCTGGGAAAATGCCTCCGAAATGCAGAAGAGCGGCCTCATCAACTTTGAGAGCCATACCCTGAGCCATGTGGAGCTTACAAAAACGGATTCGGAAAAGGATACGATCCATCAGCTTCTGGACTCCCGCGAAGCGCTGGAGTACCGTTTGAAAAAACCCGTCCGGTTCATTGCTTATCCCTGCGGTTCCTACGATGAGGAAGTGGAGCGGCTGACAAAGGAGGCCGGATATCGTGGTGCCTTCACTGTAAACTATGGGCTGGCCTCTCCGGACGAGCAGCGCTTCATTCTTGACCGCATTCCTATCTTCGGCTGCAACAGCCATACCTTCCTGCGCTTCAAGATACGTCTTGTTCTGGCGCCCCTTCTCTCTCCTCTCAGCAGCTGGAAGAATGAGCTGGAAAAAAACAACCACCCCTGGCTTGCAAACCTCATAACGATTCCATAAAGAAAAGACTGCCGAAAGGCAGTCTTTTCTTTATGTTACCGGATGAATCTGTCAATGGCAGCCTGCAGGCTTTGCAACGCCCCCTGATCCCCCTTTTGCACCGCATCAACGATGCAGTGCTCCAGGTGATCTTTGAGAATATGCTTTGCTGCGCCGTGCAGGGTGGTGGTTACGGCAGAAATCTCTACCAGCACATCGCTGCAGTCCTGCCCCTCTTCCACCATCCTGCGAACATCCTCCATCTGCTCAATTGCATGAGCCATGCATTCCAGCACAGCCTCCCTATGGGTGTGTCCATGCATATGAGACATTACTTCACACCCAGCGTAACCGTTTCTCCGTTGATGTTCCATTCTTTCACGAAACCGTCCGCTTCACCACAGACCAGGGCATCCGCCAGAACGATTCCGCGGATATACTCTCCATGCTTCTCCATGATAGCCTGAATCTTCTCATTGTCCCGGGCATAAACCGTGATATGATCCGTCACCTCGAAACCGTTCTCCTTGCGCATGGTCTGAATCTTGCTGACCACCTCGCGAACAAATCCCTCTTCGATAAGTTCCGGTGTAAGGGTTGTCTCCAGGGCCACGGTCACACTGCCTCCCCGCTGGCAGAGATAGCCTTCCGTCTGAGCCATGGTCACTTCCAGATCCTCGCTCTCCAGGAGGAATTCACCGGATTTTATCGCGAGCTTGAGTTTCCCCGTCCTGTCCAGTTCCTCCTTCGCGGCGTGACCATTGAGGCTTCCGAGAGCCGCCTTGATCTCTCCGATGGCTTTGCCCACCTTCGGTCCAAGAATGCGGAACTGTGGCTTGAAGCTGTAGGAAAGGTATGCTTCCATATCCTCCTTGAAGGTAACTTCCTTGATGTTAAGCTCGTCCTCCACGATTTCCTTAAAGAAATCCGAAAGACAGCGCTCCGCCTTCACATACATATTGCCGATGGGCTGGCGGTTCTTGATATTGGCCGCATTCCGCGCCGCACGCCCAAGAACCACGATTTCCAGCACCAGCTCCATGTTCTTTTCCAGCTCGGCATCCATATATTTCTCCTCTGCCTCCGGAAAATCGCAGAGATGGACGCTCTCCGGAGCATCTGCGTCGATGCTGCAGACAAGATTGCGATAGATGTTCTCCGTCATGAAGGGAATCATGGGAGCCGCAGCCTTCGCCGTGGTCACCAGAGCCGTATAAAGGGTCATATAGGCATTCACCTTGTCCTGCTCCATGCCCTTTGCCCAGAAGCGGGCGCGGCTGCGCCGCACATACCAATTGGAAAGCTCATCGACAAACTGCTGCAAAACCTTTGCCGCTTCCGTCACCCTGTAATTTCCCAGATTTTCATCCACCATTTTCACCATGGTGTTGAGGCGGGACAGGCACCACTTATCCATAACGGCAAGGCTGTCATAGTCCAGCGTATGCTTCGTTGCATCGAATGCATCGATATTGGCGTACAGCACGAAAAAGGCGTAGGTATTCCAGAGCGTACCCATGAACTTCCTCTGCCCCTCCTGGACAGCCGCCCCCGAGAAACGATTCGGGAGCCACGGAGCGCTGTTCTCGTAAAAATACCAGCGAATGGGATCAGCGCCATAGGTTGTAAGCGCCTCCATGGGGTCAACGGCATTTCCCTTTGACTTGGACATCTTCTGTCCGTTTTCATCCTGCACGTGTCCGAGGACAATGACATTCCGATAGGGACTCCTGTCGAAGAGGAGGGTGGATATGGCGATGAGGGAGTAAAACCATCCACGGGTCTGATCCACTGCCTCCGAAATGAAATCCGCCGGGAAGTGGTTCTCGAAAATCTCCTTGTTCTCAAAGGGATAGTGCCACTGTGCAAAGGGCATTGCCCCGGAGTCGAACCAGCAGTCAATGACCTCCGGAACGCGGTGCATTTCCTTCCCGCACTCCGGACACGGAATGGTAACCTTGTCCACGTAGGGACGGTGCAGTTCCAGGTTCTCCGGGCAATTGTCCGACATGCTCCTGAGTTCTTCCACGGAGCCTATGGCATGCTGATGGCCACACTCGCATTCCCAAATGTTGAGCGGCGTGCCCCAATAGCGATTGCGGCTGATGCCCCAATCCTGCACATGTTCCAACCAGTCGCCGAAGCGCCCCTGGCCGATGGACTTCGGAATCCAATTCACGGTATTGTTGTTGCGGATAAGCGCCTCCCTCACCGCCGTCATCCGGATGAACCAGGACTCTCTTGCGTAGTAGATGAGGGGCGTGTCGCAGCGCCAGCAGTGAGGATATGTATGCTCGAAAACCGGTGCCTTGAAAAGTTTTCCTGTTTCCTTCAGATTCTTGAGAATCAAGGGATCTGCCTCTTTGACGAAAACGCCGGGCCAATCCGTGTCCTCCGTCATCTGTCCCTTGTTGTCCACAAACTGTACAAAGGGCATGTCGTATTTGCGGCAGACCCTGTTGTCATCCTCACCGAAAGCCGGAGCAATGTGGACAATGCCCGTGCCATCTGCCGTGGTGACATAGTCATCACAGACCACGTAAAACGCTTTCTTCCTGATTTTGCCTTCTGCGTAGGGATAAAGGGGTTCGTACTCCCGATGCTCCAAAGCCCTGCCCTTCATGCGACCGAGGACTTCTCTTTCGCCTTCCACATCCTCGAATACCGTATCCACGAGGGCTTCTGCAAGATAGTAAACCGTATCCGCAACCTTTATCTTCACATAGTCCACATCGGCATTCACGCACAAGCCCAGATTCGAAGGAAGGGTCCAGGGCGTTGTGGTCCATGCAAGGAAATAGGCATCTTCGCCACGAGCCTTGAACTTCACCATGGCAGAACGCTCCTTCACATCCTTGTAGCCCTGAGCTACTTCATGCGAGGAAAGCGGCGTCCCGCAGCGGGGGCAGTAGGGAA
>DFES01000075.1 GCA_002369175.1 Selenomonadaceae bacterium UBA3796
ACATCGGCAGGAAGTCCTGGACGGACTGGATGGATTATGTGGAGGGTGTTACGGACGAACTTCCGGCGATGGAATCCCTTGCCAAGTACAAGGACAATCCACCGAAACTCCCGGAGGAACTTATCAAGGGAATCCTGCGCCGTGGTCACAAGATGCTCATCTCCGGCTCTTCCAAAGCCGGGAAGTCCTTTTTGCTCATGGAACTTTGTGTAGCCATAGCCGAAGGCACATCGTGGCTTGGCTTTTCCTGCAAGCAGGGACGGGTGCTGTATGTCAATCTCGAAATCGACCAAGCAAGCTGCATCAATCGCTTTTTGAAGATTTACGAGGCTTTGGGTGTACCCATGAACCACTCGGAGAACATCGTCCTTTGGAATCTCCGTGGTCATGCCGTTCCCTTAGACCAGCTTGTACCGAAACTCATCCGGCGGGTGCGCGACCAGCACCTGGATGCCATCGTCATCGACCCCATCTACAAGGTCATCACCGGGGACGAAAACAGCGCATCGGAGATGGGGCAGTTCTGCAACCAGTTTGACAAAATCTGCACGGAAACCGGCTGTTCCACCATTTACTGCCACCACCACTCGAAGGGAGCACAGGGTAGCAAGCGGGCGATGGACAGGGCATCCGGCTCCGGTGTCTTTGCCCGCGACCCTGATGCACAGCTTGACATGATCCAACTGGAGCTTTCCGATGACATCAAAAACAACGTGCGGGACGGTCATGCTACGGCTTGGCGGTTGGAATCCAATCTCCGTGAGTTTGCCAACATTGAGCCAGTGAATTTCTGGTTTGAATATCCCATTCATCGTGTAGATGACAGCGAAGATTTGATGAATGCCTACGCCGAAGGTAGCCCAATGGGCAATCTTTCCAAGAGCCGCAAATACACCACATTCGAGGAGCGCAAGGCTTCCATCGACACAGCCTTCCAAGCCTGCTCCATCGAGACTCCCGTCACTCTCGATGCCTTGGCAGAATATATCGGAGTCAGCCCAAGGTGCGTCCGCGACCGCCTGAAAGAGGTCAAGGATGACTACTGGGTCAAGGGCGGCATCGTAGGCAAAATTGATAAAGATGAAAAGCAAAAATAACCGCATTTCCGTAGTGAGAGGAAATCGGGCTTATATATAGTCACTTCGTTCCTTCACTACGTTCCGTATGGGGGAATGGCTGAAAGCCTGCCATTCCCCATACGATAACCGTTAACTAAAGGCATTTCACACAAAGCGAGAAAGGACTGAAACGAACATGAGATTTTTCCTAAGTTTAACACCACCTACGGCCACAGCGCAAGAGAAAGCAGTACGCATTGTGGGAGGCAGACCCATATTTTACGACCCCGCTCCCTTAAAGAAAGCAAAAGCAACCTTGATGGCGCACCTTGGACAGCATCGTCCGGCTGACCCTTTGATGGGAGCCTTGGAACTTCGCACCACATGGCTCTTTCCCGTAGGCAAATCCCATAAGAGCGGCGAGTGGCGTGTCACCCGTCCCGATACCGACAATTTGCAGAAGATGCTCAAGGACTGCATGACCAAATGCGGCTACTGGAGAGACGATGCCCAAGTGGTGCGTGAGATTGTGGAAAAGAAATGGGCGCAGGCACCGGGGATTCACATCGAGATCAAGCGGCTGGACAAGCCTCGCATATCCACCCACAACAGTGAGGGGTACAGCGACCCCACGGCATATGAAGCACTTAAAAAATGTATCTGAGCGAAAGGAGCAAAAACACCATGAAACTGATTTATATCTCCCATCCCTATTCCGGGCAGGAAGTCAAGAATCGCAGCAATGCGGGCAAGATTGCGGCAGAGCTTGCCAAGAAAGCTCCACATATCCTGTTCATCAATCCGCTGGATGCCATGCGGCATCTGAAAACAGCTGACGCTTCCTATGAGGACATTTTGGAAAAGTGCAAAGCCCTCATGGAAAAGTGCGATGGTATCATCATGGCGGGAGACTGGAAGAACAGCTACGGTTGCATGGCAGAATATGAACACGCCCAAGAACAGAATATGACCGTTTGGGAAAGCATCGATGAATTTGAGCAGGATGAGATTATGCCTCACGATTGCTGTGGTACGCATAGTGAATGCCAGAAATGTATGTGCCGCCAGTGCGTACATCGGTGCTCTTGCTGGAATTGTAACGATTGCACCGATGTGCCGGGAGCGAAACCTATCGGCTTTACTGGCTGTGGCGCGTGGGAATGCTCCCGTTACCAAAAGAAAATCTAACGATGACGGCAGAAATGCTTGAGGGGAGGTGAGGCTATGACGGCGAAGGAATACTTGCAACGGGCATGGCAAATCGATAAGCGTATCCAGGACAAGATGAATCAGGCTGAGAGGCTCAAGGAAATGGCTACCAAGGTTACCACCACCCTCAGCGGAATGCCGGGAAGTGCCAGCCATGACAATCACAAGATGGACGGAGCCATAGCAACCATGATGGATATGGCCAAGGAGATAGAGACCGAGACAGAACGGCTCCTGCGGGTCAAGACAGAAACCATGCAGACCATCTGGGCTGTGGAGGACACCACTTGCCGGACGCTGTTGGAGCTTCGCTATATCAGCTTTCTGCCCTGGGAAACAATCGCTGATGACATGGATGTGTCAAAACGGCGGGGATTGCAACTCCATACCAAAGCCCTGAAAATGGTGGAGCAGCAGATGGCATTTCACCAAATTTCACCTCCGCTTCACCAAATTTCACCTTGACTTCACCTTATTTCACCTTGCCTTCACCCCTCCCGGCGTGATATGGTATACTCAGCGAAAATGGAAAATCGGATGAGCCTTCGAGGGAGAAAATCCTTCGGGGGCTTTTTTCATGCCTCGAAGGAGATGAAGTCAATGCCCAGCAAACCAAAACGCCCCTGCCGTTTTCCCGGATGCCCGAAGCTGACGGGGAACAAGGACGGCTATTGCGACGAGCATTTGCGGATGCGCCGCAAGGACTACGACAGATATATGCGCGGCTATGTGCATCACAAGCGTTACGGCAGCCATTGGGGCAAGATACGCGCCCGCTACATCAGGAAAGAGCCGCTGTGCGAGGCTTGCAAAGCCAAGGGAAAAATAGAACTGGCTGCCTTGGTTCATCACAAGAAACCACTTTCCGAGGGCGGCACCAATGACGAGGAAAACCTGATGAGCCTTTGCGTCTCTTGCCATGAGAAAATCCATCGGCGGGGACATGATGTTTGATTCCGCTTTGATTCTCAAAAAATCCTGCCGATACCCCAGGGGGAGGGAAAATCCCCAGAAGCCCCGCCACGTCTGACCGGCACGGGGGCTCACGCAGGAAAAGCATTTTTCAAACGGGGGAATAGGGCAGAAATCAAACAATCCCCGTGGTTACTGGCTTCACGGCGGTTTAGGCAGTTGCAAAAAACAGCAAAAACCTTTGAAAAAACGCTCAAAAACGGCGTTTTTGTTTGAAAAACGTTTGAAAAAACGGGAGAAATCAAACGCATGAAGGGAGGGAGGCTTATGGCAAAGGACGGCAGCAATCGCGG
>DFES01000178.1 GCA_002369175.1 Selenomonadaceae bacterium UBA3796
CTGCCGACACTGCTCATGTTCGATATCGTGAATCTCGACGGCCCTGTGCAAGAAGAATTATTGGAATCCATTCAAAAGGAAGGCACTTTGCTCTATGAAAAAAGTTGAGAACTTCTTCCGCTCCTTGCAGAACCTCAAGGAAATCGAAGGCAAGAAGCCACCCTTTGATACCATCACCCTGACCGGAATGGTATCGCTCTTCGGTATATGCTTCGAGCAGTCCTGGAAGGCCATGAAGGAGCAGCTGGAAGCCAGCGGGTACGGAGAGCACAAGACCGGTTCCCCCAAGGCAGTCATCAAACTGGCCTACCAAGCGGAAATGATTGACGATGAGTCTCTCTGGCTGGCAGCGCTCCAAGCCAGAAACAACGTCGCCCATTCCTACAACGAGGCCATTGCCCTCTCCATCATCCGGGAAAGCCAGGAAAACTACATCGGCATGTTCGAGAAACTGCAAAAGGAATTGCAAGAAAATTGGATGTAGAAAGGAAAAACGGGGCACGGCGGTTCCAAACCGCCGTGCCCCGTTTTTTCAGAGTTCATCCCCGCTCCATCCAAACCCTCTTGCCCCAAAAGGCAATGCCGTAGTTCCATACCTCCTTCACGCCTTGCCGGGCGAGTTCTGCGGGATAGGACTTCTCCCCGATCTGCCGGAGAGCCGCCCGTGCCTGCGGCTCCAGTTCCTCCTCGGATTTCACGGATTTCAGTTCCAGGATGACTCCCGGTGTTCCCTGCTTCAGGGGGAAGAAGGCGATGTCGAAGCGTCCGTACCCCGCCTCCTTGTTGGATTCCACCCGATACGCTCCTTCCATGAGAACAGAAAGGCCGAGCATCAGCCCATGGTAAAAGGATTCTGGCTGGGCAATGTCGTGATAGCTTACGAAATCGCGCAGGATTTCCGACAGAACTTCCGAGAAGCCTTTTGCATCGCCGGAGGTCATGGACTTCATCATGTCCCGTAGCAGGATCCCGCCCTGGCTCGGCACGATATGGTTCAGGATTTCCCTGCGATACGCCGTGCGGATCTCCACATTGGGAATCTGGAGCCTTGCCCATTCCATGCATTCCTCATCCTGCCAAACCTCGACCGGCTTCAGATATCCTGCTGTCATGAGCATCATAAAGAGCATGTCCCGGTTGGAATGGATATCCCCGTAGACAAGATTCTCCAACACAGGGGCTTCCACATCCTTCCCCTGCATCAGTCCTTCCAGTTCCCGCTTCCTTCGCTCGTCTACACGCTCCAGCAGATCCTTCAGGATGCCGTTGCCCGAGGTATTCAACCAGTAGGGGCGGAACTTGCACCCATTCTTGATGAAGTTGATGACCGACCAGGGATTATAGATTTCCACTTGTCCGAACAGATAGCCGTCATACCATTTCTTCAGTTCCGGCAGCTTGCTCCCTACGCCGCACTCTTCCATGAGCCTTGCCGCCTCTTCCTGCGTAAAACCGAAGGCATCGGCGTAGCTGTCGGACAGAACACTGCATACATCCAGATTGTTGAGGCCGGAAAAGATGCTCTCCTTCGATACCCTCGTGACCCCCGTCAGCACAGCAAGATGCAGGGCAGGATTCGTCTTGAGGGCGGAACCGAAGAAGCCCCGCATGAAGCCAATGCATTCCTTATAATATCCGTTTTCCCATGCGGAAAGGATGGGGGCATCGTACTCGTCCAGGAGAAGGACGGGCTTCTTTTGATGATGCAATTCCAGCATACGGCAAAGATTCCGGATGGCATCTTCCATATCCGCACGACCGGCAGTTCTTTGCCAGATACTGCGGAAGAACACACGATTCACCTCTGTCAATGCAGAAGATTCCAATAAAAACAGATAGTTTTCGTACAGATGGGAGAGGTTCAACGCTATTTTTTCAAGCTCCCCTTCCCACTCCTCACTCCGGATATCCTTGAGGGTGAGGAACACCACGGGGCGGGTTCCCTGCTCCTTCATGTACCTTTCCCCCGCCCGCGCGATGTCGAGTCCATCGAAGAGCTTCCGGTTCTCCTCCGCATGCTCCAAGGTGAAGAAGTACTGGAGCATGGAGAGAGCCAGGGTCTTGCCGAAGCGGCGGGGGCGGGTGATGAGGGTGACATCCGTCCCGAAATCCAGCAAATCCCGAATGAAACGGGTCTTATCAACGAAACAATACTCTCCCTGCACCAGTTTCTTGAAATCCTCGATGCCCACGGGCATGGGACGTTTCCTTTCCTGCATGTGACACACCTCCAGAAACATTCTTTGCTTCCAGTATAGCACAGTTCCCGCCTCCCTCCAACGGGAACAAATGCCAAGGGCACGGCGGTTCCAAACCGCCGTGCCCCGTTTTTTTCAGAACATGCCCAACGTCTTCAAGACAAATACCCATCCAAAGATGGTGAAGCAGGAGAGCGCTGAGGTGTAGACTACGCAGTTTCCCGCCAGATCAGCATCGCTTCCCATCTGCTGCGCCATGGCAAAGGATGCGACGGCGCAGGGCGTGGCGAAGATTGCCAGCAGGGTCACGAGTTCCACACCACGATAGCCGAGATAGACTGCAAGCCCCATCATCACTGCCGGAACAAGGATAAGCCGCCCGAGAACACAGGCCACAAGCTGCTTCCCATGGGCATGAAAGCTCCCCCCCTTGAAGGATGCCCCCAAAATGATGAGTGCCACCGGCGTCGTTGCCGCAGCTACCTGGCGAATGGGTTTCAAAAAAGGCTCCGGGACAGCGACACCCACAAGAAGGAACAGCGCCCCCAGAATGGCTCCAACGATCATGGGATTTTTGAGAACCCCCAGGAGAATCCCAAGAAAATCAAAGCGCCCACCCCGAAAGGTTTCCAACACAAAAACAGCCAGTATATTATAGATGGGAATCGTCACCGCAATCATCATGGACGGAACCGCCAGTGCAGCCTCACCGAACAGATTGGCCACCAGCGGAATTCCCATGATAACGTAATTGCTGCGATAAATCGCCTGGATCATCGCCCCCCGCCGCCTGTTCTCCTTCTCAAAGGCACAGACAAGGACTGTGGCAAGGGCAAACACCGCCAGAACGCCTGCAGAGCCAAAGAGCATCAGTCCCGGCTGAAAGCTCGCTTCGATATCCATCGTATAGATGTTGTAAAACATCATGCAAAAAAAGAACACCCGGAACACCATGCGGTTCATGTGGTTCAGTTCCTCTTCCGTCAGCAGGCGGTAGCGTTTCACTACGACTCCGATCAGCATGAGAAAGAAAAGCGGAATCACAGCGCTTACCGCTACAATGAAATTGCTCGCCACAGACATCCCTCCATACTTCCTGCGTCTCCCACAGGTTTCCTCATAACATTTTATTTTATACTGGTTATACTGGCGAACAGTAAAATTTACTAACGAGTTACAAATCATTCGCGGTATATGCTAGTGTAAATATTCCCCTGCACTTCGCTTGGTAAATATTTACGGCTTCTAGTGTAAGACCTCGTTCA
>DFES01000007.1:0-5408 GCA_002369175.1 Selenomonadaceae bacterium UBA3796
TTTAATAAGCCTTAGCTAATATTTCAACTGGATGGCACGGCTCAACCTGCCCTCCATGTTGTATCTGTAACCGGCAAGTGCCGCAGTCGCTGATGACCTTATCCGCGCCGGCGGTTTTGATGCGCTGGAAGAGGCCCTCGCCAATCTTCATGGAAATATCGTACTTGTCCTGCTTGAAGCCATAGTTCCCGGACATGCCGCAGCATCCCGCATCCGCAAATTCCACCGTCACGCCGGGGATCCTTCCCAGGATGCGAGCCGCAGGCGTTCCAAAGCCCTGGCTTTTCAAATGGCAGGGGACATGATAAAGAAGCTTCTGGGAAATGGAGTTAAACTCCGTGTTGAGTTTCCCGTCGTCCTCCAGCATCGCAAGGAACTCAAAAGCATCGTAGACATTCTCCGCTGCTTCCTTCATCTCTTCCTCATCGAAAAGTTCCCCGTATTCCTTCTTGAGCATGAGGGAACAGCTCGTGCAGCAGGCAATGACGGGAATTCCTTTCTTCTTCCACTCCAGAATGCGAGCGACATTGTTATGCGCATGCTCCAATGCCTCGTCGAGATAGCCCGTCACCACCAGCGGAGAACCGCAGCAATTGAATTTCTCATCCACAAGAACCTCGTAGCCGTTCTTCTGCATGACTTTCACAAAAGCCACGCCCACCTCCGGGTCGTTGTCATTGATGAAACAACCGGGATAGAAAACGACTTTCTTCTCCGAGGGCTTCTGCTGGATGCCCTTGAACAGGGAGAGGAAGGAATTGGAAGCATAGGCAGGCATATCCCGCTCTCCGGCAATCCCCATGGAACTGAATATGCCCAGACTCTTGCCGATTTTCATGCCGAGGTTCGCGCAGGTCGCTCCAAAAGGCATGGAACGCACGAGTTTCGCCATGCGTTCCCCGTGGGCGAGCATGTCATCCCGCTTGGAATGGGGATGGGTCTTGTAGTACTCTGCCCGCTGGAGCATGTTCAGGGTGGAAACCTCCACGCCGGAAGGACATGCCCTATCGCAACTCTTGCAGTTGGAACAGAAATCAAGACTCTCCTCCACATCCTCCTGAGAGAAGTGCATGCGGTTATGTGCAGGACCAACCAGCTTCGGTCCACGGTACTCCCTGGTCGCTTCCATCACGGGGCAACTGGACATGCAGGAAGTACAGGACAGGCAGTGATCTGCCGTGAGCATCGCTTCCGCTTTTCTCTGAACTTTGTTCGTCGTTTCGCTCATCCTAGACTCTCCCTCCTCACACCATTGCAGCCTTGTAAGCCGATGCCAGTGCCACGCCGTTTCCGGAATGCTCGAAGCAGAAATCATAGCCCCCGAGATTCCGTCCCACCACATGGACGTTATCATAAACTACCTTGCCGGTTTTATTATCTACCGGCCGCAGATTTTCATCCGTGAGAATGCCCGTCTTTGCAAATCCCTGGGGCTTATCCGAAAAGAGCTGCTCATTGCTCCAGTTTTCCTCCCCCGGAACGAACCATACCGGCAAACCGAAAATCATTTCCTTGGGCTGCTCGAATTCCCGCATGGTAATACCACCACTATAGAAGCCACCCGTAGCGAGAATGAATTTTTCGGCCTCATAGGTCTTCTCCCGTGCAGCTGCCTGTGCCACGACTGCCGTGCACCTCTTGCCCTGCGTAACGGCGCGGACAACCTTCGTATCCTCAATGAGATCCACGCCAAGCCTCATCAGAGCCCCATGGAATATTTTCTGGAGCCTGAGGCCGTTGACGGAAGGAGGAAGGCAGGTTGTCTCCACGACCTCCGCCCCCAGTTTATCCTGCAGAGCTATCATCCTATCCTCACCCGCTGTCCCGAGGATCTGCGGCAGGAGGAATACAGTTCCTTCCGCCGCGTGGGGCTTCAGGGCACTCGCAAGAGTCTCAAGCCCACCGTCCGTATCCATCCAGCGCGCAACATCCATCGTAGTGATGTCCCTTCCGCCCCCAAGGCCGGATTCCACCGTAACCACTTCATACCGGTGATTCTCGCCAAGGAGAGGACGGATATTATCCACGATAATGTCCCCATAGAAATCCTTCAGCCCGGAAATGCCCACGACTACAATGTGCTGCTTTTCCTTGAGACCGTTCCCGTTCAGCGAACGCGGGGCAAGGCAGGTGGGCTTCAAAGTCCCCACAGCTGTCGGAACCAGGATCTGCCGATCAAGGCTCCCGCTGTACGGGAAATGACCTTCCTTCGTGAAATCCAGGAAAGCTTCCACTGCCTTTTCCAGTGTATCCACACCGATTTTCTTATAGGGATGATCCTCCGGCAACGTCTTGATGCCCTCCCGGGGAGACTCCACAAAATTGTGGTTTTCATCAAAGCCCAATACATCAATCACGCCGCTGTTCAGGGACAGGGAGCCGGCTCCCGTCGTAAGGAGCGTCACCTTTTTCCCCTGCTTCGCGCTTGTAAGAGCCGCCATAAGGCCGGCCAAACCGCTGCCGATTACAACTGTATCTGAATGCTTCATGCTTTCTTGCCTCCGTCCACATGGAATGAGAGCTCATAGAGGGCCCGCGTCATCTCGATTTCCCGAAGCGTGCGTCCCACCAGGACAGGGCGGATGCCCTTCCAGCGACCCTGCAGGAACTGCTTCATCTGCCCCAAGGAATCCTTCGCCACCTTGTCACGGCCGCACTTCGCAAAGACCGCCGCACTTCTGAGGGCACAGAAATTCGCCTGGCACGTTCCCATGCCGATGCGGGTACGGCGACGAATGTCATTGATCTGGAAACTGGAAAGCTCTTTCGCGATTTCCTCCACCTCAGCCAGCGTGACGTTCTCACACTCACAGACCAACTCCCGCTTCTCGGGATGCGCCTTGAGGTCATCCACCACCCGGCGGAAGCGCTCCGGTCCAAGCCTCGTGGCAGCAAGATTCGTTCCATAAGCGGGGAAATATTTTCTCGCTTCCTTCTTGTCGTTCTCCGCAACCTCCGGCACCAAGGGCTCCTCCGCCGTACGGCAGGGTTCCTTCACATTGAGCTTGTCGCAAATCTGGTCAACGATTTTCTCCGCCATGAGACGATAGGTGGTGAACTTGCCGCCCACAATGGTCATCATGCCCTTGAGGCCGTCATCCTTCCCGTGATCTACAATGGCGAATCCGCGGGATGCGCCGCGCCCTGCGGCTCCCCCCGGCGGCATATAGAGAGGGCGGGAACCTGCAAAGGCTCTGAGCATTCGATAATCACGAAGATGCTCAAAGGTCTTTTCGCCGATACTCAGGAGGTTCTCCACTTCCTCCCGGGAGGTGCTGGTATCCTCCGGATCCGGAATGCTCATGGAAGATGTTCCCAAAATGGTAATGGAACCATGGGGAACGAAGATATCACCGTCCGAGGATTTGTGCAGGCGGTTCACCACATGACTCGTGAGACGCTGATTGAACGCGAGGAGCGTACCCTTGTCCGGCTGGACACCGACTTCCAATCCCGCCAATGCCGCAACTTTCCCTGCCCAGCCGCCTGCGGCATTCACGAGAATATCGCAGGCGATTTCCTCAATCTCACCTGTAATCATATTGCGCACCTGAACACCCTGGATTTCTCCGTTCTGATGCTGGATGCCCACAACCTCCCGGTATGTCTTGAACCGACCGCCGTAACGCTGTGCGGATTCCACGTTCTGCCACGACATGCGGAAGCCGTCAATCGCTGCATCGGGAACGAGATAAGCCGAAACGACGTGCTTGGAGAGAAGAGGTTCCAGTCGGAATGCCTGCTCCAAAGTAATCGGTTCCGCGTCAATTCCGCTGTCGGCACAGCCCTTTACCCACTGCTGCTCATAATCCGGATCATCAATATCCAGCCGGACAAACATGCCCCCCGTGGCCTCCACGCAGGACTTTCCGATTTTGCGCAGAATCTTGTTCTCAATAATGCACTCCCTCGCCGCCTCCTGATCTTTTACCGCATAGCGTCCACCGCTGTGCAGGAGGCCATGGTAACGGGAACTTGCGCCGTTCACCAGGTCGCATTTCTCCACGAGAAGGACGTCCACGCCCCTCATCGCAAGATCCCGAAGGATGCCCACGCCTGTGGCTCCGCCGCCGATGACAACGACTGTCGCTTTTTCCATCATCCATTCCCCTTTTCGCTTGATTTGCTCTCCATAATACCCCGGAATACCTTTGTAACACTCCTGAATACTTTTGTTCTTTTTAATTTACACGCAATTTACAGTAGGCTGATAAAGTGCCTCAAACGTGTTATGATTGTTTAAGCAATATTATTTCGTTTTCCGAAAGCAAAGGAATACTAAATTTTGTTTGCAAATACAATATTACAACAAAATTTCATTCCAGTCAATACGAAATATGATTTTATTTCATTGCATTTTTTCGTTTTTTTTATTGCTCATTTCTACAAGAAAAGGTATAATTGTCTAGAAATTAGGTAAAGTTCACCCAGAAATTCAGTACATTCAGGAAATTCAGTTAGGAGCCAGCGAATCATGACTAGGGAAGACTATATCAAAACTCTTATAAAATCACATGGATACACCTTGAAGGATTTCGCCAAGCTCATCCATATGCCCTACACCACACTCTTGTCCATCTTGAACGGCTCCATCGGAGGAGCTGCCATGGACAATGTGCTGAAGATCTGCAGTGCCCTCAACATCCGCATTGAGGAACTCAATCAGCTCACCTGCGAGGACACACAAAGTCAAGCATCGAAAAAGGATGCGGACGAGCTGGATGCCCATCTTCTCCAGCTCATCCGCGCCCTGCCGCCGGAGAAACGGGTTGCCCTGAAGATCCTATTGGCAGGTCGGTAAAAATCAAAAAAATGCTACAATATTACAGAAATTTTTCTATGGATTCTTCCCCAAATATGATATAATAAAGGTACGTATAAGGAAATGCATTACGCAGGGAAGGAGGTTTCTTCAATGGCAACGATCAATGCGTCGGTCAGCAATTTCATGGCGTTATCTGACCTCACCGCAAAAGGGATCGGCACCGGACAGACGATCAGTCGTCCGACGGTTCCGGCTTTTCTGAGCAATTCCATGAAAAGAACAGGCGTGAATTATGCCTCTGCATTTTATGGCTCCATGCTGAACACCAATACACTGGGAGGTGCAATCTCTCAGTACAACTCCGAAAAGTCATCCTTCCAGTCAGAGTTCCGGCAAGCAATGGGAGATGCCAGAAAGACGGGCGAAGCGCTCAAGAATGTGGACTATGGCGGCAAGGAGGCCGCAACAGAGGCTCAGTCAAAAAATGCAAAGGATTCCATCGGAGGATTGCTCAGCAATCTGAACAGCCTGCGGGATCGGAAAAATCCTCTTGAGACACGTGAGAACGGCGTGAAAGATTTCATAGAAGTGGATACAAAAGACAATGCCGAGGAGCTTGCGAAGAAGAATGAGGAGCTTGCGA
>DFES01000007.1:5512-7332 GCA_002369175.1 Selenomonadaceae bacterium UBA3796
GATTCCACAAAAATGCCTCCGAAACCCGATGCGACGGATACAGCGCAGGAGCTTACAGGACTTATCGACCAATATAACGACACCGTCAATTATCTGCAATCAAAAGTCGGCATGTCCAGCCAGTTCGACTTTTTTGCCGCCTCCTTCCAGGATACGAGGAGATTCATGGGCACCATGGAGGACATCGGCATCAATGTGGAGCCTACCGGTACGCTGAGCGTAAACACCCAATCGCTGACGGAAGCTTTGCAGGCAAGGCCGGATTCCGTAGAACAGGCGCTTGGTGCAGAAGGGCTTGCCGGGCAGATCGACAGGAATACGGCTTCTTCCGATTTTCGGGCAGAGCGGGTTTTTCCAAGAATTGACGAGGCACTCGGACATCCCAACGAATCCACCAAGGGAATGTATGCACCCAATATGCAGATATCCTCTACGATGCGCGGCGACAGAGGAAATCTCATGGATATGTATTACTGATGGTCAAAAAACGGATGTGGCAGTGCCGCATCCGTTTTTTTCGTTAGCTTCATCCGTTTTCTACCAGTTCTCTTCATCAAGGTCAATATCCACTGCCCCTGCGCTCTCGTACGTGACCTCTCCGGGCTGAAGCAGCATATGGATGCGGAGTTTGTCATCCATGTAGAGATTCTCCGGTGGATAGGACAATCCCTGAAACTCCGGATAAAGCGCCACACCGGATCTTCGCGTCTGGTCGTAGAGCTTATCCACGAGACCCTTGCGGTCATACAGTTTCTTCTTTCCTGCCGCCGCAGCAAGTGCCCATACATCATCATAGGTCGCCTGCCGCCCGCTCCTCAGCTTGAAGATGTATGCCTTGAAGCGGCGCCTGGGATCTGCCCCTTTGCTGCCCCATTCCTCTTCCAGGATACAACTGAAGGTATCCGCCTTGTTGCAGGTGATCCGGTAGCGAAGTGTCCCCGTCATCCCTTGCACCGCTCGGATTCTCTGCGCAAAAGCCTCCACTTCGGCTCTCAACACGTTGTTGATGCGAAGCGCCCCCTCAGAATCCTCCAGGCGGACAACGGGATACACCGCCTCACCCGCCGAAAGGTCCATGCGCTCTTCCTGCACCTCCGCCTTCAGCTGTGATGCAGAGGTGGTCGGAGCCGGCACCAGAAGCACACCGAAAACCATCAACAGGCAGCACATCATTTTCCCCAAAAAAATCACCTTCCATATAATAATGATTACATCTATGATACCAAGGAGGTTTCGCTCTTGCAAGCATCAATTCAGCAGAAAATCCTCTTCCCCCTTCTCGCCTTTCTCCTCTGTCTCTTCTTCGCCCCCCATGCGGAGGCCGCCCCCATGTATACGGAAAACGGCACGGAAATCATCGCACTCAACTATCACAAAATCGATGCTGTGGATCATCCCCTTTCCGTTTCGCCGGAGGAATTCGAAGCGCAGATCGCCTATCTGAAGGACAACAACTACACCTCCATTACGCCGGATCAGATACACGATTACCTGACAAAAGGCGTACCCCTGCCCCGTCGTCCCATCCTCATCACCTTCGATGACGGCTATGAGGACAATTATGAACATGCTTATCCCATTTTAAAGGAATACGGCTTTCACGCCACGATCTTCGTCATCGTGAACTACATGGAAACTCCGGGCTATCTCACCTGGGAACAGGCAAAGGAAATGAGCCGGAACGGCATCAGCATCCAATCCCATACCGTAAGCCACCAGCCGCTCTCCCCCCTCAGCAAGGAAGATGCTGCCAGTGAGCTCTCAGCTTCCCGCAGCAGCATAGAGGAACATATCGGACAGCCTGTCCGATACCTCGCCTA
>DFES01000125.1 GCA_002369175.1 Selenomonadaceae bacterium UBA3796
GGTCTGTATTTGGCAGCACTGCCGGACCGCTGTAGGAGAACACCAGGGGACGATACTTGGCATCGGTGTTGTCCCTTTGAATATTGATGGTGATTTCCCGAACGGAGTTTGCCCCAGTGCCTCCCGTGTTGTTTGCGATGCCGTCGGATAGCGCCCCGTCCCCTGCATTGATTTCCTCGCTTTCGATGTGGATGAGAAGGGGATCGCTGTCGAGGATCTCCCCATTGCTGTTCTTGACTGCGTATGGCCACAGCCACTCCTCCGCCGGAAGCTCATAGCCGGTTTCCCGCTTGATGTCTACCTTCAGCTGATTCTTCTCTGCCTGTGTCATGTTCTTCACTTCGTCGGCATCCACCGTCACCTTCCGCACCTCATACAGGCGATTGAAGTTCAGGCTGTAATGAATGCGGGACTGGTAGGACTCCTTCACCAAACTCGTCGCCAGCTTTTTCGCTTTCTCCGCATCCGCCTCTATTCCTTCGTTCTGCAGGTATTCCGCCAGCTTGTCGACCAGCTGGGTCTCACTGAGTTCCCTTGACTTGTCCGCACCATTCCCGCTTTTGTTGCCGGTGCCAAAGCTCCGATTCCCCGTGGCATCGAGAAGCCTTCCGCCATAGGTCGTCCCCACATCCCAGTTGGTTAAAAAATTCTTGGACATATCGGGCTTGAAGTCAATGTACAGATTCCGGACATTCAGGTACTTTTCCTTTTTGCTCTGCCCATCTACTCTCCGTCCCTGTTCATCCGTCACATCACCGTCTTTTATGAACTCCATCCCGGGATATCCGTACTCATAGCGCTCCACCTTTCCCGTTTCCTTGTTATAGGAGTAGTAGATCCCGCTGGTGCTGTCCTGGTACCACCGGGCACGTTCCTTGACGGCGCTTGCACTCAGGCCGCTCACATCCTGGATGAATTTGTTCAGTTCCTGATAAGAACCCTGTGTCTGTGTCTTCAAAGCCTCGCTAAGCTCTTCCAGTGGAGGATTTGCATTTGGTCCACCAGGTTTTCCCTCAATACTGGCGTAGGCAACCACTCTATTGGTCCACTGGGGCAAGACATCAGCATCCGACAGCAACATGCCGAGAAAATGGAAGACAAAGGTATCCCGCAAGGCCACCTTGTAATAGAGAGCTCCATTCTCATCTATTTTTAGGGAACTGTCGGAGATCTCCCCGACCACCTTGCCTTCCCGTCCTTCGGGAGTCAGTGCCCACGCCCCCCGGACGTTTTCCGCCGTGAACATGGCAGCAGCTGTCTTTGCCTTGCCAAGCAGTTCCTCCGCCTTCGATGCATCGTCTGCCTCGGTGACCTTCTGCCATTCCTCCTCCGACACCAGCCGTGCCCTTCCATTGCCGGACGCTTTCCCGACCCCTGCCAGTGCTGCCGCATCCGCCGTATTCTGGAGCTGCGCTTTCTGCACATAGGCCCAGCCGATATCAATGACCATGCCCACGCAGACGATTAAAATCGGCAGCATAAGAGCCATGAACACCAGAGTCCCTCCCCTTTGGGACATTCTCCGACCTGCCTTCACTGCCGCCACCTCCCATCATTCATTTGTCACAACAATATCCTTCAGCCCCTGGCAGGCATCCCGCTGCCAGGTTCCATTGGCATAGATGTTCCGCCATAGCCCCCCATTGCCGCGCACGGTAATCGCAGCCGGCGCATCTCCGGAATTAATAATCAAAGAGGATCAACCCGGGCTTGCTGGGATCGTTGGCGTTCTGATTGCCCAGAAGCGCATAGAGATCCGATTTCGTCATGCTCTGCCCCTTTTGCCCGGCCAACACACATCGCCGGACGCGGTTTCCCCTTTCCACAAAAAATCCTCCTTTCCGCAGAAAGCTCCTCACTGCCCCATGGAGCGCAGCAGTGTCAACAACGCCGGGAAAAGCACCATGACGAAGATGGAGGGAAAGATAAAGAGGATCATGGGGAAGATGATCTTGATGGGAGCCTTCATCGCCGCCGTCCGCACCGTCTGTCGATGACGATCCCGCATGTTGTCCGCCTGCTGCTTGAGGGTCTTTGTCATGCTCGTTCCGAGCCGCTCCGCCTGAATGACCGAAGTTGTGAAGAGATATACCTCCTCAAGGTCGCAGCGCCTTGCCAACTGCATCATGCTCCTCTGGCGCACCATGCCAAGGCTCATATCCCGCTGCATCCTTCGGAATTCCTCAATCAGCGGCCCCTTCATCCGCTCCGTGATCTTCGCCACCGCTCCGTCAAAGGACAATCCCGCCTGAACGCTGACGCACAGGAGATCCAGAAATTCCGGCAACTGGCGCAGGAGCTGCCGCCTGCGCTTCCGAACGGCGGACTGGAGCAACAGAAAGGGCAGTGCCGCCCCGGCTCCCGTACCCAGAAGAAGCAGGGCAATCCTCTGAAAGAAATGAAGCTCCTTCATGGACCATGCCAGAGACATCGCCAGAAGCGCTCCCGCCCCAACGGAGAGCACCCAGGAAGCCGCCAGCCGGTTCACGGTCCATCGCTCCTGCTGTCCCGCGTGAAAGAGCTGATTCTCCAGCATCGTCCGCAACTCTTTGGGCGTGAACTGCAACAGCGCCGATTCCACGCTTTTCTGAAGGGGACGAAGCACACGATCCCGAAAGGGCGTATCCTCAAAGGAAAGGTGCGGGGGCACCTCCTCCTGCACCTTGGCCTTGCTCTCCAGCCGCCTTGCCTCGGCTCGTTCCTTCTCCGCCTCTGCGATCATGAGGTTCATCTTCCGCTTCATGCGGATCCGCGGCATCTGACGGACATAAATCATCAGAAAGATCAGCAGAAGGAAGAGAAGCGTTACCGCAGCGGCTGCCAGGATGATCGTCATCGCCTCATCCCCCCGTGTCCGGCATGAAAGATGGAGGTTGGAAGCTCCACGCCATTCATGCGGAACTTGTCGAGGAAAGCGGGCTGGAGCCCCGACGCCTCGAAATGTCCCACGGATTTTCCGTTCTCGTCAATGGCATCCTGCACATAGCGGAACAGATCCTGCAGGATGATCGTATCCCCTTCCATGCCCTGCACCTCGGTGATATGGGTGATCTTCCGGCTGCCGTCCCGGATACGGGACTGCTGCAGGATGAGATCGATGGCAGAGGACACCTGTGTGCGAACGGCGCGCATGGGAAGTTCCATCCCCGCCATGAGCACCATGGTTTCCAAACGGGACAGCACATCCCTCGGACTGTTGGCATGCGCCGTCGTAAGAGAACCGTCATGGCCGGTGTTCATGGCCTGAAGCATATCAAGCGCCTCCCCGGAACGAACCTCGCCCACGATGATGCGGTCAGGACGCATGCGGAGGGCATTTCGCACCAGATCCCGGATGGTGATGGCTCCCGTACCTTCCAGATTGGCGGGGCGGGATTCCAACGTCACCACATGGCGCTGCTGCAGCCTCAGCTCCGCCGCATCCTCGATGGTGACGATGCGATCCGTCTCCGGGATAAAGGAGGAAAGCACGTTGAGGGTCGTGGTCTTGCCGGAGCCTGTGCCCCCGGACACGAGAATATTGAGCCTTGCCTTGACACACGCCTCAAGGAAGGATGCCATATCCTCGCTGAGGGTGCCGAAACCGATGAGATCCCGGACAGAAAGGGCTGTCTTGGAAAACTTTCGTATGGTGAC
>DFES01000110.1 GCA_002369175.1 Selenomonadaceae bacterium UBA3796
AATTTTTCCACCGGCTTCTCCAGACGATCCGTCAGATTCAGCGCATAAACCTCAATCATGACATCCTCCTCCCCCTCAGCAGCCGGCTCATCCCTCGCTGCTTCCATGCAATTTAAGGAAACGCTGCTGGCGCCGGTGCGAACACAAATCTCATGCCATTTCATTATCCCATCAGCTTCTCTTCGCCATGAGCACGAACAGCACCGGCACGATGAAGATTCCCAGCACCGTGGCAATTGTCATGCCGCCGGTTACGGCAATTCCCATATTGTTTCTTGCCGCCGCTCCTACGCCGCTGGCCAGAGCAAGGGGTAGGCACCCCGCTACAAAGGCTATGGATGTCATCAGGATGGGACGCAGCCTGAGCTTTGCCGCTGTCATGACAGCATGAAGGGGGGATGCTCCCCGCTCCATGCGCTCCTTGGCAAACTCCACGATGAGAATGGCGTTCTTTGCCGCCAAAGCGATGACCAGCAAAATGCCGATCTGCATGTAGATACTGCCGGCCTGCCTGGCCGCCATCTCCGAAAGCAGCGCACCTCCTATGCCCACGGGAACAGATAAAAGCACCACGAAGGGAAGGCGCACGGACTCATAGAGCGCCACCATGCAAAGGAAGACGCAAAGCAGGGACAAGCCCAGAAGGAAGAGCACCGCCTTTTGGGCTTCTTTCCCCTGGCGGCTTTCTCCGGCCCAGGCTGCCTGAAAGCCTTCCGTGACGCTTCCTGCCACCGCCTTCTCCATGGCATCCATGGCCTCGCTCACGGAATATCCGTCTTCCGGCACAGCCTTGAAATAGATGCTTCGTACGCCGTTGTACCGGGTAATGCTGGTGGGACCGGAGGATTCTTCGGCCCGTACCAGCGTCGAAAGCGGGACCATCGTTCCCGCCTCGTTCCGCAGGAAGATGAGTCCCAGGGCATCCGCTCCGCTTCGGTAGGAGGCATCCCCTTGCAGAACCACCTTGTAAACCTGATCAAACCGAGTGAAATTGTTGATTTCTTCTCCGCCAAAGTTTACCTGCATGGCATGATACACATCGGTGAGGTCCACTCCCATTTCCTTCGCCTTGTCCTCACTCACGTCAAAATCCACGTAGGGAGCGGAGATGCTGAACTCCGATTCCACATCCGCCAGTTCCTTCCGTTCCTCCATGGCGGCGGTGACTTTCTGAACCACCGACAGCAGTTCCTCGTCCGTATGGCCCGTAACATCCTGGAGATACATGGAAATACCTCCCGTGGAGCCGAGTCCGGAGATGGAGGGGGGATTTACCGGGAACACCTCGGCCTCCGGCACGATGCTCTTGGCTGCCTCCTCCAGGGGGTGCATCTGCACCCCCTCGGTAGGGATTTTGCACCCCCCTAAATTGGACAAGTTCTGTCACTTTTCCATTTGTTCCATTAGCCAGTACGGATTCTTCAAAATCTCTCTGCCAACCCCAATCAAGTCCGCAGCATTATTTTTTAGGAGAGTTTCTGCATCTTCTAAGGTCTTAACTCCCCCCGTCAGCATGACGGGAATGGAGACAGCTTTTTTTATAGCACTCGACATATCCTGAAAATAACCCGGCTCGTTATGCCCTTGCCGTGTGTAGCGACACATTCCTCCGGTGATGTTAAGCATATCCACTCCGGCATCGGCCAATGCCTTGCTGGCATATACACTGTCTTCAATCGTGTTGCCGCCTTCAGCGTAGTCACAGCCACCTAAACGAAGTGAAAGCATAAATTCTTTGCCGACGGCACTACGAACAGATTGAATGATCTCCCGATGAATCCGCAGCCTCCTTTCTATGTCACCGCCGTAGTCATCCTCTCGATGATTGGTGAGCGGCGAATAAAACTGGTTCAGCAAATAAGCATGAGCAGAGTGGATTTCAACACCATCATATCCCGCCGCCTTTGCTCTCTTAGCAGCGCAGGCGAATTGCTCCACAATTTCAGCAATCTGCGATACGGTCAATTCTTCCGGTGCAGTTCCGTCACCCATCATCGGCGAGACGGGGAGGATCACGCTGCTCGGAGCTACTGCCCTTTCTCCTGTAACATCAGAGGGTGCGGCACTGCCGGCATGATTCAGTTGCGCCATTGCTTTTGCACCGCCTTGATGGATGGTATCCACCAGCCGCTTCAATCCCTCAATATCCTCATCGGAGGAGATGGAGAGTTGGTTCTTTCGCGCCTTGCCGCGAATATCAATGTAGCTGTGTTCCGTGATTATCATGGCGAGATTGCTGCCTGTTGCCCGCATTCCGTAGTACTCCAGCATTTTGCTCGTTACTTTTCCGTCCTCTGTACTTTGATAGGTTGCGATGGGCGGCATAACGATACGGTTTTTTAATGTCAAATTCCCTATGGTCATAGGTTTCATTGCCAGCTCGTATTTTTCTTCCACTCTGTCTTTCTCCCCTAAATCAGTTCAAAAATGGCGCATACCACGAGCGTTCCCGTTCTGCCCCCACCGTAGTCGGTTCCGTATGTCCGGACAGCAAGACGGTTTCCTGCGGCAGTTTCAGTATACGCTGTGTGATACTCTGCATCAATGTTTGCTCATCCCCACCGGGAAAATGTGTCAGCCCGAAACTGTTCTTGAAAATGGAATCACCCACGAAGGCCACATTGTCCTTGGCGCTATAATAGAATACGCTGTCCGTAGTATGACCGGGAACGTAGTGCATGGTCAAAGAAAATACAGGATTCCTTTCGAGGGCAATCCTGCTCCCGTCCGGCAAATAGCTCACATCATCCAGTTTGATATATAGCCCGCAACCTTCCGAGAGATTCCAACGAGGATTCTCTGTATATTCCCGCCCTCTCTCGTGCATACAGATAGGGATGGACAGTGCATCCTGGATTTGCGCTGCGGCACCCATGTGGTCGAAATGTCCATGGGTGAGCAGAATTTTTTCGATGACGAATCCTCTTTGTCGAATAACGGCTAAAAGAGTATCTGCTTCTGCGCCGGGGTCGAGCAAAAAGCCGTGTCCTGTGGCATCATCAATATAAAAGTAGGCATTGGTGTTAAAAACGCCTGTCACGGGCAACGATAAAATCATGATGCTCCCCCGCCTTACTGCACAAAATGGCAGCCATCCGCCCCGCAGACCATGCCATCTAATGATGTTGCCGCTGACGTTTCCTCAGCCAGTATCTTTTCGATGGCTTCTTT
>DFES01000134.1:0-10558 GCA_002369175.1 Selenomonadaceae bacterium UBA3796
TGCCTCCGGGAACGGGGGATGTGCCTTTGACGGTGTTCCAGTCCCTTCCTGTGGATGGCATTGTGGTGGTCACTTCCCCCCAGGAAATGGTGGGAATGATCGTGGAAAAGGCCGTGAAGATGGCAGGCATGATGGAGATTCCCATTCTTGCGCTGGTGGAGAACATGAGCTATTTCAAATGTCAGAATTGCGGTATGGAGCATGATATCTTCGGCAAAAGCCATGTGGAGGAAATTGCGGCGAAATACGGCATCAAGACAACCTGCCGTCTCCCGCTGGATCCTGCCGTTGCCAGTGCAGCAGACGAGGGAGAGATTGAATTCTTGAAGGAAGATGCGCTCCAGCCGATCATGGATATCCTCAAGAAATTTGAGTAAGGAACTGTTCCTAAAGTGCTGAACAAACAATATGTGAAAATTCTTGTTTGTTCAGCATTTTTGTGATAAACTGGAATCGTTGACCATAAATTTGCTTTATTCGGGGATGTGGATAAATCCAGAGCCGTTACGGGAGGCGGACAGAGTTTGTCAACAGCCCCTATCCAAGGGAGAGCTGGCTATGAGAAGTGATATTGTCAAAAAGGGCGCAACACGCTGTGCCCATCGTTCTTTGTTCCATGCCAACGGGTTTGGACCGGAGGATTTGTCGAAGCCGCTGGTGGGTGTCTGCAACTCCTTCAATGAGATCATTCCGGGGCATATGCATCTTCGTTCCATCACAGAGGCGGCAAAGCTCGGTGTAGCCGCTGCAGGGGGCACTCCGGTGGAGTTTCCTGCCATCGGGGTTTGTGACGGCATTGCCATGGGGCACACCGGCATGAAATTTTCCCTGGCAAGCCGCGAGCTCATTGCGGATTCCATTGAGTCGGTGGCCATGGCCTCGGGGTTTGACGCACTTGTGCTCATCCCGAACTGCGACAAGGTTGTGCCCGGCATGCTCATGGCGGCGGCACGTCTCAATATCCCCAGTGTTGTGGTCAGTGGCGGTCCCATGCTGGCGGGCAGGTTCCACGGAAAGGATGTCAGTGTGAGCCAGTCCTTTGAGGCGGCCGGGAAATTTGCTGCGGGCACGATGGATGCGGAGGAGATGGCAGATCTGGAGGCGCATGCATGTCCCGGCTGCGGCTCCTGTGCAGGATTGTTTACGGCAAATACCATGAATTCCCTGACGGAGGCGCTGGGCATGGGGCTGCCGGGGAATGGGACGATTCCGGCAGCATACAATGGTGCGCGTCTGCTTCTTGCAAAGCGCGCCGGTGCCGTAGTCATGGAACTTCTGAAAAAGGATATCAAGCCCCGGGATATTATGACGCGTGAGGCATTTGAGAACGCCATCACCGTGGATATGGGCATCGGCGGCTCATCCAATACCGTCCTTCACCTGACGGCCATTGCCCATGAGGCCGGTATAGAGATTCCTGCGCCTCTCTTTGATGAAATCAGCCGCAGGACTCCCTATATCACGAAACTCAGCCCGGCCGGCACCCATCATATGCAGGATCTGGACGAGGCAGGGGGCATTTCTGCGGTTATGCACGAGCTGGCCAGGAAAGATCTTCTGCATCTTGATGTCATGACAGTGACCGGGTCTTTGCGCGACCGCATCAAGGATGCGAAAATCCAGCGGCCGGATGTCATTCATACGGTGGAGGCGCCATATCGCAAGACAGGCGGCATTGCCATCCTCAAGGGGAATATCTGTCCCGATTATGCCGTGGTCAAGGCTTCCGCGGTCAAGGAGGATATGCTGGTTTACAAGGGAACGGCGCGTTGCTTTGATTCCGAAGAGGATGGTGTTAAGGCTATCATGGATGGCAAGATTCATGACGGCGATGTGGTGGTCATCCGCTACGAGGGACCGAAGGGCGGTCCCGGCATGCAGGAAATGCTCAATCCCACGGCAGTCATCACGGGAATGGGGCTCAAGGTGGCGTTGATTACGGATGGGCGTTTCAGCGGAGCCAGTCAGGGGGCATGTATCGGCCATATCTCTCCTGAGGCCATGGAAGGCGGTGTGATTGCCCTCATTGAGGATGGAGATATCATTTCCATTGACATTCCGAACCGCAAGCTGGAACTTGAGGTCAGCGACGAGGAACTGGAGAAGCGCAGGAAGAATTGGGTCTGCCCTGAACCGAAAATCAAGACGGGGTATCTTTCCCGTTATGCGAAGCTTACGACGTCTGCCAGCACAGGGGCAGTTGTGAAGTAGGGCGTGGTTCCGGGACTTGAAAGACGAGAGGAAACCTGTTATAATGCAGTGGTGAGAGTACTTTTCCGGACGTGCTGCTCGGCACGCCCGGAGGTGTCTCGCCTGGATTTTCCAAAGGGGGGAGGTGTTTCATGATGAAGACGAAAATGAGCGCACTGCTTGCGGCTGCGATGCTCGTATTCGGGGCTCAGGCCGTCGTGGCAGCAGCTCCGGCTGCAATTCCCGTGGATGGGCCGCAGTTTGTTGCAATGGATGAAGAGGAGGTCGTCCTTGAGGTGGATGAGCCTGTAGAGTCCGGCGACATCCTGGTCGATGAGGATGGCGATGTCTGGGAAGTGCAGTAAATCTTTTGGGTAGATTGTGAAAAGCATCCGTTCGTTCGTCGGGCGGGTGCTTTTTGAGGTATAAAAAAGGAATTGGTGGCTACTATGAAGAAGATACATTTTGTCGTAGTTTTCCTGGCAGCGATGATCGCTCTGAGCGGAATCGTTATGTACAATTCCATGAAAAGCGCGAAGATTGCCATCGATGCACAGTACGGGCAGATAGAGAATCAGATCCAGCGCCGTGCGGATCTCATACCGAATCTGGTGGCGACAGTCAAGGGATATATGCAGTATGAGGAAAAGGTATTGAAGGAAGTCACGGCCGCCAGGGCGCAGCTTGCAGGAGCGAAGTCTGCCGAGGAAATTGCAGCGGCGGATACGGCTCTTACGGGGGCGCTTGGGCATTTGTTTGCCGTGGCGGAGCATTATCCGGAGCTGAAGTCGGATGCCCATTTTACGGAACTCATGCGGGAAATTGCCGGATCGGAGAACCGCATTGCCGTGGCGCGGCGGGATTATAATGAAGCCATCCGGGATTACAACGTTACCGTCAGCACGTTTCCGGGCAATATCGTTGCAGGAATGCTGGGCTATTCGCCCGTTGCACCCTTTGTTGCTGAAGCGTCAGCGCACGGTGTGCCGCAGGTGTCCTTTTGAGGCGGGGGCATGCGCTTCTCTGCTCCTGGATGCTCCTCCTGATGCTCGCATTTCTGCAGGGACTGGCATTTGCGGCGCGTATTCCGGATCCGCCGACGAGGGATATTTATCTTGCTGATTTTGAGCAGATGGTGGGAGCAGAGGACAGAAAGGAACTTCTTGCAATCGGCGAGGAGCTGGATCGGCGTTTCGGCGCACAGCTTGTGGTTGTGACAATTGCCTCGCTCAACGGAAGCGATATCGAGACTTACGCAAATCAGTTGTTCCGCTCCTGGGGGATTGGAAACGCAGAAAAAAACAATGGTGTCCTGCTGCTCATTGCCAAAGAAGACAGGAAATTCCGCATAGAGGTGGGTTACGGGCTTGAGGGAGCCATTACCGATGGATACGCAGGGGAGGTTCTGGATAAGATGACGCCCGCCTTCCGGGATGGAGCGTATTCGGAGGGTATTCTCGCCGCTTATCGGAGTCTTGCGAAAAAGACCTATGAGGCGTACGGGGAAACTCCGCCGGAAGGATCCAAGCTTGCCGGAACGGAAGAGGAAGAATTTGAGTGGTGGGAGGATTTGCTTTACGGCGGCATCTTCCTTGTGCTGATTTTGGTGGTTGCCTTTCTCTTTTACGGCGTCTTGGGGCCACTCACCAGCATCATCGTCTTGTTTGCGCTGGATCTTGTCCTGTATGTGCTGAGCGTCTTGCTCTATGTCGTTTCTTTTGGACACTGGGGCAGCTTGAAGTGGTCATCCTCTTCCGGAAAAGGGAGCAGCAGGGGCAGCGGGCGATGGTGGAGCGGCGGCGGACGCTCCGGCGGATTTGGCGGAGGCAGTTCCGGCGGAGGCGGTTCGTCGGGAGGCTGGTAATTTGATAAAGTTTAGGGAGGGTTTGTATGAACGGAGTATTCTATGGAATCGGCGTGGGACCGGGGGATCCTGAACTCTTGACGATGAAGGCGATCCATGCCATTCGCAAGGTGGATGTGCTGATTGCGCCGAAGACAGAGAAAAAGGAAGGCAGCGTTGCCCTGGAGATTGCCAAGCCCTATCTCAAGACCGAGGTGGAAATCGTTTACCAGGTATTTCCCATGGTGAAGGATTTTGCAGATTCCACGGAGGCCTGGGAGGCGAACAAGGAGGAAATCCTCAAGATCTTGAGGACGGGAAAAAATGTCGCGTTCCTGACCTTGGGCGATCCGATGTTCTACAGTACCTATATCTACGTCTATCGCCTTCTGGAACACGAGGATATCATCATTGAGACGATACCCGGGGTTCCGGCCTTTGCCGCCATTGGAAGCAGACTGGGCTATCCCATCGTGGAGGGGAATGAGATTCTTTCCATCATTCCCGCCACAGCGGATCCGGAAGCCATAAAAAGGGCTATGGCGGTATCGGATAATGTGGTGCTCATGAAGGTTTACAAGAACTTCCCGGAAATCGCTGACTTCCTGGAGGAACACGGCATGGCAAAACAGGCCGTCATGGTGAGCCGTTGCGGCCTTCCGGAGGAACGTCGCATTGATGATATTGAGAAGCACAAGCATGAGCCTGTGAATTACCTGTCCACCATACTCACGCGAAGGCATGGCTGACAAGAACCTATTGGGGATGAGGTGTTTTTATGAGGAAGGTATGGGGAAGCCTTGTGATATGCCTGATGATGGCGGTTTTCCTCTCCGCTTGCGGAACCCAGGGGGAAAAGGCGTCTTCCGGCGGTTCCGAGGAACATTTTGCCGTGCTGGAAGATGATGCCGGACGGAAGGTGACCCTTTCCCGGAAACCGGAGCGCATTGTCGTGACATCGGCTTCCTTTCTGGAGCCGCTGCACGAAGTCGGCGGTACGGTGGTAGGGCGGCCGGATTCCCGTACGAAAATGCCGGACTATGCCAAGGATCTTGCAAGCGTCGGGCATGTCTACCAGATCGATGTGGAGAAGGTTCTTGCATGTACGCCGGATCTTATCATTGTCAACAAGGGAATGAACGAGAAACTGGTGCAGATGATGGAGGGCAACGGCATCCCGGCCATTGTTGTCGGCGTGAAAAGCTATGAGGATGTGAAGCGTGAACTCCGTCTGTTTGCCCGGATTACGGGGGATCAGGAAAAGGCGGATACGGTCGTTGCCGATATGGACAAAAAAATCAATGAGGTTCGGAGCAGGCTTCCCGAGGAAAAGCATCGGGTGGCGATTCTGCACAGCACGAATCAGGGACTCAGCGTTCAGCTGGAAGGGAGCATTGCGGGTTCTGTCGCTGCGATGCTCGGATGGGACAATGTTGCCTCCGGTATGACGCCTTTGGAAAAGAATCCCGATGCGGCTCCCTATAGCCTGGAAACCCTCGTGGAACAAAACCCGGATATCATTTTTGTGACGAGCATGGGGAAGATGGAAGAAATCAAGAAGGGCATGCAGCAGGCCATAGAGGAAAATCCTGCTTGGCAGACCATTCCGGCCATACGCGGAAACCGTCTTTTTTATTTGCCGCAGGATCTGTTCCTCTTGAGTCCCGGCATCCACTACCCGGAGGCGGTGGAAATGATGGCTGCGCTTATTTATCCTGAGGTGTTCAGGAAATGAGCCGGCGGGAAACTCAGCGGCGGATGCTCCTTTTGGGAGCATTTGCCCTTTTGTCGTGCGCAGGATTCGTGCTGAGCATAGCAAAAGGCTCCGTGGAGATCCCTCTGGAGGAGATCTGGCAGGCGTTGCTGGGAGCTGGCGGGGGGATGCATGAGCAGATTCTCATGAATATCCGGCTGCCCCGGACGATTGTGGCTGCATTGGTGGGCATCAACCTCTCCCTGTCGGGGGCGATCCTCCAGGCAATCATGAAGAATCCTCTGGCGGATCCCCACATCATTGGCATTTCCTCCGGCGCCGGCCTTGCGGGCATTTTTGTCATGCTGGTCCTGCCGGAGCAGGGCTGGCTCATCACGCCTGTTGCATTTTTCGGCGCCATGGCGGCAGCGCTCTGCATCTATATTCTGGCATGGAAGAACGGGATCCGCCCCATACGGATCATTTTGGCAGGGGTGGCGGTATCGGCTTTTCTGGGGGCAGGGATATCCGCCTTGATGATTTTTTACAGCGACCGGGTGCACAGCGCACTCATGTGGATGGTGGGCGGACTTTCTGCGCGGAGCTGGCCGCATGCGGAAATCATTTATCCCTATACGGTTGCGGGATTTTTGCTGGCGGTTTTCGGCGCAAGGCACCTGAATATTCTGCAGCTTGGGGATGAGATGGCCAAGGGGCTGGGGCTCCGCGTGGAACTCACACGGCTTTCTATGACAGCGGTGGCAGCACTGCTGGCTGCGAGTGCGGTGTCCGTATCGGGGCTGCTGGGATTTGTGGGACTGATGGTTCCTCATGCGGCACGGCTCATGATGGGGTCGGACTACCGTTTCCTGCTGCCCGGAGCGGCTCTCCTCGGCATGGCGGTGGTGATGTTCAGTGATACGTTTGCCCGTACGGCTTTTGCACCTGTGGAGCTTCCCGTGGGCATCATCATGGCTGTGCTGGGGGCGCCCTTTTTCCTGTTTCTGCTGAGGAGGGAGCTGTAGGCGATGCTTTTGGAAACGCGGAATCTCACGGTGTCCATGGAAGGCAAAACCATATTGCAGGATATTTCTCTCCGGTTTGCGGAGGGAAAGCGCACAGCCATCATCGGCCCCAACGGGGCAGGAAAATCTACCTTGCTTCGGGCATTGGCTGCGCTGCATTCCGATTACCGGGGAGAAATTCTGCTGGATGGGGAAAACATCCGACGGATCGGGCGGAAGCGGCTCTCGCAGCGGCTTGCCGTCCTCCCCCAGAACGTGCAGGCTCCGCCGGATACGACAGTGGAGCGTCTGGTGGACTATGGAAGATTTCCCTACCGAAGCTGGTTTCGCAGCAGCGATGCCAAGGCGGACAGGGAGGCTGTGGAATGGGCGCTTTTTGTGACGCGGCTGGAGGAATTCCGCCAGCGTCAGGTCCTATCCCTTTCCGGAGGGGAACGGCAAAGGGCTTGGATCGCTATGGCTCTCGCCCAGCGTCCCAAGATACTCTTGCTGGACGAGCCGACGACGTATCTTGATATTGCCCATCAGTTGGAGGTCATGCAGATTGTCCGGCAGCTTTATGAGGAGTACCACATAACGGTCATCATGGTGCTCCACGATATCAACCATGCGCTTCAGTATGCGGATGAGATTGCTATCATCAAGAATCACGGGATTTTCGGACAGGGTCCGCCCAAGGAGATGCTCACCGTGGATACGCTGGCGGCGGTCTTTGGCGTCAAGGCGGATATTTTCATCAACAGCCGGGGGGATGCCATCCTGTCGCCCATTTCGATTGTCAAATGAATCGAGCAAAGGAGTCCATAGGATCCGAAAGGAGCATATGGGCTCCTTTTTGTATTGTAAAATAAAATCATTCTCAACTATTGACAGGGAATGGATGGTGCGATATGATAATTTGCGAAAGGATATTGTTCTCATTTGTTCATCATTCTCAATACGTGTGGAGGTGTTTGTTTTGACGTTGAAAGACGGTGCTCCGGGAGATACTTTCAGGATACAGGCGGTTGGCGATTCCGATTTGAAGCAGCGGCTTATGACTATGGGACTGCTTCCCGGCACGAAGGTCGCGGTGCTTCGTTCCGCTCCCTTCGGAGATCCGATGGCAATCCGTGTCCGTTCCTATAACCTTGCCCTTCGCAGGGAAGATGCGGCGAAGATCGAAGTACAGAAGATCAGCTGAGGAGGTGTGTCCATGTCAACATTAGCAATTGCCCTCACGGGAAATCCGAATACCGGAAAGTCCACGATATTCAACCAGTTGACCGGTGCTCACCAGAAAATCGGCAACTGGCCGGGTGTTACCGTGGACAAGAAGGTCGGCTATCTGAATTATAACGGCCGCGCCATTTCTGTGGTGGATCTGCCCGGAACTTACAGCATCAATGCCCGTTCTCCGGAAGAGGCAATCGTCATCAATTTTCTCATGAACAATAAAATGGATGTGGTTGTGGATGTGGTGGATTCCTCCAATATCGAGCGCAATCTGTTTTTGACCATCCAGCTTCTGGAGAAGGGGGTTCCGCTTCTCATAGACCTCAACATGCAGGATGAGGCGAAACTCCGCGGGATGAACGTGGATGCCCGCAGGCTGGAGGATATTTTGGGAATGCCGGTGGTGGAGACCGTGGGGCGAAGCGGCGAGAGCATCAAAAAGCTGCTGGACGTATTCACCACGACGATTATGGAACAGTATCGGCCATCGGAACTCCTTGAGCACCATATTCGTCATGTGGAGGAGCTTGGCCGGAGCGGAAAGCCCCAGGAGGAGATCGATGAGGAGATCATTGCTGCCCGGTACGCTTTGATCGACCAGATTGTCGAACAGGTTGTGACGGTGCAAAACCTTGGCGCGACCCGCTCGGAGAAGATTGACCGATATCTTGCCAACGGTATCCTGGCGCCCGTTATTTTTCTCTTGATTCTATATGCTGTCTTTCAGATCACCTTTACATGGATCGGTCAGCCCATTGCGGATGCTTTGGATGAGATCATCAGCGGGCCGATTGCCAAGGGAGCTGCGGAATTCCTCGCGGGGATCGGGGTTGCGGATTGGCTCCAGTCCCTGATCGTCGATGGAGTCATTGCCGGTGTTGGAGCGGTTCTGACCTTTGTTCCGCTCATTTTCATCCTGTTTTTCTGCTTGAGCTTCCTCGATGGCACGGGCTATATGGCTCGTGTTGCCTTCATCACGGATCCGCTGATGCGTCGTCTTGGGCTTACGGGCAAGGGGGTTATGCCCCTTATGATGAGTTTCGGCTGTGCAGTTCCTGCGATCATGGGCGCTCGTGCGCTGGATTCCGAGAAGGATCGCATGACTTCCATTCTCATCACGCCTTTTTTGACCTGCGGGGCGAAATTGCCCATCATGGCGCTGTTTGCGGCGATGTTTTTCCCGGACAATGCAGCAAATATGGTATTTCTCATGTACATCATCGGCGTCGTTATGGCTGTCATTGTGGCGAAGGTTTTTGGCTCTACGCTGTTCAAGGACAAGGGCTCTACCTTCCTGCTGGAGCTGCCGCCCTACCGCATGCCGGATATGAGGTCTGTGCTCATTGAAACATGGGATAAGGGCAAGGGATATCTCATCAAGGCAGGAACCATTATCTTCGTGGCCAGTGTATTCATCTGGTTCCTGTCCAATTACAATATGGCAGGGCCGACGGAAGAGATGAGCGAGAGTTTCCTTGCAGGTCTTGGCGGCGCCATTTGTACGCTTTTTACCTTCCATGGCTTTGGTACATGGGAGGCGGGCGCAGCTGTTATATCCGGTATTCTTGCAAAGGAAACGGTGGTTTCTACCATGGGGGTTCTCTATGGTGTTGGCGGTGAAATCGATGCCGACGCAGCTGCCGATGAGGCGGAGACATTCCTCAACAGCGGCATGGGGGCGGCGTTCACATCCCTTTCCGCGTTTGCCTTTATGGTGTTTTCCCAGCTGTATACTCCCTGTGTGACGGCTCTTGGCACCATCAAGAAAGAGGCCGGCGGCTGGAAATGGATGGGGTTCTCCGCAGTTTATATGTTTGCCGTGGCCTGGCTGGTTTCCCTGTTGGTGTACCAGCTCGGAAGCCTTCTGGGGTTCTGAGAAGGGGTGCGTGTGTATGGCGACTTTTGTGGTGGGGGCGATTCTGGCGGCAGCGTTGTTTTTCGCTCTGCGCCGCATTTATCGGAATATGGCTTCCGGGCGGTGTGAATGTCTGGACAGCGCATGTTCCGGATGCGGTGGGAAAAACGGTGCATGTACCGGCTGTCATTCGAAGCTGTAGCATGGCAGGAGCGTTCCTTTTCTTTCATCGGTAGGTCAAAAACGGGCTGCCGCACAAAAAACATGTGCGGCAGCCCGTTTTCGTGGAAAGACTGTTATCCTCAACAAGTGCTTTCCGGAAGGTCTTTCTGTATCAGTATCCGACAGTGATTGCCCATCCATCCCCGATTTCTCGATAGTAGAGCTTTTCGTGGGGGAATTCGATGGGAAGTTCCTCGTCATCAATTTTATGGCTTTGAAAAATGCAATATCTTCCCTGCTCATCCGGCCATGGCGACTTGAACCATGTCCTGTTACGGGACATATGGTCCGTCAAGAGCTTTTTTGCCATGTCCATAGCCAAGTCCTTCGTATTCCTGGTAAGAGCCATGGTTTCCTCCTGTTCTGATATATAAACTACTCCTCTCTCATTATACCCAAATGAACGGACTTTGCCAAGGACAAAATTGCCCGGACGGGGAGGAAGCTGAGGATGAGGCATATCGGAAAGCTGTTCTGCCAGTGTTGAAATGCCAATGGGAAGGTTTTGCCTGTGG
>DFES01000134.1:10613-14799 GCA_002369175.1 Selenomonadaceae bacterium UBA3796
TGCCTGTGGCAAAACCTTCCCATTGGCGTTATAATTTTGAATGTAAAACAGTCATATGGATGGAGGGAATGGATTTGGCGGCAGAAGGAAGGATGTATTTCCTTGATAATCTCAAATGGTTCATCGTCTGGCTCATGGTGGTCTTTCATGGTGCCATGTGTTATATGGCTTATGCGCCGGATTGGTGGTATGTTGTGGATACAGCGCAGCCTGTTTTTTCGGCAACCGCATTTATCTGTTGGGCGGATATTTTCATCATGCCCGTCATGTTTTTCGTATCGGGATACTTTGGAATCATGTCCCTTTCACGGTACAGCATGCGCCTGTTCTGGCAGAAGAAGCTGGTCCGCATTCTTCTGCCCTGGGTCTTCGGTTCGTTGATGATTGCGCCCTTTGTCACCTATATCATATTGGCCAGCCGCCATTCTCCTATGGGGTTCTATGAATTTTATACCACGCTGTTTTGGGGGCCTCTTTATCAGCAGGCCCAGTATTGGTACCTGGGGGCGCTGACCGTGCTGTATTTGCTCCTGACAGGCACGGTGTTCCTGAAGCCTTCCCTGCGCACAAGGGTGGCAGGACGCCCCTCCTCAGGATTCTTTCTTACGATGCTTCTCGTGTCTGTCGGGAGTGTAGGTGCCATCAGTTCCTTTATGCATCCGGATACATGGCGGTTTTTTTTCTATGTTCTGGTTCTTCAGCCGGTACGCATTCCCCTGTACATCTTCGTGTTCTTTGCGGGTGCGCTGGCATGGAGGCAGGGATGGTTCCTTGAGGGCGGCTATGTGCCGTCTGCAGGCAGATGGGGGATTGCCTTTGGCGTGACCGGGATGCTCTACTTGTGGCAAAAGTTTTCTTTGCCCTATTACGGCATGGCACCGGAAGTGCCGGTCTGGGTCAACGCCCTTTGCATGGGAGGCTTTGTCGTATCCTCCCTGTTTTTCTTTCTCGGATTCTGCCATGGATTCCTGAATCGTACCAATGCCGTGTTATCCGCTCTGTCTTCGACCTCTTACGGGGTATACTATCTGCATATGCCCATTTTGTTTTGTACGGCATGGGCTTTTGTAGGGCTTGAGCTCAATGTCTATCTGAAATACGTATGTGTCTGCAGCCTGTCACTGTCAGCGTGTTTCCTGCTGAGCAGGTACGGATTATCCCATATAGCGAGTTTTTCTGCGGGAAGGAAAAAGAGCGCCTGAGATTGCTTTGGATATGAAAAAAGCGTCAGCATACTGTGCACAGCCTTGGATAGCAGGGATGTACAGCAGCTGACGCTTTATTGTGTCGCAGCAGCATATTGCAGGAAAGGAACTGTATCACGCGGTTATCTCCCAATACATGCTACACCGCACCCAGCCTTCTTCCTGTGTGAACTTCGCATAGGCATGGTACTTCTTCATGAATGAAGACAGGGAGGCCATTCCAAGCCCATGGCCTTTTCTGCTGGTGCAGGGAAGGCCTTCTTCGTCAAAGATGAGGGGAACATCCGAACGGTTGGCAATTTCCATTACGCATCGGCTTTCCTCATGCTGGAGGGTGATGGTGATGGCTCTTTGCTCCGGGGGCATTTCTTTGCTGGCGTTTATGGCATTTTCCAGAAGATTCGCCAAGAGGACGGAAAAATCATGTTCGTCCGCACCCAAGAAGGGCATCAGGTTGATCCTATGGCTGACGGAAATGCCGAGTTTCCTGGCACGCAGGATATAGATGGAGAGCGCCGTATTTATGATGGGAGATGGGGAAAAGGGCTGAATGGAGGTGCTTTCCAGAGTATCCCCGCGGAGGAGGATGAACTCCATGGCTCCATCGGCATCTCCGGCATCCAGAAGCCGTTCCAGCTGCTGGTACTCTTTTTTGAGCTGTTCGCTCATCTCTGAAGTCTGCTGCCGATTTTTTTCCAAGAGAAGATTGTGTTCCCGCAAGGTGGAAATCTGTTGTTTCATCAGGTGCGATATTTGTTCCGCCTGTCGTTCGGATTCTACCTGCCGGGAGGAGATACTCATGGCACGGTACATGAAAAAGAAAAGGGCAGGGAGAATAAATCGTGAAATTTGAATTCTGATACTGTGCAGTCCCTGCGTATCCGCGATGGGGAACGAGACGCTGAGAAAAATCAGCAGCGGAAGCAGGGCGATGGGCAAACGCGGCGCATTCTTCTCAAAGAGATAGGGAGAAGGCAGGAGCCGCAGGAATAACCGACGCTGCCATGGGAGACTCAGAAGAAAGAGCACGAGATAGAGCACCGGATGGACGAAGAAAATCCGAGGACCATCCATCTCCGGTATGAAGTTTTCCAACATACCCGTCAGCGTATGGAGGGTCATGGCCCAAAGACACTGCATGCCGAGGACAAAAATGTGCTGAACGGGCTGATTGCGTATCACCGTCATGGAAATCAGGAAATAGGGCAGCCAGCCGAAAAAGAAAATGATCTTATAGATGCCCATATGGAGCTCAGACCATGAGAGAAGCCAAGCGTTCAAAAAGACCCAGATCGCGCTCCAAAGGAGGATGCGCCGGAAGAGCAGGCGAATGTCCTTCTGCTCCATATACGGCTTGAAGGGGAGATAGCGAAGATAGGCTCCGCTGATTTGTATGAGTACGATGATTGAGGAAAGCAGAAGTTTGGTTAGCAAGGTGCTGCCTCCTCCCAGTGCATAGAGAATTTTACACAGCCGTTTGCATAGGAAAACTGCGCCTGGGCAGAATATTTTTTCAGGAACATGGCCAGGGATTGCATGCCAAACCCTTCTGTGGAGCCTTTTTTATGGGGCAGGCCGTCTTTTCCAAGGGAAAGGGGCGTGCCGGCATTGTTCTCAATCTCCATGGTCCAGTGATGATCTTCACAATCGAGCAGCAAGAAGAGGAACCTGGATTCCGGTGGTTCCTTTTTGCTGGCGTTTACCGCATTTTCCAGAAGATTCGCCAGAAGAACCGCCAAATCATCTTCGTCGACCGTGAAGGTTTCGGGAAGGAGGATCTTCTGATGGATGGGAATGCCGAGCTTTTGTGCCTGCCATACATATATGGAAACAGCGGCATTCACGAGGGGACTTTTGGCGAAAGGTACTTCTACCATGGTGTCAAGCTGTTTTTTCTGCGCTTCGATATGCGCTTTGGCCTCATCCAGCTTGCCGTCTTCCACCATGGCGTAGAGAAGGCGGAAATTATGCCTGAGGTCATGGCGCAGAATCGCAATTCTCCGCTGATTGCGGAGAACGATACGGTAGTATTTGTCAAGAAAGGAAGACTGCCGCTCCATGCGCTGGGAGTCTCTCTGGGCAGCGCGGTGGTCATAGAACTCGCGGGCGCACAGCAGGACGTAGCGATAAAGGAAGAAGAAGAAGACAGGCTGGAACAGACAGGAAACATGTTCCTGCCATGAATGTACAAGCTGTTCATCTGCGAGCAAAAGCAACGGGGAAAAGAGGATGGCCAGAGGAAACAGGGCGATGAAGTAGCCGTGGGAACCTGAGGTGAAGAAATGACGGGGCAGCAGTATATGGCGGAAGGAGTTTTGAATGATGGGGAAAAGGAGCAGGAACCAGGGAAGGTACAGACCTGCATGGACGGATATGATCACCTGTTCCGGCAGCTCCATGAAAAAAGCGGCGATGACGATGCTGCTCCAGTTATGAAGGGAAAGCGCCCAGATGGATGACATGCCGAAGACAAAGATGTGCTGAAGGACATTCTGGCGCACGGTGGCCATGAAAATGGCAAGATAGGGAATCCAGCCCAGCATCAGCACAAGCTTGTAGGTGATCACAGTAAGATCGGCGTATCGAAAGAGCATAAAGTAGGATACCATGCTGCACAATCCCCATATGCCAAGCCGAACCCAAAGCAGGCGCACAGTGTCCTCTGACATCTGGCCGCGAAAAGCGAGATAGCGCAGATAGGCGTCTGAAAGCTGGATGAGCGTAATGGAGAGCGGGAGCAGGTTTATGATCAGCTCATACATTTGTATCACTCCATAGGATTTGTAGATATATCCTATCATAAACGTTCACGGCAGGCAAATGTAATCCTTTTCCCTGCCGCGTACATAAAAGAAAAAGAACTGCCCAACGGCAGCCCTCTAAATTTTTCATATAAATGGTCGGGATGACAGGATTCGAACCTGCGGCCTCATCGTCCCGAACGATGCGCGCTACCAAACTGTGCCACATCCCGACAACGA
>DFES01000210.1 GCA_002369175.1 Selenomonadaceae bacterium UBA3796
GTGAACCTGAAGACGGGAATTCGTTTCGAAAGCCCCTTGAGGCGAGCGCTGCAGGAGGATGCTCCGGTAGGGCTTGCGCGCAATATCGGAATTGAGCGGGCGAGGGGAGCCGTATACCTCTCGGCAACCTGTTCTCCGCTCAGGGACGGTGGGGGCAGTGTCATCGGATGCTCCGTCATTTTGAGGGAGATTACGCAGATCCGGAGACTGGAAATGAAAATCGAGTCCGACCGCGCGTATATGCGTTCGATTTTTGCGGCGGCAAAGATCGGACTCTGCGTTCTGGATGAGAGCGGCGGCATCATTGATATCAACGAGGCAAGTCTTGAGATTATGCAGACTTCCTATCAGGATGTTATCCATCTGCAGTTCGGGGATGCCTTCCGTTGCGAGAACAGCCTGGAGAAGGGCTGCGGGCATGGCCCGGAGTGTCGGCATTGCCCTGTACGAAATAATCTGGAAGCTGCCATCATGGACGACGAGTTTACCAGTGAGTTTACCGTGGCTTTGAGCAGCGTGGATACGGGGGATCCCACCTGGCTCAAGGTATTCATTTCCCAAGCGTGGTCTGAGACCGGCAAACAGATCATCATTGCTCTGGTGGATGTTTCCCGCCGCAAGCAAAGGGAGAATGCCTTGGAGAAGGCACGGCAGAAAGCAGAGGCGGCAAGCCGTGCCAAGGGGCAGTTCCTCGCCAATATGAGCCATGAGATACGCACCCCCATCAACGGCATGAACGGTATGATTGATTTGACCTTGCGCACGCAGTTGGACAAGGAGCAGAGGGAGAATCTCCTGAGTGCGAAGCAGTGTTCGGAAGACCTCCTGCATATCATCAATGATATTCTCGACTATTCCAAGCTGGAGAGCGGGCGGATGAAGCTGGAGGCGATTCAGTTTGATCTGTGGGAGCTTCTGCGCCAGGAATGCCGCATCCACGGCAAAGTGGCTATGGGAAAGGGGCTCTGGTTTATCCATCCGGCTCACAAGCACATTCCCCAGTTCATCATCGGGGATCCCCTGCGGCTGCGTCAGATTTTCAACAATCTCTTGACCAATGCGTTGAAATTCACGGAAAAGGGGACGATTTCCCTGACGGTGGAGGTAGGACGGCGAAGGGGTGCAGACATACTGGAGTTCGGCATCCACGATACGGGCATCGGTATGGATTGGAAGGGAAGGAAGAAGCTCTTCAAGGCATTCAGCCAGGTAGACGGCTCCACTACACGCCAGTTTGGCGGCACGGGACTGGGGCTCATGATTGTCAAGCAGCTGGTGGAGGCCATGGGAGGGGAGATTCATGTTTTCTCCAGCCCCAGAAGGGGCAGCAGTTTTTGTTTTTGGATTCCTTTGATACAGGCAGGCACTGCGGCGGCATCCAAGGAAGAGAAACGGGTTTTCCTGCGGCCCCGCCATGGGAAGGGAGAGCCTTTTGTTACATGGGAAGCGCAGGAGAGAGACGATTCGAAAAAGATGGAATTGCCGGAGGGCGATATCTCAGCTCTTCTGGCGTATTGCGAAAATAGATTGAGTGGAGGGGAGAGCAATGAGAATCCTGATTGCTGAGGATGATCGCACGAGCAGGACATTCCTGTCCAAATTCCTATCGGAGTACGGTGAAGTGGATCTGGCAACCGATGGAATGGAGGCATTGGATTTTCTCATGGATGCTGCGAGAAAGAAGGAGAAGTACGATCTTTTGTGCCTGGATATCATGATGCCGAAAGTCAGCGGCATACAGGTGCTGAAAGTCATCCGGACCATGGAGAAGCAGCACGGTATTCCGGAGGAGGAGCATCTTCCCATCATTATGATGACGGCTTTGGCAGATATGGATTATGTAGATCAGGCATTTGATCTCGGCTGTGATGCCTATGCGTCGAAGCCCATCGAGATCGATAAAGTAGAGGAAGTCATGCGGAGTTTGGGATTGATTGAGGCTTGACTGTGATGTTTGAGAAGGGAAGTGACCGCCTTGGCAGAGGAGCTTTTGGCATCCAGTGACCAGCTACAGCGCATAAAATTTTATTTTGATATTCTGCAGAAAACTGCTGAGGGATACCCTTTGGTTACGGATCTGCGGACAGGGGTTGTCCTGCTTTCTGCTCATATGGTAGAGGAATACGATCTGCCGGGTACTGTGATTACCAATTTTGATCGTTACTGGGCGCCGTTGATTTATTCGGAAGATTTAGATACTTATGAGTCCGGCTATGACCATATTTTTGAGCCGGGGGATCCGGGAGAACATGAGATAGAATATCGGGTGAGAAACCGCAAAGGGGAGTACTCCTGGGTTCGTTTCCACTGTGCGGTGGGACGTGATAAATCCGGTGCACCGGTGCTGCTTTCCGGTTTTATCACGAAGATGGATCGCATCCTTCATGCGGATCCCGTGACGGGGCTCCTCAATCGCTTCGCTTTTGATCGAGCCGTAGAAGATAGCGTGGCTTCTGCCATCGCCAAGGGCGAGATGGGAGCCATCATGATGGTTGGATTGGATAATTTCCACTTGCTGAATGAGGCATACGAGAAGCATTTCGACGATGTTGCCATGCGTGAAATTGGACAGAGCATTGCCAACGTGCTTCCGACGCATTTGAATCTTTATAAACTGGACGGGAATGAATTTGGACTGATTTGGCCTCATACCTCCAGAGAGGAAGTGGAGATTATTTTTTCCAGCATCCAGCTTTGCCTGCGGGAAGCAAAGGAGGCAAATGCGAATGTGTTCTTTTCTGCTTCGGCAGGGGCAGTGTTTTATCCGGACAGCGGTACGGAACCCCTGGAACTGCAGAAGCATGCGAAGGCGGCATTGGAGATGGCGAAAGAGCAGGGCAGGGAGCAGCTTCTTGTCTTTTCCCAGGAGGAATACAGGGATTGGCTGCGCTTCATCAATCTTCAGCATGCCTTTGAGGAGAGCATTGAGAAAGGGTGCCAGGGATTTCAGCTCTTTTTCCAGCCGCAGGTGGATGCCATCACCAAGGAACTCATCGGAGCGGAAGCGCTTCTGCGCTGGCAGGAGGAAGACGGGCAGGTGATGTCGCCGACGGTTTTCATTCCCATACTGGAACGTACACGGCTGATCATTCCTGTGGGACGATGGATCGTGGAAAGAGCCGTAAGGACATGCAAGGAATGGCAGAAGTATCGGCCGGAATTCCAGATGAGCATCAATGTGTCTCTTTGCCAACTGGAGACGACGGATCTCAGGGAATGTGTGAAAGCGGCACTGGAGAAATACGATTTGCCTTCGAAGTATCTGACCTTGGAATTGACAGAAAGCCAGCAGATATCCAACTGGCAGTTTGTCAACGAGCAGTTCGATTACTTTCGCCAGATGGGAGTGAAGGTTGCCATGGATGATTTCGGCGTTGGATATTCTTCCCTGGCTCTTCTCAAGTTCTTCACCTGTGATTTGATAAAGATTGATAAGGTATTCGTCGATAATATATTGGATAGCGAATTCGACAGGAGATTGGTGAAATATACGATCCAGCTTTGCCAGAGCCTTGGCATGGCAGTCTGCATTGAGGGTGTGGAGGAAAAGGAGGTCTATGAGTATCTTGCACAGAATTGCGGCGCAGATGTGATTCAGGGATTCTATTTCGGGAGGCCGGAACCTGAGCGGATTTTCTGTGAGAGATTATGAGGGTGATCTGTCGATCATGCAGATGTATTTGGGGAAGAGGTGGAAAGAACAATGGAGAATACTCAGGTAACGGAGTTTCGAAGAGAAGTCTTGCGGCGTATCGCGAAATACACATGGGAGGACTGCCTGCCGGAACATGTCCATGATATCCTCTATGAGGTGACCAAGGAGGATACCCCGCGTGTGCGTTGCTGCGTCCACAAGGAGCGGGCGGTACTCAAGAACCGTATCCAGATGGCTCTTTGGCAGCCTCTCGGCACGAACCTCGTCCGGGGAGCGAAGGCCGCCCTTACGGGGGAGTTTGACAGGAAGCTTCCCGTAATGGACGTTCTGTCGGATGCTTGTGATGCCTGTCCGATTGACAAGTACTATGTTACGGATCTCTGCCGTCATTGCATACAGCACAAATGCATGAACAACTGTCCCAAGCATGCCATTTCCATTAAGGAAAGGGCAACCATCAACCGGGACATCTGCATTGAGTGCGGGCGCTGCGCGCAGTCCTGCCCCTACGGCGCCATCATTGAGATCAGCCGTCCCTGTATCCGCTCCTGTGCGCTGGAGGCAATGTCTTCCGGCCCGGACAAGCTGACCGTCATAGATTACGAGAAATGCGTGAGTTGCGGAAATTGCCGGGGCGCATGTCCTTTTGGCGCACTGGATGAACGGAGCATGATCGTGCCGATTCTCGTGGCTCTGAAGCAGAAAAAGAAGGTCGTTGCCATGCTTGCACCGTCCTTCCTGGGGCAGTTTGGTCCCAAAGTGACTCCGGCGCAGGTGGTTTCGGCGCTTAAGAAATTGGGCTTTTCCGATGTCCTTGAGGTGGCGGTCGGTGCGGATATTACGACCCTTGCCGAGGCAGAGGAGTTCAAGGAAAAGGTGCCGGAGAAGCTGTCCTTTATGACCAGTTCCTGCTGCCCGGCGTTTGTGGAGCATGTGAAGAAGCATTTTCCGGAGTTCTGCGACAATATTTCCAAGACGACATCTCCCATGGTTTCCTGCGGGATATGGGCAAAGCAGAAATATGAAGGTGCACTGACCTGTTTCATCGGTCCCTGCATCGCAAAGAAGGTAGAGGCAAAACATCATCCGGAAAGCATTGACTTCGTGATGACTTATGAGGAACTGCAGTGTGTCTTTGAGGGGACGGGAATCGATGTATCGGCTCCGGCGGAGGAGGAGTATCACACCATGGCATCGGGCGGAGGCCTTGGGTTCCCGCTGAATCGCGGTGTGCAGACTTCCCTGAAAATTCTTCTGGAGAAGTCGGGGAATGGCGATGTGCTCATGGATTACGCGGATGGACTCAGAAACTGCCAGGAGAAGCTGGAGCAGGTGAGACAAGGCAAGCTTTCCCTGGAATACTTCGAGGGGATGGCATGCAGAAATGGCTGCGTGGACGGTCCGGGCACTCTTGTTCAGCAGGGATTGGCGCGTGTCATGCTGACAAAGTTTGTCAATGCAGCTCCGCAGAAGGGCAGCGACGAGGATTGCGAGGCGGTTGATGCATGGAAGAAATACGAGTTTGAAGTGAAAGAAGAATAGCGAAGGATAGCGGTGCTTTCGATAAAATTATGGAAAGCACCGTTTTTTTTTGCCGTTTTAGGCAGGATTTTCGACTTCGGCGTATAATCTAAGTATAATAAAAAGAAAATATTTGATTATTACAAGTGTGCGCTATATGCTGGCGTATGGTTGACTTTCGGTGCATTTCAGATGAACAGGAAAAGGAGGCATAAGGCAAACAAATGGCGGCTAGAGGAGCAGTAATAAAATTTTATAGGACGGAAGAGGCAGAAGGCCAGGCTGGAATACCTTGCACACGCCGTGAGATCATACGGCAGGTGATCAAGGAGCGCAAGAAGCAGCATTTGACACAAAAGGAGCTGGCGGATAGGATCGGGCTCAAGCAAAGCAATATCAGTCGACTGGAGACAGGGAAAAGCAATCCTTCTATTGACTTCTTGCAGCGTGTTGCCAACGGATTGGGCAAGAATTTACATGTAGAGATTCGATGAAATTATAATTCTGTGTCTTGCCCTTTTTTCTCCGATGTGCTATAATACTCAACATGCGGTTGTAGCTCAGCAGGATAGAGCAACTGCCTCCTAAGCAGTAGGTCGGGCGTTCGAATCGCCCCAATCGCACCAGAAAATCCAACGCCTCTCGAAATTTCGGGAGGCGTTTTTTTGAGGTTTGGTGTTTATTTTTGGTGTTTATGGGAATTGTTTTCCTCTTCTCGAGCATCTTCCAGACTCTTTTGCAAGATGCTGTCCATCACATCGGCAGTTTCATGCTCGGCCTTACGGAGCAGATGGCTATAGACAAGTTGTGTCGTTGTGGAGTTTGCATGTCCGAGTTTCCCTGCGACTGTCCGGATATCGATGCCTGCGGTAATCAGATAGGTTGCGGCCATATGCCGAAAACTATGTGGCGAGATTTTTGGCAAGCCATGTGCTTTAACGAAGCGGCGGAGCCATGTGTTCATGGCAGATGGGCAGCCCGGATAGCCGTTCCATGTCGTGAACAGGAAATTATCCTGCAGGGAGTCTGGGCCTTTCCATTTATTGGCCGTGGTACGGCGCAGCTCAATATATTCGGATTGATATTCTGCAAGAAGTTTCATCAAGCTGCTAGGGGCGGATAGGAGGCGGGTACATCGATTCTTTGTCGGTCCGATAGCGACACTGCCGCCTTTCTTTGCCATAGAGGATTGTTCGATCAGGACAGTCTTGGCTGCAAAATCGATATGCTTCCATTGGAGGCCGAAGATTTCACCGCGCCGGAGCCCGAGAGCAATCGCGAGCATGCACCAAGCTTGGTGCTTCAATGGCTCGCTTTTCAAAAGCAATAGGAAGCGGCCGGTTTCTTCCTTGTCGAGAATGGTTTTTTCATTGTGATATTTGTAGACTGGAGGATCGACCTTATCAACTGGATTTGAAAAGATAAGCTGCCAGCGCATGGCACGCTGGAAAAGCAGATGCAGCAACGTGTGATACTTCCGTATACTGGTAGGGGACAGATTTCCTTTGCGTCGGTCTTGGCGGGGACAACTACGGAGGTTGTTGTAAAACTTTAGAATATGGCGCGGCTCGATTTTGTCAATCGGCTTGGAGCCGAGCGCTATATCGATACGTCGGAATTCGTATGTGTACAGTTCAATGGTCTTATTGGACAGATGAGGGCGTGCATAATTGTCCAACCAGTACTCAAAAAAATCGTGGAGAGACATTTTCTGTGGTGCTTCCTGTTGTCGGTGCCGTTTTGCGGTCTCAGCCGTCAGTAGTTTTTCGGCTGTGACGGCATCTTTGTAGCTGCCATGTATGGTCTTGGTGTAACGGATTTGCCTCCCAAGCTGGTCATATCCGTTGCTGACAGTTATACGCCAGGTTCCCTTGCCGCGTTGTGAAATGGACATATATCATGCTCCTTTGTCCTGAAATAGCTAGTGTAAACCCTCGTTCATCTTTATATCAATTGCCCGCTATGTAGCCATCTGCTTTGTCATCGTCGGTTGACGTAGCACCGCTACGTCGCCATCCTCTTCCTAGCATCTGACCACATATCGAACAATTGATTATTCTAAATCTGAACGAGGTTTTACACTAGGGTAACGAAGTTTCACGGCTTCCATAAGATAAGGAGCATAAGGAGTAGCGAAGATTTCGCTGACCGTATATGCTGCTGTGTTGGTTTCTGTTGTCCAGTCATCTGTATGGCAGTCGTTGAATAGATTGAACGCAAGACGAGTAATTTTATAGGTCGTGGAAGTCTGCCACCCGGCTGACAAGACATCGAGGTTTATCCCATCACAGGCATAAATGGATGAGAAATGCTGTCTTGTTTCGGCAGTCAGACCTATCAGATAGAGGAAGGACAGATGGTAGCAATCCTGAGGGAATTGTTTGGTCGCTTCTGTGAAGAAATTCCGATGTCTCTAATCCTTGAAATAGAGTTCCATTCTCAATTCTCCTTATCACATATGCATGATTTTCCATGTGGTGACTGCGCTTGCGACTGTGCTCAGAGCTGCAAGGATGTAGAAGAACAGTGTAATATTTTGATTGTCGTGGTTGAAACTGTCGCTTTCCTTCTTTACCTTGTCGATATGGGCACTGGCTTTGTCTGCTACCGCCGCCATCCGTTGGCAGCAAGTGTTGAGGCTTGGCATGATACTTTGTGCGATAGTACGGTCGATTGCACTGTTGAAATCAGCGGCTAGGGCATTGTTGCTGCTTTGGAGCTTCTCGATGCTTTTGTCCAGCATGGCTTGTCTTGTCCGTAACTGGTCGAGTCCTGCGGACAATTGTTTCTGCAACGCTGTGTAATTCTCGTTGGATATGCCGAGTGCTTTCTTGAGAAGCAGGTTTTCCAGATGTTGCGCGTGCTTCGTGGCCAATTCTTCCAATTCTTGCAGACTGTGGTTCTGCTCCATCAGCATTTCTTCCTTCTCTTTGGATAAGATACTGTCCTTGTATTGCTTGGTTTCTTGAACATTCATATTCAATGCCTTCTTTCGCGAATCGTGGTTCGTTGAATGTCTTTGCGAGATTGCTGGTGCGGATCCGGTGCCCATTAGGAGCAATCAGTGTGACATGTTTGTGGCTTGGAAGCCAATTGACGGTGTAACCTTGTCTTTCCATGGCCTGTATGAAGGTTTTTTTACTGGTGGCATCTTCCAGGGCACGTTCCATAGCAATATATGCGTCAGTGAGATATGATTTGCCTTGGGCGATACACTGATACTTCTTCATATCGTAGGCGCGTACTTCGCCATGGGCGTGTTCTTTTCTGCTATTGATGACAGCGAGGCCGTTCTTCTTACAGAGACGGTCGGAGGAATCCTTCAATTCTTTCAAGAAACTTCTGTCCTTATGCCATTTTCGGCCGTTCTCGTAATTCACTGAATTTACGATAAAGTGATTATGATAATGATTTCGGTCCGTATGTGTACTGATAAAGACTTCATGGCCGGGGAAATTCTCTTGCGCCCATTCCATGCCAAGCTCATTGATACGCTTGACGGTAAGCGTATTGCTTTCTTCTGGAGAAAAGCTTTGGATGTAATGCTTATACTGCCGACCATATCGCTTGCCCCAGATCGCTTTGGTGGCTTGCATTTCTTTGAATGCGCTGCGACGCTCGTCAGAGCAGTCCTTTCCTCTGGTCAGTGCGTCTTTCTTATCGATGTACGACATGATGCGCGCAAGACTGGCACCGGACTTCACGGCTTTAATAATTGCCATAGACAATTGACCTCTTGCCGGATTTCCGTAATGATCGGTGGTACTTGGAAACCTGCATTGGCAGCGTGAGCGATCTGGTTCAGATTATTGCCAATGGCTTTCAGCTGAAGCAGGATTTCTTTTGTATGTGGTATGACTGTGATTGTACGATTGAGCAGACAATCGATACAGAATTCGTTTCCGTTCTTCCCGGAAAGCATCAGACGATTTTGGTATTTTCTGTATTCTTTTTCGTCCATACGGATGAGGATTTGTTTTGAGCGTGTTCTCATAAACAAGCCTCCTTTGCTTTGTGGTGGGAATCAAAGGGGAGGCATGACCTCCCCTTGCAAGATCTCTTTTGATGGCCGAAGGCTATCCAAAGGGGGAGCTTGCAATACCGCAGAATAGCGCAATCTGTTGGAAACAAGGCTGTTCTGTGGTATACTGAGGAAGCAGGGCATTGAGCAAGAGAGCAAACCGCGACAGGGGCTCAATGACCTACTTCCGTCTCTTGATGCAGCTGCATTCCATCGGCACGATATGGTCGATGCCGTCTACTTTGTAATCCACTTTTCCCGTGCCGTGACATACTGGACAGTTTGGATCAGCAGACGGCGGATTTGCAGCCAAGGATGGACTGAAATCCTTTTGCAAGGCAGCATGGAGCCAAGCCTCATTGTTTCTCACATTAATGGCATGACTGTGGTTTGTTAGCTGTTTCGCGAATTTCTCCAGTCCGTATCGAGCAATCAGGGATAGAGCCTTCTGCGGCTGGATTTGTAAATTGCTGGCCTCTTGCAGTATGGTTCTATATGGAGTCGCTGTATTATCCAGAGCAGAAATTCTGGCAGGTTGTTGTTTCTCTGTATCTGTATCTGTTTCTATCTCTGTGTTACTGCTTGTTACAAGCGTGTTACATTGTAACGCTTTTTGCT
>DFES01000130.1 GCA_002369175.1 Selenomonadaceae bacterium UBA3796
TTTTTTTACTCAAACTCTATGGTTGCCGGAGGTTTTCCGGTGCAATCATACATGACACGGTTGACACCTTTCACCTCATTTACAATTCTGGTGGTAACGGTCTGCAAAACCTCCCAAGGAAGCTGGGCGCACTCTGCCGTCATGAAGTCGCTTGTCTTCACCGCTCTCAGGGCAATGGCGTAGTCATAGGTACGCCCGTCTCCCATAACGCCCACGGAACGCATATTGGTCAGAGCTGCAAAATACTGCCCCAGATCCTTTGCGATCCCTGCCTTTGCCACTTCTTCACGATAGATGGCATCCGCCTCCTGTACGATCTTCACTTTCTCTTCTGTCACCTCTCCGATGATGCGGATCCCCAGACCGGGACCGGGAAAAGGCTGCCTGTCCACCAGATAATCCGGAATCCCGAGCTGGCGTCCTGCCTCCCGCACCTCATCCTTGAACAAGAGGCGCAGGGGTTCCACGATATCCTTGAAGTCCACGTGATCGGGAAGTCCTCCCACATTGTGATGGGACTTTATGACAGCGGACTTTCCCAAGCCGCTCTCGATGACATCCGGATAAATAGTTCCTTGAACGAGGAAATCCACCTTGCCGATTTTCTTTGCCTCTTCTTCAAAGACGCGAATGAATTCCTCTCCGATTATTTTCCGTTTCCTCTCCGGATCAGTGATGCCGCTGAGTTTTGTGTAGAACCGATCCTTCGCATTCACGCGGATGAAGTTCACATCATAGGGACCCGTGGGACCAAAAACCTCTTCCACCTGATCCCCCTCATCTTTCCGCAAAAGCCCGTGATCGACGAAGACACAGGTAAGCTGTCTGCCGATGGCCTTGGAGAGGAGTACAGCCGCCACAGAGGAATCCACGCCGCCCGACAAGGCGCACAGCGCTTTCTTGTCCCCTATCTGCGCCTTGAGCTGCTCAATTGCCGATGCCACGAAAGATGCCATCTTCCAATCTCCCGAACAGCCGCATATGCGGAAGACAAAATTATGCAGCATCTGCTTTCCTTCCACTGTGTGCATAACCTCGGGATGGAACTGTGTTGCGTAGAGTTTTTTTGACGCATGTTCCATCGCCGCCACCGGACAGACAGGGGTAGATGCCGTAGCCCTGAATCCATCCGGGAGCCTGGAAATATAATCCGTATGGCTCATCCAGCAGATGGTCTCTTGGGAGACTCCCTGAAAGAGCAGTGATCCTTCCTCGTCTATCCTGACTTCCGTCTTCCCGTACTCGCTGACGGGAGCCGTCTTTACTTCGCCTCCCAGAACGTGCGCCATGAGCTGGGAACCGTAACAGATTCCCAGGACAGGAATTCCCCAGTCGAAAAGCTCCCGGCTGCACAGAGCAGAATTCTCCTCATATACACTGTTCGGCCCGCCCGTAAAGATAATCCCCATAGGATGCATTTCCTTGATTTTCTCTGTGGAAAGCGTATGGGGATGAACTTCGCAGTACACGTTGCACTCCCGCACACGCCGCGCAATCAGCTGATTATATTGCCCACCAAAATCCAGGATCAAAACCATTTCCCTCTCTGCGCTGCCCAAAACCGCCCCTCCTTAAATCAAAACCTCATCCGACCCGGCTTGCAATAATGCTGCCAATTCCGCTTCGCTGAACTGATATTTTTCCCCACAGAAATGACAGCATACCTCGGCATGTCCATCTTCTATCAGCGACTCCAGAGCCTTCTTGCCCATGCTCAACAAAACCTCTTCAATGCGCTTCCTGGAACACTGGCAACGGAAGGACAGTCCTGTTGTCCCAAGGTATTCCACCCGGCGGAACCCCTGGAGCAGTTCAGCGATGATGGCTTTGGCATCCATGCCCTCTGCAATCATGCCGGAAACAGATGCAACCCTTGAAAGATTTTCCTCCAATCTTGAGAGAGTCTCCTCCGTCGCATCCGGCAAGGGCTGAATGAAGAAACCGCCTGCCGCCAGTGCACTGAAATCCTTTCCGATGAGAACACCGAGCCCCACGCTGGATGGTGTCTGCTCCGACGCAAAAAGATAGTTTGTAAGGTCGTTGGCTATTTCTCCATCCGCTATCTCACAGCTTCCAGTGACAGGTTCCCCCAATCCGGTGAAGCGTGTCACGGATACAAAACCTTTACCCACAGCACCGCCCACATCCAGCTTTCCCTGCTGATTCAGCGGAAGCTCCACGTGGGGATTTCCGACATACCCCCGCACGATGCCCTCCGGGGATGCATCTGCCGTCACGGTTCCAAGCGGGCCGTCGCCACGGAATTTCACGGTGATGGCCTCTTTGTTTTTGAGATTCGCCGCCAGGAGGATTGCTCCCGTCATGGTTCTTCCAAGCGCTGCTCCCGCCACAGGATAGCAATCGTGTCGGGAAATCCCTTCCCTTACAAGTTCCGTGGTGATGGCAGCATAGACGCGCACACCCTCCGCAACGGCTTTCACGAGATGATCCATCATCCTTTGAGCTCCATGTGCATGAGAACTTCTTCACAATCGATATCAACGATCTCGATTTTTTCATCCGTCAGCACTGCCACCGTGGAGCGCTTATCCTCCCGCTTGGAAAGGGAAGGAGAACCGGGATTGAGGAAAATCGTGTTCCCTCTTTTCTCCAATACAGTGGTATGGATATGCCCGCTGATGAAGAGATCCGCTTTCAAATGCCTTGCCATGGCCTCCTTTTCCCCATCGGTCTCCACCGTATGTCCATGGGTTGCAACAATGCGGAATCCATCGATCATCACATAGGCGTAAGGCGTCTGCACCGGCCCTTCCAAAACCATGGCATCCACCTCCGAGTCACAATTGCCCTTGGCAATGATGACCGGTACTGGACAGTTGTTGATGCGCTCTGCCAGACCTGCAGGGTTATAATCCTCCAGCATGGGATTGCGCGGGCCATGGTAGAGAACATCCCCGGAATGGATGATGAGATCCGCATCCTTGAAAAATTTCTCGTATGCCAGAGCCCATCTTTTCTCATGCCCGTGCGTATCGCTGATAATACCTACTTTCATTGCGCGTCCTCCTCACGATATCAGAGCTTCTTCAAAAGATTTGCCATTTCCATGGCTGCCATGGCGCTGTCCGTGCCCTTGTTTCCGGCCTTTGTGCCGGCACGTTCAATGGCCTGCTCGATGTTCTCCGTTGTCACCACGCCGAAAATCGTGGGAACGCCCGTCGTCATCCCCACCTGGGCTGTTCCCTTGGAAACCTCGTTGCACACGTAGTCATAATGGCTCGTGGAACCGCGAATGACTGCGCCAAGGCAGATGACAGCATCATACTTTCCGCTCTCCGCCATCTTCTTTGCAGCCAGGGGAATTTCAAAGGCTCCCGGAACCCACGCCACATCAATGTCCTCATCCCTCGTCTCATGACGGTGAAGGGCATCCAGTGCTCCCCCCAGAAGCTTGCTGGTGATGAACTCGTTGAACCGCGATACCACAATGCCGAATTTCAGATCCTTGCCCGTAAGGAAACCTTCCAAAACATTCGCCATGCTACCATCCTCCACTCTTATTCCTGCTCCGATTCATCCAGGATATGTCCCATTTTTGTCTTCTTGACGGTCAGATATTTTCTGTCGAATTTGTTCGCCTTTATGATGATGGGAACCCGCTCCACAATGCTCAAACCGTAGCCCTCCAGCCCTGCCCGCTTGGCGGGATTGTTCGTCATGAGGCGGATGCTGGTGAGTCCCAGTTTTGCAAGGATCTGCGCCCCAATGCCGTAATCCCTGAGATCAGGCGCAAAGCCCAGCAGCACATTGGCCTCCACCGTATCCTTCCCATCATCCTGAAGCGCATAGGCCCGCATCTTGTTGGCAAGACCTATGCCGCGCCCTTCCTGGCGCATATAGAGCACAACGCCTTCTCCCGCTGCCTCGATCTTTCGGAGAGCCGCCGCCAGCTGTTCGCCGCAGTCACAACGCAAAGAGCCAAGAGCATCCCCCGTCAGGCACTCGGAATGCACACGCACGAGCACATCTTTCTTCCCCTTGACATCTCCTTTGACAATGGCCAGATGGCACTTGCCGTCAATCTGGCTTTCAAATGCCCTGATGCGGAAATGACCGAATTTGCTTGGAAAATCCACATCCGCCACCTGCTTCACAAAGGTTTCTGTGCGCTTGCGGTACTCGATGAGGGCTTTCACCGTAATGATATGAAGCCCATGTTTTTTGGAAAATTCAATGAGTCTCTGGGTCCGCATCATATGGCCATCATCGTCCATAATCTCACAGCAGAGTCCGGCCGGGTAAAACCCCGCCAGCCGTGCAAGATCCGTGGTCGTCTCCGTGTGCCCCGCTCTCCTGAGCACCCCTCCCTCCACGGAACGAAGCGGGAACACATGCCCCGGCCTGCGGAAACTGGAGGACTTCGCTTCAGGATCCAGGAGCTTCTTGATGGTCTGGCACCGCTCAAACGCCGAGATGCCCGTTTCCGTGTCAAAGGCATCAATGGAAACGGTAAATGCCGTCTCATGGTTATCCGTGTTGTTCGCCACCATGGGCAGGATATCCAGCTCATCGAGGCGCGCCCCTTCTATGGGTGTGCAAATAAGCCCTTTGGCGTAAGTCGCCATGAAGTTGATGTCTTCCGGTGTCACGGTCTCAGCAGCCACGATGAGATCGCCTTCATTCTCACGATCCTCGTCATCCACCACAACGATCATTCTGCCATTTTTGATATCTTCAATGGCCTGCTCTACTGTTGCAAAATCTGACATGCCCATCATACCCCCCTCATGCAATGCATCAAAATCCATTGGACAGTAAAAACTCCCTGCTGATTGTTGAACGCTTCGCTCCGGAGCCGGAGGATTCCGCTCCTGCCAGCAGTTTCTCCACATATTTCCCAATGACATCCGTCTCGATGTTGACAGGACTCCCTGCGCGCTTGCTTCCAAGGTTCGTGGACTCCCGCGTGTGGGGAATCAGCGAAACCGTGAAGTCCTTCCCCGTCACCTCCGCCACCGTGAGGCTGATGCCATCCAATGCCACAGAGCCTTTCTCCACGATGTGGCGCAGAAGCTCCCTCTCTGCCGCGACCTTCATGAGGATCGCATTTCCCTCTTCCCGAAAGGACACGATTCTCCCCACGCCATCGATATGCCCGCTTACGATATGCCCTCCAAGGCGGCTGGAAAGCGTGAGTGCTCGTTCCAGGTTCACGGGGCTGCCCTTCGTCAATTCCTGCAGGGAAGTTCTCCGCAGGGTTTCCGGCATGACATCTGCCGTGAAATGCCCGCCGGAAAAATCCGTAACCGTCAAACAGATTCCGTTGACTGCAATGCTGTCTCCCAGATGAACATCCTCCAGAACTTTCCCTGCTCCAAGGACAAGCTGTCCATTTCCGATTCGGATGACTTCGCCGACCTCTTCCACAATTCCTGTAAACAAGTCATCGCCTCATTTCCCATGTTTCACATATCCACTGATGAGGATATCCCCTTCCAGGGACTCCATCTCTAGTTCTGTAAGCTCCACAGCATCGGAAAGCTTTCGGATGCCCTCGCCCCCTACCGGGGAAAGAGCCTCTCTCCCTCCGACGATTTTCGGGGCGATAAAGGCATGAAACTTATCCACAAGCCCTGCCTGCAGAAAGGAAAAATTAACCTGGGCGCCCCCTTCCACAAAAAGGGAACATATTTCCCGTTTTCCAAGCTGTCGCAGAAGCTCCTGCAAATCCACCTGCGGCCCATCTCCTGCAACCAATACATCTGCGCCGGCGGCCTGCAAAGCTCCCACGTTCTCCCGAGGCGCACAGGCAGTCACAGCCACGATGGTCTTTGCTTGCCCATCCGTCACCACCTTGGAATCCAACGGTGTCCTGCCCCTGCTGTCCAAAACAATGCGCGTGGGATTTTTCCCCTTCCTGTTTTGCAGCCGGGTCGTGAGGCTCGGATTATCCTTGAGCACGGTATGGATTCCAACGAGTATGCCATCCTGGGTATCCCGCCACTCATGCACACGGCGGCGGGAGGCTTCATTCGTGATCCATTGGGAATCCCCTGCGGCCGTTGCAATCTTGCCATCCAGCGTCATCGCCGTCTTCATGGTAACAAAGGGCATCCCCGTTGTAATCCATTTCAGGAATACTTCATTGAGCCTTTGAGCTTCCGGCTCCAAAACGCCGCACTCCACCTGGATTCCGGCCTCCCGCAAGATGGCGAGCCCTCTGCCCGCCACCAGAGGATTCGGATCCTGCATGGCAACAACAACTCTGCGAATTCCGGCCTCCACAACGGCCTTCGCACAGGGCCCCGTTCTTCCGTAGTGGGCACAAGGTTCCATCGTTACATAGAGGACAGCATCCCTCGCCAGTTCCCCTGCCATGCGCAGTGCATGGATTTCCGCATGAGGGGTGCCGGCCTCCCTGTGCCAGCCTGCGGCCACGATATGCCCATCCTGGACGATCACCGCTCCCACCATGGGATTCGGCGATGTTCTCCCCTTGGCATGTTTGGCCATATCCAGCGCTTTTCGCATGAATTCCTCATCCGGTTGCATCTCACTCACCCCCCAATGCAAAAAGCCGACAGAGCTACTGCTCCATCGGCTGTGTATGCACATGTACAAATCATGCGCAGCACTCTTTTCTCCTCCAGACTTTGGAAACTGTTCATCGTTTCTTCCCAGTTCCATACTGTCGGCTTCGGAATTCCACCGAATCGTGCCCGGCACAACCGGACTTGCGGGCTTTACCGCCGGTAGGGAATCTCACCCTGCCTCAAAGAGCTTTCTACTTGTTTCAATCCACGTCGGTATTTTCAGGAGCACGACAAGCCATATCGCGCGGATTGACTTCTTGTGGGTGGGGGATACCGCTTCGCTTCGCTCCGCCCCCACCCACGCGATATAGGCTCTCACTCCCGCTTATGGAAGCGGGAGACTCATTCAGTGTTATACCTATACAGGCCGGTGCTGCTCAAAAACACGGATGCAGGAACGCAGATTCTGCGCTGCCAGAATATCCTCATAGGAAATCGGCGGGAGTCCCTCGGAACTCAGTTTCTCCTGCAGTTTCAATTGACACTCGATCGCGTTCTCCGACAGGCCCATGCGATGAGCCTCCTGTCTGAACTGCTCTGCGGTCATGAAATCACTCCCATACACATACTACTTTCGACAAAAAAACAATATTTCCTGCTGCCTCATTCCAATGTCTTGAATTGGCTGACCGGCCAGAACACCAAAACAGCCTTTCCTTTGATGAGATCATAGGGAACAAAGCCCACATCAACAAAACGGCTATCCTCGGAATTGTTGCGGTTATCGCCCATGACGAACACCGTCCCTCCCGGCACCACAGCTTTTGGGTACTCGCTGCGGGTTTTCTCGAGGATATAGGGCTCATTCAAAAGCTGGTCATTGACGTACACCCGTCCCTCCCGTATTTCGATGGAATCCCCGGGAACAGCAATGACACGCTTGATGAAATCCCGACTGGGATCTCTGGGATACCGGAACACGAGAACTTCTCCCTTTTCCGGCACACGAAAGCGATAAATAAACTTATTGACGACAAGCCTCTCGCCGGACTGCAGGGTCGGGCGCATGGAAGGCCCATCGACGATGTACAGTTCCACGACGAACTGCCGGATAAAGAACGCCAGAACCACAGCAACAAGAATGGAAACAACCCAATCCCTGGCTTCTTCGCCTAATGAACTCATAAATACCTCCCCATGCTGGAAAAAATAGGGACTGCCCCTCGCAGTCCCTACTGTACGCCATTTCAGCGCTTCTCTCTGATACGTGCAGCCTTGCCCGTAAGCTTGCGCAGATAATAGAGCTTTGCACGACGGACAACACCACGGCGCTTGACTTCAATTTTATCAATACGCGGGGAGTGTACCGGGAAAGTACGTTCTACACCGGTACCATAGGAAATGCGTCGAACTGTGAAAGTCTCCCGCACGCCCGTGCCCTGACGCCCAATCACGATACCCTCGAATACCTGGATACGCTCACGGGTTCCCTCGACGATTTTCGCATGGACACGCACCGTATCACCAGGCCCAAAGGCGGGAATGTCAGAACGGAGCTGTTCTTTTTCCAATGCTTCGATAATGTTCATTTGTATATCCTCCTTCTACAGACGTTCGTGGCAAGCCTGCAATCACACATCCTACACATCGGCTCATCCAGAGGACCGTCCACATACCTGTCAAGTATAACATGCTTTTTCAAAGGATTCAACCATCGGCCAAAAAAATTCCGGAAAATATCTCATGCTGTTTACGGTATATTGTAAGATGCAAAGACCTTCCTCGCGTAGTTGCGCGCTTTTGTAAGCCCCTTGATCATGGGCTCCATGAGCTTCGGCTGGTGCACGATAAGCTGCATGATCCTGCGCCGAACCTGGCGGTATTCCGCATCGAAGGATCGGAGCACTTCCTCCATTTCCATCTCCACGGAAACCTGAGGAATGCTGGATTTGATGATCTCCACAGCGCGCCCGTGAATCCTCGCAACATCACCCCGGAAGGGAATGTACGACTCCAGCCCCAGTTTCTTGTCAAACTGCTCTTTGAGCGCTTCCTGCGCCTGTGCCTCCCCATGTACAATGAATACCTTGACCGGCTTTGGATCCTCTATGTGAGACACCCATTCCACAATCTGGTGCGCATCCGCATGAGCGGAAAAACCATCCAAGGACTTTATCTGTGCCCGCACAACAACTTCCTCGCCCAGAACCCTTACCCGCTTGATTCCGTCGATGAGGCGGCGCCCCATGCTTCCCTCGGCCTGATAGCCCACGAAAAGCACCGTGGACTCCGGACGCCAGAGATTGTGCTTGAGATGGTGAAGAATCCTCCCCGCATCTGCCATGCCGCTGGCAGAAAGTATGATGGCTGAGCCCTCCTCGCTGTTGAGCGCCCGCGACTCTGCCGCTGTCTTGCATATGTGGAGCTGAGGGAATTGCAGAACCCGCCCTTCCATGTCCAGAAGCTTCATGGTTTCCTCATCGAATACCTGCATATTCTGCAAGAAGATCCTCGTTGCAGCTATGGCCAGCGGGCTGTCGAGAATGATGGGGATATCCCCATCCAGACGCCCTTCCTTCCATAGCTTGTAGAAATAATAGAGCAGGGTCTGTGTCCGCCCCACGGCAAAGGCAGGTATCACGAGATTGCCGCCCCGATCCATGGTGTCATGGATGACCTCCAAAAGTTTCGATTCCCTGTCGTAGAGCTTATGCAGTCGATCTCCGTAAGTTGATTCGACGATGAGAAAATCTGCCCCGCGCAGAATGGAGGGATTTCTAAGGATGGGCTGATCGGGCTGTCCCAAATCCCCGGAAAAAATCATCTTCGTCTGCTTGCCATTTTCTTCAATCTCAATATCCAGAATAGCCGAACCGATGATATGCCCCGCATCGCGGAAAGTTACCGTCACATTGTCAAGCAGCGGAACCTTCTCGTCATAGGAAACTGGCACGAAATGCTTGAGAGCTTCCTGAGCATCCTCAAGGAAATACAGGGGCTCAATCGGTGCATCCCCTCTCCGCTGGCCTTTGCGGTTCAGCATCTCCGCATCCGACTGCTGAATGTAGGCGGAATCCGGCAGCATGATCCCCGCGAGATCACAGGTCACCTTTGTGGCATAAACACTTCCCTTGAATCCTTCCCTGCACAGCTTCGGAATGAGTCCGCAGTGATCCACATGAGCATGCGTCAGGAGCACAAAATCCAGTTCGGCGGGAGAAAAGGAAAATCCCTCATAATTCAGTTCCCGTATACGTTTCGCGCCCTGAAACATACCGCAATCCACCAAGAACTTCCGCTCATTTGTCTCAATGAGATAACACGACCCCGTTACCGTGTGCGCCGCGCCAAGAAAACTTATCCTCATGATTGCCGCGCTCCCTTCATTCTTCCCCGATAATCCTGACCTCCGGATAGAGCTTTACCCCATGTTTTTCATATACGCGCCGCTGCACCTCAGAGATGAGCCCCAGAACATCCTCCGCTGTCGCATTGCCCGTATTGACAACAAAACCCGCATGCTTTTCGGAGACCTGGGCTCCTCCCACTTTGAGTCCCTTCAGCCCCGTCTGGTCAATAAGGGTTCCCGCGAAATATCCCGTAGGGCGCTTAAACGTACTGCCCGCGCTGGGCATTTCCAGGGGCTGGCGCTCTTCTCTCCGCCTGGTGAGATCCTCCATCTTCATGCGAATGGTCGCTCCCTCTCCGAAGGACAGCTTCAGCTCCACCTCGCAGATCGCATGGCCATTTTTCTGGAAAATACTGTGACGATAGCCAAGTTCCAGCTCCTTTGCCTCAAACTCATGCAGGCTGCCATCCTCAGCCACGGAACGCACCTTTGACACCACATTCCGCATCTCGCCGTCATAGGCGCCGGCATTCATGAATACGGCGCCGCCAAGGCTGCCGGGTATGCCGATTGCAAATTCCATGCCCGTGAGCCCATGGTCAGCGGCGAAAATGGATACATCCCGCAGCAAGGCCCCGGCTCCGGCAACAATCGAATTTCCTTCCAGGCGGATATCCGAAAAGGGTGAATTGAATTTTATGATAGCTCCGCGCACACCTTTATCTCTCACCAGCACATTCGACCCATTGCCCAAAATGGTATAAGGTATTTTGAATTCCCTCAGCAGCCGGAAGACCTGCCGCATCTCTTCCATGGAAGAAGGAAAGATCAAATAATCTGCCGGTCCGCCGATCTTAAACGTCGTGTGGGACTTCATAGGCTCATTGAGCATGATGCGTCCGGCATCATCTAAGACCCTTTTTACTTCCGACACAAAAGCCTCATTGACCTGCACAAGATCACCCTCTCTACAATATATTTCCCGAAAACCCGGATCATCTGCCCCGCCCCGCAGAAAGTCCCGGCCCCTTTTCCTCCAGGATGCCAAAACCCTGCTGCCGCAAAGCCTCATATGCCACCACTGCGACGGCATTGGACAGGTTCAGCGAGCGGGCTTCCGCTATCATTGGAATCCTCACACAGGAATCCCAGTTTTCCGCAAGAATGCTTTCCGGTATCCCCGCGGTCTCCTTCCCGAATACCAGCATGTCTTCCGGTGTGTAGGAAACCTCCGTATAGGAACGGGGAGCCTTCGTCGAGCAGTAATGGAATGCATGCTCCCCATACATCGCCAGAACTTCCCCGAAATTCTCATGATAATGAACCTTCACCAGATGCCAGTAATCAAGGCCGGCTCGTTTCAGATACTTGTCATCCGTGGAAAACCCCAAGGGTTTCACCAGATGCAGCTCGATTCCGGTCGCGGCGCAAAGCCGGGCGATATTTCCCGTATTGCCCGGGATTTCCGGCTCTATCAGCACAATATGCACCAGGATACACCTCAATCCAACAACAGGCATGCTTGATGACCCCTCATCAAACATGCCCTCGTAATCAACCACCGTATTGCTCCGAAGAGTTCAAGCGTTCTTCGGTTTTGGTCTCCGTTTTTGCTGCTCTTCTCACTCCGCTTCCTTCTGCTGCATGTGACGAAGCATTTCCTGTTTGAAGATTGCCAGAAGATCGCTTGTCTCCTTGGCGATCTCAACCGCATCCCTATGGGTCAGGGGCTTGTCCCCACCCCCATACTGCTCGTCAATGCGTTCCGTGTAATGATTGATTGCCTTGCTGAGTCTGCGATCAAGCGCATCGATTGTCAAATTCTCCATCTCCTTCTGCTATTGTGCTACTGCTGTATCAATCTCTTTTCAAAAATCTCTTCCGGCTCCGGACGACCAAAATAGAAGCCCTGGATCGCATCCGCTTTGCACTCGTCCCGAAGGAAGTGATACACCTCCGCTTCCTCGACACCCTCGACGCAAACCTCATAGCCAAGGCTGTGACAGAGTTTAATGGAATACTTCACCAGATTTTGGTTGAACTCGCTATCAAGAATATCTTCTATGACGAACCGATCCAGCTTTATGAGATCGCACTCAAAGCGTTTCAGGAAGTTCAAGGTTGCATACCCCGTGCCAAAATCATCCATGGCAATCTGGATCCCCAATCTCCGGAAAGCAGCAAACTGCTCATTCACAAAATCCCAATTGGAAACACTCTGTCCCTCTGTCAATTCGAGAACGATGGACTTCGGCTCCATCTCATACCGCTGCAGGCAATCCTCCACAAAAGCACAGAGCATCTGCTCCTCCAACTGGTACAGGGAAATATTGATGCTCATCTGAAAATCCGGCAGATACTTCTGCCACTTCTTGCATGCCTTGACCGCTTCCTCGATGATCCAGTGGCCTGCGGGAATAATGAGGCGTGTCTTCTCAAGAATCGGTATGAATTCCAAAGGAGGCAAGATTTCCCCTGATTCGCTCCTCCAGCGGAGTAGCGCCTCTGCCCCGTAGAGCTTTCCCGTATCAGCGTGAACCTGGGGCTGGAAATACAGGAAGAAATTTTCGCATCCCCGCGCAATGCTCGTCTTCATGAGTCCCTGCATGATGACCGTGTACTTCCAGGCCTCATAAGCATTCTGCTCGAAGAGGCCGATTCTGTCGCCGCCCTCCAATCTGGCAATCGTCTTTGCCGCCCGGGCGTGCTTCAAAAGGGTATCGGCATCCGTTCCATCCGTGGGATACATCGCTACCCCTGCCGTCGCCGTGCAGTAGATTTTATCTGCAATCGCCGGAATCTCCCGCAGGCTGAGCTGAAGGCTGGAATAAACGATCGCCATTTCTTCCGGCATGGCCTCCGGCCAGAAGAGACAAAACTGATCCACATCCAACTTGTAAAGCAAAACGTCGGGAGGCATAAAGTTCGCGATATTCTCCGCAATCTGACAAAGGGCTTCATCGCCTACCCGAAGGCCATAGGTCTCATTGACAAGCTGGAAATTGTCCAGATCAATGACCATGACCGCGCCCTTCGCTTCCCCGTTGGAGCCGTGCAATTCATCGTCAAGCGCCTTCAAAAAAGCAAAGCGGTTGGGAAGTCCCGTCACTGGATCGGACTGTACCACGCAATTCTCCTTATCCATACGTCAACCTTCTTTCTGAACAGCAGGACTGCCAGGCGGCAGACAGCCCAACCGGACTCTTTTTGGATCAAAACCCCATACTCTATATGGAATATTCGCTATGTGAATGCTTTTTCCTTCCTCCCCTGCATAAAAAAAGTCCCTGCAGAAAAATTTTTCTGCAGGAACTGGAGCGTGTATGTTATCTTGCCATCAGCTTCGCGAGCTTGTTTGCAAAGTCCACGGGATTCTCCGGCATGATGCCCTCGATGATGAGTGCCTGTGTATAGAGCATATCGCAGTAGTCCTTGAACTCCTGCCCATCCTTGCCTGCCGCATGCAGGGACTGGAGACGGGAGAACAGCTCATGATGGGGATTGATTTCCAGGATGCGCTTTGCCTTGAACATGGGATTGTTCATCTCAGCAAAGGTCTGTTCCATGGAGAGGGACGGCCCCTGCTCGTCTGCCACAAGACAAACCGCGCTGGATTTCAGACGGTTCGAAATCTTGACCTCCGCGACCTTATCCCCCAGGGTCTCCTTGATATCCTTCATGAGATCGTCATTGGATTTTGCGATCTCCTCCGTTTCCTTCTTCGTTTCCTGAGACTCTGCGTCATCAAGATCCAGATCGCCGCGGCTGATGGAGTGGAACTGCTTGCCCTCAAACTCGCGGATGGTTTCTATGCAGAACTCATCCACAGGATCCAGGAGGTAGAGCACCTCAATGCCCTTCTCGCGGAGAAGTTCCATCTGAGGAAGATTCTCAATGGTCTCTTTATCCTTTGCCGTGGCATAGTATATCTTCTTCTGGCTCTCCGGCATGCGCTCCACATATTCCTTCAAAGAGGCAAGCTTCCCTTCCTTCGATGTGAGGAACAGGAGGAGATTCTTGAGCTTGTCTACGGTGTCGCTGCCGGAATACATGCTGTTGTAGACACC
>DFES01000129.1 GCA_002369175.1 Selenomonadaceae bacterium UBA3796
CCAGACGGCTGCTGATGGAATGGTAGTCGAAATGGGTCGTGATGGTAGTCGTTGTCTTATCGTCTGCCGGCCTCTGGATCGGAGTGAAGAAATGCACGTCCATATTGCGGGGCACCACCATGATACCTGCAGGATGTTGTCCCGTCGTCCGCTTGACGCCCATGCAGCCCTGGGCAATCCGCTCGATAAAAGCCTTGTGCTTCTTAACGCCCTTTTCCTCGTAAAATTTCATGACAAAGCCATAGGCCGTCTTGTCCGCCACCGTCGCTATCGTTCCTGCCCGATAGGCGAAATCCTTGCCGAACATGACCTCTGTAAATTTATGAGCCTCCGGCTGGTACACGCCGGAGAAGTTGAGGTCGATATCGGGTACCTTGTCCCCGTCAAATCCCATGAAAACAGCGAAGGGAATGTCATGGCCGTCTTTGATGAGAGGGGTGCCGCAAACAGGGCAGTCCTTGTCCGGAAGATCATAGCCGCAGCCCACGGAGCCGTCCTCGATGAACTTTGAATACCGGCAATGGGGACAGCGCCAATGGGGGGGCAGCGGATTGACCTCCGTGATCCCCGTCATAGTGGCAACAAAAGAAGAACCCACAGAACCACGGGAACCCACCAGGTAGCCGTCCATGTTGGATTTTTTCACGAGTTTTTGGGAAATCAGGTAGAGGACGGAGAAGCCGTGACCAATGATGGGCGTCAACTCCTGCTTGAGACGCTTCTCCACGATTTCCGGCAGATTTTCGCCATAGAGCTCCCGCGCCCTGCCATAGGACATCTCCCGTATTTCCTCATCGGCGCCCGGCATCATGGGGGAGTACAAATCATCGGGAATGGGCTTGAACTTCTCCACCATTTCGGCGACTTTGCGCGGATTCGTCACAACGGCTTCATAGGCCAGTTCTTCTCCCAGATAGTCAAACTCCTTCAGCATTTCCTCCGTCGTGCGCAGAAAAAGGGGAGGCTGCAGTTCCGCATCCTCGAATCCCTTCCCTTTCATGAGTATGGCGCGGTAAATGGAATCCTCCGGATTCAAGAAGTGGACATCGCAGGTAGCAACAAGCATCTTGCCTTGCATTTTCGCAAGTTCCGCCACCTTCCGATTGACTTTCCTCAAATCCTCATCCGTCCGGATATCCGGGAAGCTTTCGCTGCGCTTGAGGAATTCATTGTTGCCAATGGGCTGTATTTCGAGGTAATCATAGAAATCTGCAATCTCCAGCAGTTCCTCATCGCTGCGTCCGTCCACGATCGCCCGTACAAGCTCTCCGGCTTCGCATGCGGAACCGATGATGAGTCCTTCCCGGAATTCCTGAAGAATGCGCTTCGGGAGCCGGGGCTGGCGATGCAGGTATTTCAAATGGGACAGGGACACCAGCTGATAGAGGTTCCGAAGCCCCACAGGATTCTTTGCCAAAAGAATGATGTGATTCGCATGCTTCTGCTCGTAATCATCTCCTGTGAGATAGCCTTCCATGCCGTAGATGATCTTGATGTCCAGCTTGCCGTCAGAAACGGCTTTCGCCGCATCCGGAAATGCCTGAACCACGCCGTGGTCCGTGATGGCAATGGCGGGCCAGCCCCATCGGGCGGCTGTCTTGATGAGGTTCTTCACGGAGACCACCGCATCCATATTGCTCATGGTCGTATGGGCGTGAAGCTCGATCCTCTTCTCCTCTGCCCTGTCCTCCCTGGCTATCCGCTCCTTTTTCGACAGGCTGTCAAGGAAGAACACATACTCATTCTGATAGGTGTCGAAACGGATGGCGCCATGGGCTCTGACCTCCATGCCCCCTTTGAGTTCCTTGAGGACACGGTCAAACTCTTCTTTTTCCCTGTCCTTGAAAAATTTCTTGCAACTGATGCCATTGCTGCTGTCTGCGATGCAGAAGGTAAGGAGCCTGGTCCCCGTCTTGAATTCATTGGTGCGGATACCGGAAATCTGTCCCTCGCCGATGAAGCCCTCCAGAACGACGCTCTTCATTTCCCCTTCCAGATCGTCAATGGAAACGGGTTCTCCGGCGATGGCATGACCGAAGATCACCGCGCCGGGCATCGGTACCTTCACCGGAGGTGCATAGATATCTTCCCGAGACTTCTGGGATTTTGCAGGGGACTTTGCCTTCTCCTTAGGAGCTGCTCCGGCAGACTTCTCCTCCCTTGCCGTTTCCTGCCGCAGGGCAGAGATGTACTCGGGCGTATCGAAGGATTTTTCGGAAGTTTCTTCCTCCCAAGCCTCATCTGCGGCATTGCATTCGATATCACAGGTAAACCCCAGCACCTTCTTGATGGCTTTTCGGAGCATGAGGGGCACGGAATGCGTGCGGAGAATCTCGCCGCTCAGTTCTCCCGGCACTGTGAGAATGAGCCGGCTCCCGTCCACCACATGCCCAGCTCTGCGAAGAAGATAGGTCACGGTGGGATTTCCTTCTGCAGCAAGTTCCACCAGTTTCGACCACGCTGTATTCACAGCGGACTCAATATCAATCACATGCTGGTAGAACAGCACCCCCGACAGTCTGCATTCCTTTCGGATATATGCCGCCGCCCTCCCCAGAAGCTCCTCCCCCACCAGTTCCTGGGACTGCAGCAGAATTTCCCACTGATTGCTTTTGGGGGAAACCTCCACATGCTTGATGCTGCACGTCTTGAGGAGCTTCCCTTCATCCTCTGACAGTTCCATTCCCTGGATCAGCTGCCAGAACAGGTTCTCCTTGTCGGGAACGATACAATACTTCCCCATTCCTTCCGACACCTGTCCTTTTCATTGATAAAGCTTCCGGTATTTTTCCCGGTGTTTCAGCACTCTGTGCACGTATTCCCTGGTTTCCGCAAAGGGAATGGCATCAATATCCTGAAAATCCATATCCCAGTGCTTCTCCCGCATCCAATCCTTCACATTGCCCCTTCCGGCATTGTAAGCTGCGAGGACGAGCACCACATTGTGATGGAATTCCTGCTGGAGCTCCGAAAGATACCAGACTCCATAACGTATATTCCTCTCCGGCTCATGGAGGTTTTCCAAGGTGAAATCCGAATCCTCCAATTGCATGGCAATCCATCCGGCGGTTTCCGGCATAATCTGCATGAGACCCACAGCGCCGCGATGGGATTTCGCCTCTTCCCTGAAATTGCTCTCCGCCTTCATGACGGCTACAGCAAGATCGCTGTCCACCTGATAGGCTTTCGCATATTTCATGACTTCATCCTGATAAGGATATGGATAGAGATAGCTTCTCTGGACAGAATTGAATTGCAGGAGAAAATACAGCACGAAGCTCAGGCAGAGGATGATGAGCCCTGCGACAAGGGAGTAATTTATTCTTTTTTGCTCCTCCTGCTTTTTTTGCATTCGCTCAAGGAATTCTGCCTTCATTTCATCGCTCCTGCTTCCACTTTCTCCATGCAGCTTCCACCTGCGCCTCTGTCTCTTCCCAGGGACCGGAGTTGTCAATGACCACATCTGCCCGTCGGCGCTTCTCCTCAAGATCCATCTGGGAGGCAATACATGCTCTCGCAAATGCCTCATCACAGCCGTTTCTCGCCATCAGGCGGGAAAGCTGCACCTTTATGGGCACATAGACCACCCAGACAGCCTCTGCCCGGTTCTCCCAGCCCACCTCGAACAGCAGCGGAACGTCCAGAAAGGCCGCTTCCCTTCCCGCCGCGCAATGGACGGAAAGCTCCTGCTCCATCTGCTGCCGGATGAGGGGATGGGAAACCGCATCCATCCATTTTCGTTCTTCCTCATCATGAAAAACCAGCTGTCCGATGGCTCTGCGGTTCAATGTGCCATCCGGCCGGAGAATCCCAGCGCCGAAATGCTCTAGGTATGCCTCCCATAAAGGCTTTCGCGGCATGGCTAGTTCGTGGGCAATCCTGTCCGCATCCACAATCGCCGCTCCAAGCTGGGAGAGTTTTCCTGCCACCGTGCTCTTGCCGCTGGCAATGCCTCCCGTCAGGGCAAATACTCTCATTTTGCCTCCGCCCAGTTCTTTCCATAGTTGATATCGACCACGAGAGGAACAGAGAGCTCTGCCACGTGCTCCATAGCATTCCTGAGAATTTTCGATACCTCCTCCATCTCTTCCTCCACGACCTCCAAAACCAGTTCATCATGCACCTGAAGAAGAATACGGCTCCTGACTCCCGCTTTCTCCAATTCCCCATGCGCAGCGATCATGGCAAGTTTGATGATATCCGCTGCCGTACCTTGAATCGGCGTATTCATCGCCATGCGTTCCGCCAGGCTGCGCTGGTTGAAATTGTTGCTCCGGATTGCCGGAAGATTGCGGCGCCTTCCGAACATCGTGGTTACAAAACCCTCCTTATGCGCCTTTTCCACCATGGCATCGAGAAAAGCCTTTACCCCGGGGTATCTCGCAAAATACCTGTTGATGTACTCAGCAGCCTCTTTGCGCGGAATGTGAAGATCCCTTGAGAGACCGTAATCGCTGATACCGTACACAATACCAAAGTTCACGGCTTTTGCTTTGCGGCGAAGTTCCGGTGTCACCTCCTCCAAGGAAACGCCGAAGACCTCCGCCGCTGTACGGGCATGGATGTCTTCGCCTTCCCGGAAAGCGCGGATGAATCCTTCGTCTCCCGACATATGAGCGAGAAGGCGCAGCTCAATCTGGGAATAATCTGCCGAAAGGAGGGCATCATAGCCTTCCCCCGGTTCAAAGAGGGCTCGTATCTGTCGTCCCTCTTCCGTGCGCACGGGAATATTCTGCAGATTCGGATCCGAACTGCTCAGGCGGCCCGTAGCCGTGACTGTCTGATTGAAACTGGTGTGCACCCGGTCCGACCGCTCATCGATGAGCCCCCCGATGCTGTCAAGATATGTGGACTTGAGCTTCGCCAGAAGACGGTAGGAAAGGATGCGTTCCACAATCGGGTGCTGATAGCGAAGGGACTCCAACACCTCCGCATTGGTAGAATATCCGGTCTTCGTCTTCTTCATGGGAGGAAGCCCCAGGCGTTCAAAGAGAATTTCTCCCAATTGCTTTGGGGAATTGATATTGAACGCCTTCCCCGCCAAAGCAT
>DFES01000069.1 GCA_002369175.1 Selenomonadaceae bacterium UBA3796
TACGGCACTCTTTCCGAAGGTGTCTCTTTGGACTACGATCTGACGGTGGAAAAGGCGGATGATACGAGCATTGTGGCGCGGGTCGGTTCGGCTTCTCCTTCTCCTACGAATCCTACCGACTCCGGCTCTAGCTCCAACTCCGGCTCTGGCGGCGGAATGGTCTCCTCTTCCGGCTCTTCTGCCCTCAAGGAACAAACCAATGTCCTCCCCGCCCCCCTGCTTTCCAATTCCGTTCTCTCCCTCCAGGGAACCGACCGCCTTCTTGAGTGGCTCCCGCCGGAAGATCCTGTCGTCGGTGAGGATACGGGCGAAGGGAAGGATGACAGCAAGGAGAATGTGGCCAAGGCGGAATCTCCCAATGACTTCCAGATCTTTGCCAATACGGGGTTCAGCAATCTCCGCACGAAGACCGGAAGCAATTCCTATATGGACAATCACAGCACCGGTTTCGATCTCGGGGCGGCCCGTACCCTTGAGAATAGCAGGGGGAAGTTGGTCTTTGCTCCCATCGTGGACTATGGATCCGGAAGCTATGATGTCTATAATGGCGGGCGGCATGGCAGCGGAAACAGCAAATACTGGGCGGCAGGAATGATTGCCCGGCAGATGAACAGGGACGGCCTTTACTATGAGGCTAGTTTCCGGGCAGGGCGCACCATGGTGGACTTCGCCTCGGATGATTTCACTCAGGGCGGTGTTCCCACACGGGTGACCTACGATGCATCGGCTCCCTGTTTTGCAGGGCATGTCCGTGTGGGGAAAATTTACCAGTTCGGCCCGCGCAATCAGCTTCATCTCTACGGCATCTATTCCCACAATCATCAAAATGGCATGACGGCGACCCTGTCCACGGGAGAAACCTATCATTTCAGCGCCGTGGACAGCGGACGCCTCCGCATCGGCGGACGTCTGAGCTGGCAGAAGTCGAAGACACAGAAATTCTATTCCGGCATTGCCTATCAGTATGAGTTCTCCAACGGCGCCACGGGAAGCTACAAGGGCTATTCCACGAATTCCTCCAGCATCCATGGCAGCAGTGCCATGATCGAGCTTGGCTGGCAGATCAAGCCAAGCCAGAAGTCTCCATGGATGGTGGATGTGAATGCCGCCGGATGGGTCGGCCACCAAAAGGGCTTCACTATTCAGGCGAAATTAATGAAATCCTTTTAAACCCAAAACAAGAGGTGCCTTTCTATGAAACTAAAGCACGCAATCTCCTCTGCCGCACTGTCGTTTTTTCTCCTTGCTCCTTCCATGGCAGATGCGGTAGTGCCGGGGATATCTCCCGATAAGTACATCAAAACCTATATCCTGGGAACAGAGGATATCCCTGTCTATACCGATAAATCATTAACGGTACAGGGAACAGCGAAGCCCTATCGGGAGTATGATTCCGCTATTTATCCCATTGATGAAATCAAGGTCTATGAGATCCGAGATGATTGGGCATATGTTTCCTATCCCACCAGTTGGTCGGGATGGCGGGAGGGCTATATACCGCTCAGTGCGATTACACCAAATAATTTTTCTCAGGATGGGAAGAAATTCCAGGGTATTCTCAAAATTATTTTTCGCCGTCCTGATGGACCACGGTACAAGAGTTCTTCCATATGGAACGATGATATCGTGTATACGGTAGCGCGTTCCGGCGATTACACGCAGATCATCTATCCGGCGGTGGATGTCTACAAGATGGCCTGGATTTGGTCGGATGTATACGATGAGTGCGTTGCAGCCAATCCGGCTAATGCATCGACGAACCCCGTGACGGAACGCTACAACATGAGGCTTGATGTACCCTACTATTCTCAGAATGACAGAAGACACAAAAAGAGCCTAGAGGGCGAAGCGGAGGAAGACACCCCCGACTGTCTCATGGTCGCCATGGCGATGAAATACTCTTATCATACAAAGAGTAGGATCTATCCCAGGGATATGAAAAAAAAGCTGAAATTTCAAGGGGGGCAGTTGGAGTTTGCATCCTTGAAGGATCTTAGCTACAGTTATCTGAACTATCACAGTCTGGTACGGAACAGCATGTTGAACAGGATTTTGGTGGAACTGGCTTATGGGAAGCCCGTCCTGCTCGGTGCCGAAGGGGAAGATGGATCCCATTGGGTTGTGGTGACGGGATATGACGGTATTCCCACGGAGAATCTTTCCGCCGGAAACTTCTTCATACACGACCCGGAACATCCGGAAGACAAGACCTTGGATCAGTTTCTCAAGCAGCATGAGACGATTCATCGCATGATTTTTTAAAATTGGTATCCATAAGTCACACGATATACATATTTGGAGGAAACGATGATGTTATTTCATGAAAGATATCCTGCCTTGTCATCCAGGGCAAAACGTCTTGTGATGACATTGACAACAATAGGTTGCCTGGCTTTTTCGAATACAATGGCAGTCGCTTCTGAAGGCGATGGGGCGGAAGGGGCATCCTACCATTTCAATAAGGTTTCATTTAACGAGGTGACCATAACAGAAACTAGTCAAAATGTGAATGGAGTAACCACATCGCATAATGGTACGCTGGATGTGGTTTTCGGTGGAGGAAATGAAAGCAATACGTCTGGTGCGGAAAAAAATAATGTCATGATTTCCGGGGGGACAATGACGGCGGTTTTCGGAGGTATGTCATCTTCCGGAGGTGCCAGTATGAACCAAGTTACTGTTACGGATGGTGTCATAACGGAGGGCGTTTCCGGAGGTGCTACTTTCTTCAATGCGGAAAATTCGACTGCTGCCGGACATGTCATGGGGAATACGGTCACCATTCGTGGCGGACAAGTGGCTCATGTGTCCGGTGGTGAGATAGGATATGCCTATCCTACGGGTGAAAACTCTACACCGGATTTGACACAGAGTTACTTTTCTGCAGGAGGCGATGCCAGTCGCAATCATGTTACGGTAACAGGTGGCAAGGTAACCGGTGGTATTGTTGGAGGCGCATCGCTGACGGGAAGTGCTACGGAAAACTCGATTAACATCGAGGGTGGCACGGTATCCGGTGATGTCATCGCCGGTGAAGTGCGTTATCCTATGCCAGGTTCTTCCGCCACGGGGAATCGTGTCACAATTTCGGGAAGCCCGGACTTGAGCGGCGCGACCATTAAGGGCGGTGTTATGGGCAGTGTGGACAGTCCCGCGGGAAATAGTCTCAACATCAACACAAAGGATTTGACAGCGCAAAACATTTCTGGATTCCAGGAATTAAATATTGACCTTCCTTCCGATACAAAGTCGGGAGATACGGTGCTTACCTTGACGAACAGTGCGGGAACGGATTTGAGTGATATGGACATTCGAGTCGGAAAGCGCTGGGATGGCGGCAGCAATGATTTTTCCAACAGCACCATTGCCCTGATTACAAATCCGAATGGTGGCATCACAACGAATAGCGGAACAAGACTGAGCGATTACTTATATGACGGCGTAACCTTGCAATACCCGTTGTTGGGGGGTGGTGCGTCGGCAGATGGACGCAGCTATACGGCAACACTCGGCACACCCTCGGTAAATCCTGCAACGCAGACGGCTACCGCCACGCTCATGGTTCCGGCAATGATTGTCAGCAACCAGCCGGTACATATGCCGGATCCGGATCCCGAACGATGGGATTATGAACCGTTGGGAGAGGAGACAGAAAGCAATAAGGCCGAGGGGAAGGATGAAAAGCCTGTAGCAATGAGCGTATCACCCTTCTTCGATATCAGCGGCAGTTCCATGCGCGAGAACACGGGATATGGTTCCTATATCGACGTGGACAGCGTCGGAATGGATGCCGGTATCTCCTTTGCCCGCAATAATCGCCATGGGAGACTGGTATTTGCGCCTATCATTGATTATGGGAACGGTAATTATGATACCTATCTCAGTGATGGCACTCATGGCAACGGCAATGCGAAGTTTTGGGCTGCAGGCATGATTGTCCGACAGACGAACTTTGATGGGCTGTATTATGAGGGAAGCCTTCGCATGGGACGGGCAAATGTGGATTTTTTGTCCGGCGAACTCAGGAACGAGGGGGATGCGCCTGTGAGCTTCCATTCCTCTGCGTCGGTTCTCACGGGGCACCTTCGCATTGGAAAGGTGATGAAATACGGTCCATCGAATACACTGCACGTGTACGGTCTGTATACTCATACTCATCAGGGGAGTATGGACGCAGACCTTTCCACGGGGGAGCATTATCGCTTTGCAGCGGTGGATAATGGAAGGCTTCGCATAGGAGCGCGGCTCACATGGCAGAAGAACAAAAACCAGCGCTTCTATACGGAACTCGCCTATCAATATACACGGAACGGGGATGCCAGTGCGTCTTGTGATGGATTTGACATCCCAAAGTCCGGCCAGAACGGCAGTAGCGGGATGCTACAGATCGGATGGCAAATCCGGCCAAATCCCGCTACTCCCTGGGCGCTGAATCTGAGTGCGACAGGCTGGATGGGAATGCAAAAGGGGGTGTCAGCTCAGTTACGCTTGACGAAATCATTTTGACGTAAATTTATTTATGTAATGGGAGGAATGGACAGATGGCAGAAAATGCGATGGAAAATAAGAAATATGATCTTGTGTTCATCGTTGATGAAAGCGGTAGCATGCAGGAATATATCAATAATGTCAGAGATAATATTTCCGCATTTGTACAGAAGTTAAGGGCAGATGGTGTTGATGTGCAGCTTGGGCTTGTCGAGTACGGTGATGGAAGTTATTCCATAAAGAAGCATGAACTGACTGACAACGTAGATGCTTTCATAACAGACTTGAATGGGATTACTGCTTACGGTGACAATGAGAACGGTTTGACGGCGATCATGGACGGAACTAACGGTGCGATGTCCATGAACTTCCGGGAAGGTGCGAACAAGGAGTTCATCGTTGTCACCGATGAAGGCTATGTGGAGAATGATACGTACTATTCTTACTATGGAGGAGCAGCGTATTCCCAAAATGAAGTTGTGGAGAAATTGAATGCAAATGGTGTGAAGTTGGATGTTTTCGGCAGAAAAGATAGCGGTTACGGGTATTCCTACTACAACTGCGAGGATGAATGGACGCCTGTTGCGAACGCAACCAGTGGATATCTCATCAATGGAAACAATGTCCGGGGTGAATTTTACGATATCAACAGTGACTTTTCTGCACTGTTTAATGCGGCTATTTACGATGGAGTTGTGAATGACGGAGCGGGAACCCATCAACTCTCCTTCGCCCACTGGGGCTACGGTTACACTCCTGCTACTGAAGCGGCTGCGCTTTCGACGGATTCGGCCTCGTCGGTTGTGGTCGCACCGACTGCGTGATAGAGACATATGAGAAGATGTTCATTTGTTCAGGTACACCGTCTTGGTGTACCTGAATGGTTTTTATCGGGAGGCGGGATCATGCGTAATCTACAACGAAAAAAGCAATTGGGCGCAGGCATTCTCATGGTAGCAGTGCTTGCAATGTCGTCTCAAGAGATGGTTCTGGGCAGTGAATTTCCTTCCGATTCCAGCACCACGACAATCGAATGTCAATCGTTAGAAGACGGGCTGTCTTCGATGCACACCGCTGCCCGAAAGCTTTTTCAAAAGGCATATGCCGCCTATGCAAAGGCACGCCCCCTGACGGCGGTGCAGGGGAACGAGTTCTACGCCGAGGCTATCGGTGCCATTGCCCAGGCGGTGGCGTTGGAGCCGGAGAATCCGGATTATCTCCTTCTTGCCTCGCAGATCTATCGAGGGAAGGGGGGCGTTTCTTACGCGAAGTCGTATTTTTCTCGTGCGGAGGCCGTTTTGAAGAAAAGGATCGCTCAACGTCCCGATTCTGTCCGTGCGAATCTTGACTATGCCATCCTTTGCTATGCAGGGGATGCACGTTACTGGCCGGAGCAGGAAGTCTATCAAAAAAGGGCGCGAAAGTATGCGGATAAGGTGATTGCCTTGTGCAGGGCGCAGGAAAAGACCGGAAAGAAATATGACAACTACTCTGTGGCGCTGGCTCTTGCCTATCTCATCAAGGGGAATGAAGGGCACTGCGAGAAGGAACTGAAAGCCGCTGAAGATCCTGCCGGGAAATTTTACTGCGCACTTTATGAGGATACTGTGAAGAACAAGAAATGGTTTTGGCCAACGAAGGACACGGGAAAGGAATTTATGCTATACTATATGACAGATAGCAACCGAAATGGGTTCTCGTGAAGGGAGGGAAACGATGATGAAAGTGCGTCACGTTCTTTTGGCACTGGCTCTTTTCCTGATGGGGTGCCAAGGTGGTCTGGCGGAGGGCTTTGATGCGGAGTATACTTATCTCGCCGGAATGTCCTGGGGATTCCAGGAAGAGGTGACTTACGAATTGAGCGATGCGAGTCTCGCAGAGCTGGTCATGCGTCCGGATGGAAAGCAGTGGGTGAAGTTCAAACGGCCGGGGGAACTACTTGTTACCGTTTCTTTTCCAAAGGCAGGATATACCGGCAGGTATCTCATACATATCACGGGTCAGGCCGTGGATGAGACTGCTGTGGACGGAGACAGCTTTGCCGAGGACGTTTTGGCGCTGGTGAATGAGGAGCGGGCAAAAACAGGTGCAAGGCCTTTGCGTTTGGCGAATGATATGCAGCAGGCTGCCGCCATACGTGCAGAGGAACTCATCGTGAAATTTTCCCACACCCGCCCAGATGGCAGGAAATGCTTCACTGTGCTCAGAAATCAGGGGCGTGGCGTGGGCGAGAACATTGCAGCAGGTGCAACTTCACCGGCTAAGGTTATGGAAATGTGGATGAATTCTCCGGGTCATCGGAAAAATATCCTGGATCCAAACTACAAGGAACTCGGTGTGGGATATACGTACCACAACGGCACAGAATACCAGCACTACTGGGTTCAGCTCTTTCGACAGTGAGGGTATCGCTGCCGAAAGAGCTTCTTTCAAGAAATCCATTCATCCCGTTTTGTGAGGTGCTGTCATGAAAAGAACATGTTTCTTTTTTCTTCTTTTCGCTGCTCTTTTTCTTTATCCTTTGCATGGGGAAGCAACCAGGGAAAGGATTCCCCAGCTTGCCCGGCTTCCGATTCTTGTGGAGAGTAGCTACGGATTGGAGGAGCGGGTTTTAGAAGACTTGGAAGTCAAGATGGACAGAGCCGTGCACGTTCCCATGAACGGCATTCTTCATACGGTCATATATCTGCCGGAAGAAAAATGCAGGAAGGCGCTGGAAGAGGTTATGGCGGAGCTTCGGCATAAGAATCCAAAGGCGAAGCTTCGGGATGCCATGAAGCCTTTGGCGGAGAGGCTCCACGCGGATATTGTCGTCCTTCCCGTCATCAAGAATTACAGTCAGTACACCTACATGGGATTTCGATGGGATGGGGGCTCTATCCTGTGCAGTGATGTGAGGATGGTTCTCATGGGATACGAGCGTCGCGAGGAAAAGCCTATCTATGAGGAGGAATCCCGCTTTTATCACAGTGAGTATTCCCATTGGGGACGGGCGGAAGTCTTGGCCGGGGAGTGCATGGACCGGATGCTGGAAAAGGTGAATCTTTACCGGATGATTCTTCACGCCAATGGCGAGCCTTTTCCTTGAAGTGCTCCATCGAGTCCTGCTTCCGTAAACAGTGCGTCAAATGTTCCACTCAAAAAGGCCAGTTTTGCAACTGGCCTTTTTTCCTGCTCAGAATTTCTTGTACAGTATACGGCATGCGTTCAATACGCACAGTACAGACACGCCGGTGTCCGCAAATACGGCAGCCCACATGGAGGCATAGCCGAAGAGTCCCGCTGCCATGATGATGATTTTGACAACAAGGGCAAAGACCACATTCTGCCATGCCACACGGTTTACCACCTTGGCAATGGAAATGGCCTTCGGGATGGCGCTCATTTCGGAGTTCATGAAAACAACATCCGCCGCTTCAATGGCCGCGTCTGCGCCGCTTCCCATAGCTGCTCCCACATCAGCACCAGCCAATACGGGCGCATCATTGATGCCGTCTCCTACGAACATGACACCGCCGTATTTATTCCGCAGTTCGTTCATTTCTTTCAGCTTATCCTGGGGCAGGAGCTCTGCCCGCACCTCCTGGATACCGGCTTCCTTCGCTATGGCGTCCGCTTCCTTCTTGGCATCGCCTGTGAGCATCACCGTTGTCAAGCCAAGCGCGGCGATATCGGCCACGGCTTGTTTGGCATCCTCCTTCAGGGTATCGTTGATGAGGATATTGCCCAGGTAGGTTTTGTTTTTCGCCACCAGCACCTCGCTGCCGCAGGCCGCAGGCCGATAATCGCGGTAATCCACCCTGTAGCGATCCATCAGGCGGGGATTGCCCACCAAAAGTACATCCTTGCCCAAATAAGCCACAAGACCTTCACCGGCGATTTCCTCAAACCTGTCAGGCCGCTCCAGAGGAAGGTTTCGCTCTTTGGCCGCAGCCACAATACTGACAGCGATCGGATGGGTGGAAACCTGTTCTGCTCCTGCCGTTGCTTGCAGGATTTCATTTTCGCCGGCTTTGCCTGCCGGGACGATCTGTTGCACCACGAAGTTGCCCTTGGTGACGGTGCCGGTCTTGTCCATGACTACTGCCACCACGTTTTTCAGCATTTCCATGGCGTTGCCGCCCTTGAACAGGATTCCCAGCTTGGAGCCGGCACCGATGCCTGCAAAGAAGGAAAGGGGCACGGAGAGCACCAGAGCGCAGGGGCAGCTGATAACCAGGAAGGTCAGCGCCGTGTAGATCCATTTGTGCCAGTCTCCGGTAATCAGAGATGGCAAAACCGCTACCAGAAGAGCCAAGGCCACAACAATGGGGGTATAGACCCGGGCAAAACGAGTGATGAATTTATCGAGGTAAGGTTTGTTGGCCGCTGCGTTTTCAACAGAATCCAGAATTTTTGTCACCATGGATTCCTGCAGTTCCTTTTCCACGCGAATCTTCAACATGCCGGAAGTGTTCACGCAGCCGGACAGCACTTCGTCGCCGTAGGATTTGCGAACCGGTACAGGCTCGCCGGTTACCGGAGATGTATCCAGCAGGCTTTCACCGTCGATGACGACGCCATCCAGAGGAATGCGATCCCCTACCCGCACCAGCAGGATGTCCCCCACCCGCGCTTCTGCGGAGGGAATCACCTTTACGTCTTCGCCAATCAGCAGGTTGACCACCTCGGGACGCATATCCACCGCATCCATGATTTGATCCCTGCTCCGGTCCGCTGCCCGATCCTGGAACCACTCGCCGATCCGGTAGAAGAAGATAACGCCTACCGCCTCTTCCCAAGCCTCAATGGCAAAGGCTCCCAAGGTGGCTACGGTCATCAGGAAGTTTTCGTCGAAGAACTCGCCCTTGGCCAGATTTTTCAATGCGGTGAACACGATTTTCCAGCCCAGGATCACATAGGCAGTGACCAGGCAGTGCATGTGATATGCTTCCGGCACAAGCCCCAGCCATTCCGTCACAATGAAGATGAGGCCGCCTGCCACAAGCTCAAAAAGCTCCCTGGCGTTTTCCCGGAGGAAGGATTTCTTCCCTCTTTCCCATTCCGGAACATTTGCATGCTCCGCCCGCTCCAGAATGGTCACGCCATCTTCCACTTTGTCGGCAACCGCTTGCATCTTTTCGGTTAGGCCGTCGTAACTCTTGGCGGTAACACGCAGCTGGCCGGTGGCATACACCAGTACTGCGTCTTCCACCTCCGGCATGGCCTTGATCGCGTCTTCCACCTTGCCGGCACAGACGGCGCAGTCCAGACCCTGCACTTCATAGGTGCGGGATTTCCCCGCGCCGAACTGCTCTTTCTCGGAGATCTTTACGCCCTCTTCTGCTTTATCGGCGGCTGCCTGTATGAGGGGCAGCAAACCGTCGTAGCTGCGGGCACTGACACGCAATTGGCCGGTTTCGTAGACCAGTATCGCATCATCTACGATGGGCAGTGCCGCAATGGCATCCTGTACCTTCACGGAGCAGGCCGGGCAATCCAGGCCGTCAACCTTGTACACACGGTATTTCTTTTGGGCAGTGGCGCGAACCCGTTCCGTAATGATGACGCCGTCCTCCGCTTTTTCAGCAGCCGCTTGCAGCTTGGGCAGCAGGCCGTCGTAAGCTTCGGCAGTAACGCGCAGCTGACCTGTTTCGTAGACCAGTGTAGCCATCTTTACGCCGGGAATGGCGGAAATGGCGTCCTGCACCTTTATGGAACAGGCGGCGCAGTCCAGACCCTTTACGTTATAGGTATGGAATTTACCGGAGGATTCCGGTCCTTCTTCCCTGGGAACTACCGTCACATAGGACAGGAAGGAACGACAGATCTCCTGAAACACGGGAAGCATGGCATCCGGATTCTTGGCTGAAACCCGGAGCTGTTTGGTGCTGTAGCTGACTGTGGCATAGGATACACCCGGCAGGGACTTGATTTTATGCTCTATCTTCGAGGCGCAAATGGGACAGTCCAGATTGATCAGGTTGTAGACCCGCTTGATATTGTCCGCATCCGGCATGCGGCACTTGCAGTGTGCCAGACTTTCCCCACAGAAATCGCAGTACTCTTCATGGGAATTGCAGACTTCACAGTCACACGTGTCCGGATGGTTGGGCATATGCGCCTCGTGCGTATAGGAGGCGTTGTGGTGCACCAACTCATGCTCGCTGTGGTCATGCACCTTACAACAGTCGCAGCCATGTTCATGTTCATGGTCGTGTTCGTGATGGTGCTCATGGTCATGGTGGTGTTCGTGGTCATGCCCATGATGGTGCTCGTGGTCATGGTCATGATGGTGCTCATGGTCATGCTCATGATCATGATGGTGGTCGTGCTCGTGGTCATGCCCATAGTGGTGGTCATGTTCGTGGTCGTGGTCGTGGTCATGGTGGTGTTCGTGATCGTGTTCGTGGTCATGCCCATGATGGTGGTCATGTTCATGGTCGTGATCATGCTCATGCTCATGCTCATGGGCGTGGT
>DFES01000084.1 GCA_002369175.1 Selenomonadaceae bacterium UBA3796
AGGTGGTCTTTCCCACGGTAAGGGTTTTGCCCTTGCCAAAGGTGACGGTTCCCGCCGTCAGCGTTGCTTTCCCGCCCGCATTGGCAAGGGTCGTGCCGTTCGCGGCGGCGGTGTATTCCGTTGTGCCGATGATGACAGCTTCGTCCTTGTCCAGGGCGACTGCTCCTGCCGTCAGCGTTGCTTTCCCGCCCGTATTGGCAAGGGTCGTACCGTTTGCCGCAGCGGTGTAGGTGGTACTGCCGATGGTAGCGGAGGTGCCCTGGTTCATGGCAATGCTCTCATTCGCGTCAAGAGCAATCGTTCCTGCCGTCAGCGTTGCTTTCCCGCCCGCATTGGCAAGGGTCGTACCGTTTGCCGCAGAGGTGTATTCCGTTGTGCCGATGATGACAGCTTCGCCCTTGTCAAGGGCAACCGTTCCTGCCGTCAGTTTCGCTTTCCCGCCGTTATAATCAAGCGTCGTGTTATTGGCGGCGGCGGTGTAGGTGGTATTGCCAACGCCAATGCTCCCCTTATCAGCCAATGTCACCGTCCCGGCGGTGAGCTTCACCGTTGTGCCGTCCACGCTGAACTTGGCAGCAGTAGTGGCGGTATAGGTCTTGCCGCCAAGGGTGTAGGTTCCTGCCGTGCCGATGGTTACGGCAGTGGCGGTGGTGAAGCTGTAGCTGCCCGCTTTCAGGAGATTGGCACTGTCCATGCCCTCCAGGGTGGTCAGGGTGTCGTTCTGGGTGACGGAGAAGGCCTTGTCCGTGGTGGTGAAGGCGCCGCCTTTGGTGGTGTATTGGACTTCCGGGGAAAGGTTGGCAGCATCCACCTGCACTTTTTCCGTGCTCTCAACGGTCAGCGTGTAGCCGTTCTCGGTCTTGGCGAGGGTCGCATACCGTTTCTTGTCGGAGCTTAGGTAGGCCACGGCATCCTTTGTCTCGGGGGCGGTGAGGGTCAGGGTGGTGCCCGTTATCGTCTTCACTTCCGTGTCCAGTGTCAGCCCGTAGTCGTTATCGTACAGATAAGCGAAGCCGTGAGAGAAGTCCGTGGAAAGGGCGAAGAAAACATTGGCAAGGTCGGTATAGGCGAAGCTTGCTATCAGGTTATCGCCTGATCGGCTCCCGTCATAGATGGCGATGGTCTTGTCGGCATCATGGACGGCATAGTAGTAATCATCTATAGAGAAGGCTCCTTGGGCAAGGGAAATCGTCCCGTTTCTGCCGTCATAAGTCCCCTTGAAATCGACCTCCGTGCCGAGGTTCATTTGAGAGGCATTCGTGCCGGTTAGTAGCGTCACCATACGAGAGGTGCCGGAACTGTCGGGAAGAAAGACCATAGACTGAGATGAGGTTCCTTTCAATGGAACGATGCCAGTCGCCGAAACTTCTCCACCGTAGAAGCTCATATTGCCCTGGCTGTCGGCGGTCAACCCGACAGAACCAGTCTTGCCTTCCACACGGGTGCCGTTGGGCAGAAGGGCATAGCTTCTTAAAATGCGGATATTGGCATTCTTGGCCGAGGACAGTCCACCGTCAGGACAATAGACCATCTCGGCTTCCTGCGTTGAGGTGCGGGCTATACTTACGTTTGCTCCAGATGTTTCCTTGTAGATGTACAATCTTAGATTCAGATTGTCGCCCTGCACGCTGAACTTGCAGACGGTGCCCTCGCCCAGATATTGGCCGTTATATATCTCGCAAACACCAGCACTGGAGGAGGCCGTTACCTCGGTGATGCGGGGGCCTTCTGCCGGTTCCGTCAGCGTAATATTTCCTGACTTATTTATGGTGCCGTAGACCTTCCCCGTGCCATCGGTGATGTTGATGGCAGCGTCATCAGAGAGGCCATTCAGGTTGATGGTTGTTTTGCCGTCCGGCAGGGTAATCTCATAATAGCCGTCGCCATCTTCCTGCTCTATATATGTTTTCTGCGGCGCCGTTAAGACAGCCTTGCCGTTCTTAATGGACACGAGCTGCAACGCTGTGGGCACCGCTGAGTTAAAGAGCTGCAAGTCAAATGCAAATGCCGTAGGCAGCGAAGCTCCCCGGGCTCCCGCTGAAGCCAGCCGGGAACCGCGCTCAAAGCGGATGTCCCCCCCTGTATACGTTTGTTGTTCATAACGCAACATCCTTTCTTTCTGCCCCCGCTTCCACGCAAGGCGGCGAAATAAGTTATCAGCTATCGTTTATTTTAGCGGAAAGGCAGGAATTTTTCAATAGGAGCAGGAAGGGGCAATGCCGTAGCTCCATATCTCCTTCACCCCCTGCCGGGAAAGCTCCGCACCGTATTATCTTGCCTTCTCCATGTCCAGGCACATGGTTTCCATCCATTCCTCATCCTCCCGGGCTTTCAGGTTCCGATAGCCGAAGCCCTCCAGCTGCAGGTCAAAGCCGCAGACGGCGCGATAGGGGCAGAAACTGCAGGGAACCTGCTCCCGCAAGCGATAGGGGAAGGGGCGGATGTCGCCGGAGAGAATCTGTTCTCCGGTGGCGGCCAGGAGATAATCGATGTAATCCAGCAGAAGGGAAAATTCCTCCGCTGTCTTCACCTTGGAAGCATCGGAGCCGTTGATCCCGGTCTTGGAAAGCCGCACCTTGATAAACTCCTGGCTGCTGTCAATGGCCTGTATGACCTCGGGATCCGCCAGAACCCAGCCGGGCATCTTGAGTTTTTTCTCAATTTCCCGCCGCGCCTCTTCCTGTCCGATTTTCATCGTTGCGGTGTGCATGGGATATTTCAGGAAAAAATAGAGCATGCCGGCAGGAAGCCTTTCCTCCTTCGACAGCAGATTTCTTGCAACCAGAAGATATGTGAGAAGCTGCATGCGGAGGCCATAGTAGACTTCCAGGAGATTGATGGCGTTCTTTCCCGTCTTGTAGTCGATGATGAGGAAATACCGCCCGTCCTCGGAAAAATCCATGCGGTCGATCTGCCCCATGATTTCCAGTCTCGCGCCATCCTGCAGAGCATAGGTCAACGGCGCCATGCTCCCTGCTCCCGTGCCGAAGGAGCGTTCATAGACCTGGGGATGGAACCGGCTCACCGCATCCAGAGCCACGAGACGGCGAATGCTCCGCTCTGCTACGCTCAGGATGCGTTCCTGCTGATGGCGGTACTGCGCCGTGCTCATCAAGAGCTCGTTCCGGACGCGCGGCATCAGTTTTGCGAGGATTTCCCCGCACATGGCGCGGCCTTCCTCTTCTCCCACCTCCCTCCATCTCCGGCCTTCGGATTTCAGCCGCTCACCGAATTCCCGCAGGGCATCGTGGAGCAGCGTCCCAAGGTCCAATGCCTGAAAACGGTACTCCTGTCTCTCTTTCAGTCCCAGGCCGTACCGGGCAAAGTGCTGGAAAGGGCAGCTATGATACTGCTCAAAGCGCGTAACGCTGCCGCGAAGCCGGTTCCTGCGCGTAAAGAGCTTTTTGGCCAAAGCCTTTGGCAGAAAGCCTTCCCCGGCTCCGGCAAAAATTCCCGACAGGGCGGCTTCCCTTGGAATCCGGAGTTTTTCTTGCTCCAGGAGCCAGTTGTAGACATCCCTCCACCATTCTGCGAAGGCTCTCTGCTCCCTCCTTCCCCGCAAGGCTGCGGTAAGCCCGGAAAGTGCCTGCCTGCCGTCTGCCAGCTTCCAAAGGGAACTCCCTTCCAGGGAACCCTCTTTGTCCGGAAGGTCAATGCTCTCCATGGGAAGGGAAAGGAAGGAGGCCTTGGGGAGCATAGCGCGGATCCGCTCCACCAGCGTGGAGGGGAGAAGCCCCTCTCCCGAGGCATCTGCCAGGGCATAGGAAATCCACAGATACTCCCGCGCCTCCGTAAAGCCCCGGTAAAGGAGATATTTCTCCGCCAGGCTCCCCTCCATGCCGCCGGAAGAAATCTCCACCCCTGCTTCCAAAAGATGCAGACGCTCGGCATCGGTGAACAGCCCCTTCTCCCTGCTGCGCCGGGGCATAATTCCCTCATTGGCTCCCAGAATGTAGATGGCTTTGCTGTTGCCAAGGCTGTTCTGGTCAAAGGGGGACACGGATACATAGTCCAGCCCCGGCGGTATCAGGGAAATCATCAGCGTGTCCAGTCCTTCCGACAAAATGCGCTCATACTCCCGCAGCTCCATCTCCTCAGAGCCGCGGAGCTCCACCATCTGATCCATGAGAGCCATCATATCCGCCCATATCTGGCGGTGTTCCTTCGCGGCGGCCAAACGCCCCTCCCCTTCTGCTTTCTTTGCCCACTCCTCCAGCCGGACGGGGACCTGCAGCTCCATCAGGAATTCATACAAAGCCTCCGTAAGCTGTCTCACCGTCCCGGCTTTCCCTGCACTTTCCCGGAAATTCTGCAGGGGTTTTGTGACCTGCCTTCGGGCGAAGTTCACCTCCATCCGTATCTGTGCTTCCCTTTCCTCGGCCTGCTCCGTTCCTCCCCCCCCAAAGCGCCTCTGCCAGTTCCAGTCCTCTTCCATGAGCCATCGCCTGCTGCCGCGAATGCCGAATTCCAAGACATAGTTCTCCAGACGATCCAACTGCTCCCATGTCACGGGAAAAAATCCCGTCCGAAGGCAGCGGAAAAGAGGCTCATACCGCCATCCGCGCAATGCCTCAAAGGAAGAACGCACCAATTCCGCCAGCGGATGGTGAGCGGCGCTCCGCTTTCCGTCACGGAAAAAGGGGATTCCATGCTCCTCCAATACGAAATCCAGAAGTTTCTCATAGCTCTCCTGGCGGATGAGCACGCCGATATCGCGGTAACGCAGTCCCTTTTCCCTGCAGAGCCTCAGGATATCCGAAGCTGCGGCCTCCACTTCCAGCCGCCTCGCCGCTGCCTCCACGATGACAACGCCTTCCCCTGCGGCCGAAGGACGTGGCGGAAAGGCAAAGAGCTGTTCCTCTATCCTTCGGATCGCCGCTCCCTGCCCGCGGAAAAACGTCTGCAAGGGGCGCAGCCTGCAGGGAATCCCCAGACGCTCTGCCATCTTCCGCAAGGTCTCCATCGTTTCCCAGGAGCGATGGAAGATGCCCGTCTGCCGCAGATTCTCTCCCGCATGGATATTCGCATCCATTGCCAGGGAGACATGCACCTGGGAGGCAAGCTTCATGAGCTCTTCCAACACGCGCCGTTCCTGGGGATTGAAAAAAATGAACCCGTCCACCCATATTTCTGCCCCCTGGAGGAACTTCGCCTTTGGCAGCCTCTCTGCCAGAAGTCCCATCCGATCCTCGTTGTCATTGTACCTTCCCTTCATGGCCTCCTGAAAATCGGAGACCAGAAGCGCCATATCCGCCAGCTTCCCTTTCAGTTCCGGATGTTCGGTCTTTTCCGCCGCTTCGGACAACTTTCCGGGGGAAAGCCCGTAGCTCTTCATTTCCTGAATGGCCTCGGAAAGGGAGCGGCTGAAGCCTCTCTGCCCCGCCGCCTTATGGAATGCGCTCAGCTCCCCTTTTCTCTTCTCCAGGATCCCTTTCAGCAGCATATTCCTTCCTACCTCATTGATGCAGGGATGCGCCATGCCTCCGGTTTCCAGGAGCACCTGCCGCGTAAAACGCCGGAACCCGAAGACATACGCTCGCAGGAACCCCTTCCCGCCGTGCACGGAGGCGGCCAGTTCCCGCTCCGCCTTATAGGTCATGTGCTCCGGAAGAAGCAGGACAAGCGCGGGCCCCAAAGGCTCCTTCTCCAGCTTCGCCCGGATATCCGCAAGGCATGCCGCTGTCTTCCCCGTTCCCGCTCTGCCAACGATAAACTCAAGCACGAACCATCCCCCCAAAAAATACAAAACTCCAGAAAAAAACGTGCTGATAAATTTCGGGATTTATCAACACGCTTTGGACACGCTTCGCCGCATGGATTTCCTATCAGAGCTTCCTGTCGAATCCCTTCTGCCGCTCTTTCTGCTTATCCTCCGGGATCTTGTCCCAGTCAAGCCCCAGAAGCTTCTCCAGCAGTTCTTCCTCGGAGGATGCTTCGAGCCTGGCATGTTTGACGTGGGAGCCATCCTTTTCCGCTTTCTTGTCAGCGTCCTTCTGCTCCCGGGCGTGCTTTTCCTTGGCCGCCTCCATGCGCTCCTTCTGCTGTTCGGACATTTTTTCCAGCTCTGCAAAGAGTTTCATATTGCCGTCATCATCAAAAGAAATGGCAATGCGCCGGAACCGGACGCCTTCTCCGAGCTCTCCTTTTTCTTCGATGCGCTTGGTCATGTCAACCGCATCATTGACCTTGCCCATGACCTCCTCCGCGTACGCTTCGTCGTTTGCCATCTTCTCCAGCTCGTCCGTCCGAAGAATCACGGAATACTGCTTCGTCCCCCGATTCCGAAAGCTCGGGTCGTTTACGTCATCTGCCACAAAGAAATCATAGTCCCCGTACTGCTCCTTCAGCTTCGCAAGGAAGTCCTGCGCCTTGGCGGAGAGTTTGGCCTCGCCCTCCTTGACGGCGCCCTTTCCTTCGCCGGCATCGCCCACAGGCGTTTTTCTCTGTTTCGCCAAGGCTGCCAGCCCTTCACCGGAAAGCTCTACGCTGAAATCCGCGCCGTACCGTTCCGCGAGATCCTTTGCCTTCTCGGCAGAATCTCCCTTCCCTGCAGCCGTTTTTCCGGATTGTCCGGCATTCCTGTAAAACATGGAATAATTCGTCTGAATCGTGTTTGCCATGGCCATATCCTCCCTTGAGCCACTCCGCGAAATCCCTTTCTACCGACAAAAGAGCCGGTAAATGATACAAATATCCAAATATATTATAGCATAAGAAAACGGATTTTGCCAGAGCAAAACCCGTTTTCTTGTTGTTTTCTCAAATTCTCAATCCCCAATTCTTCCGCCTGTGCTGTACATGGGAATCGGCTCGGGATTTTCACTGATGCTCCATACGCCGCAGGGACACACACCGGCGCAGATTCCGCAGCCGATGCAGCGGTTGGGATCGGAGACATACTGCCAGGAACCGTCCTCCTTTTCCCTTCGGGTGATGGCTTTCTCCGGACAGGATTCCAGGCACATTTTGCAGTCACGACAGGTGCCGCAGCTCACACAGCGGACATGATCCTCTGCCGGGTCGCCCAGGGAGCAGTGGTGGCACTTGTCGAAGTATGCCTTGGAAAGACGCTCTGCCGGAACCTTTTCCTTCTCCGGGAAGGGCAGGAAATCTTCCCCGCGCACATAGCGGTCAGCGAACCATGCCGCCCTTCTCCCATCACCGATGGCATCCGTGAGGCGTCCGGGCTTTATGGTATCCCCGGCGGCAAACACCCCGGGCAGAATGGACTTGTCCTTTTTAGGGATGAGCCAGCTTCCGCGGAATTTCTGAATGCTGTCATCCTCCGGCAGAAAATCCAGCACCGGTTCTTCGCCAATGGATACAATCACCTGATCCGCAGGAAGGAAGGCTCCGTCACTGGCATAAATCCCTTCCTTGGAAATCTTTTTTGTGAAGAAGGGCCACACGATCTTTCCGCCCAGGCTTTCGATATACTCTATTTCCTCCTGGAAGGCCGCCGGTTTCTGCACGTCCACGGCGATGACCGACTCTGCCCCCATCTCGTAGGCTCCGCGGCAGGTGTCCATACCGCTGTTCCCCGCGCCGATGACCACGACTCTTTTTCCTGTCCAAGGCTTCTCGCCGCGATTGATGGCCTTGAGGTAGGAAAGCCCCATAGTAAGCTGCTCCACGCCCTCCCAGGGGAAGAAACGGGACTTTGTGCCGCCTGTGGCAACGATGACGGCATCGCTTTCCCCGCGCACAGCCTCGAACTTCTGTCGATCCACCCTGCAGGAGGGAACGAACTTCACACCGATGCTTTCGATACGCTTGAGCTCCGACTCCAGAAGCTCATGGGAAAGCCTCCCGCGGGGTATCACCTGTTCCAGCTTTCCGCCCATGTGCTCCGCCTCATCGTAGACCGTCACATCATGGCCTTTCCGCGCCAGCTGCCATGCGGCTGAGAGTCCGCAGACGCCGCCGCCGATGATGCTGATTTTCTTGCCCGTCTTGTTCTCGTTTGGCAAAACGGACAAGAATGCGCTCTTGTAGCCGAGATCTCCAATCTGAATCGGCTCGTCAATGGTTCCGCGGGTACAGCCATCCATACAGGGACTCGGGCAGACAGAACCGCAGACGGAGCCGGGAAAGGGAGTATACTCCAGCTCCAGTTGGAAAGCCTCGTCCACTCTGCCCAGCCGCAAAAGCTCATAGCGCCTTTGCGTTGGAATCCCCGTCGGGCAGCTGAATTCGCAGGGTGCGGCGTACTTTTCGTTGTCCCAGCTTGGAACTTTCCGTCGATAAAGACCGGTCACCACCGTGTTATGGACTTCAAAATCATCTTTGGCCACATCGGAGAAAATGCCGCCCTTCACCCATTCCTTCTGCCGGAATTCCCGCAAATCCGCTACGGATTTTGCGGCTTTTTCATGAAATGCCTGGGGGCACAGCTTTCTCCATTCGCTCCAATGGGAAAGTTCTTCCAGGAGCTCTTTTCTCCCGATTTTCTCCAGGAAGTTTGCCATGCCGCCGGAAAGGAAGGAAATATCCTCTTCCGCAAGGGCAAGGGAATGAATGTCGGAAGGAAGGCTCGCAATGGGGCCGCGCACATAGACTATGCCGCCCACCATGCCCACACAGGGACGTTCTCCCAGGACGGAGGAAAATTCCTCGCTGTCCACACCGCAGACGACGGCTCTGCCGCCTCCCATGAACTCGAAGGAAAAGGAACCGACATTCTTCAGCACCCAAAGTTCCGGCTCCTCGTAAAGAGGGTCGTGCTTCATCAGGGAGCCGCTGCGGGTTCCGGCTCTGCCGCCGATGTATATCTTCCCTCCGGAGGAACAGTGGCCTGCCGTGTCCCCCGCATCACCCCGCACGGTGATGATGCCGCCGGAATTGAGCCAGCCCACATCTGCCGAGGCGGATTCGTCCACCAGAATCTCCGTATTGGGAAGACACATGGAGCCGACACGCTGCCCGGCATTGGTCACATGGAAAAAAATCTTCTTTCCTTCCGGGTGCCACAGGGGGCCGCCGATATCATGCTGCCCCGATGCCGCAATATCAAATTCCGTTTCTCCCTTCTTGACCGCTTCGCCAATGGTGAGCAGGAGGTCCTGTGTGGACATGCGTTCATGTCCCTTCATCGTGTCGATTTTAAGCATTACCTATCACCTTCCTGCCTTCAGCATACATACTGAATGCCCAGTTTATCCGCTATGGCCTTGTCTGTGGACACCAGCGCATCGCTCCTGCCGATGGGGAGCGTACTGTTTCCGATGGGCGCCATGAGTTTCTTCAGCTCGGCATCAAAGGCCAGCACATAATCCACGATTTTTTGCGCTCCACGGTCAATATCCAGCCGCTTCACGAGACGGGGATCCTGTGTGCAGATGCCCGTAGGACACCTGCCCGTATTGCAGGCGTTGCATCTTCCCTGCTCATTCCCGACGCATCCCAAAAGCTGGATGAGCACTTTGCCTACGAATACGCCACTGGCACCGAGGCACATCATCTTGAAGGCGTCTGCCGCCGCATTGCCCGTCATGCCGATGCCGCCGCCGCCATAGAGGGGAATCTGCCCCTGAAGGCCCTGTTCCACCGCCGAAAGATAGCAATCGCGTATTTTTGACACCACGGGATGTCCCGTATGATCGAGGGAAATCTCATTCGCCGCTCCGGTGCCTCCCTGGATGCCGTCGAGGAAGAAGCCTCCGCAGATCTTGTAGGGGTCGCGCAGGAGATTATTGTAAACGGAAACCGAGGTGGAAGAGGCTGCGCATTTGATGGCAACCGGCACACGGAATCCGAACGCCGCATTCATGGAAAGGTGCATTTTCTGCACACTTTCTTCGATGGAGTACAGTCCCTGATGATTGGGGGGAGAGGAAAGCGTCGCCTTGGGGACGCCGCGAATGGCCTGTATGTGCTCGGCTACTTTGGCGCTGGGCAGGAGTCCTCCGTCTCCCGGCTTTGCCCCCTGGCCGATCTTGATGAGCACTCCGGCGGGGTCTGTCACCATATAGGGAATCGCCTTGATGATGCGGTTCCACCCGAAATGTCCCGAAGCAATCTGGATGATGAAATATTTGAGATACTCCGACTGCAAGAGTTTCACCGGCATGCCGCCCTCGCCGGAACTCATGCGCACGGGAAGATGACACTTCTCGTTGAGATATCCGACGGCGAGAGCCACAGCCTCCCACGCTCTTGTGGAAAGGGCGCCGATGGACATATCGGAAAAAATCAGGGGATAAATGTATTGCACGGGAGGCGTATGCCCCTTTTTGACCAGCTTGCCGTCCACCACGGCAAAGGGAAGCTCCTTGGAAGAAAGCACTCTGCCGAAGGGAGCGCGGATATCGAAGGTATGGCGGGCGGAATCCAGGGACGGATCCGTCATCTGGGAAATCCTTCCCACGATGATATGATCCAGCGTCCGTCCTGCGCTGAGATTCGTGCGTCCGCCTCTCTTTATGGGGCCGTTGTCCCGGGAAAGGAGACTCTTTCTCGTATCCGGATTCCGCACGGGACGAATGGCGTTGTTGGGGCAGACCTTCTCGCACATGCCGCAGCCACGGCAGAAGTCCGTGAGACTCGCCACCTGCTTGATGACAGGAATCGCCGAATGCTCGTGAAGGGGCTTGGGTTCCCTGCCCTCCGAGCGCGTGATGGATTTTCTCTCCACAGATGCCTTGATGGCCTGGAAGGAACAGCTTGCCACGCAGCTGCCGCACATGGTGCAGCGATCTCTATCGTATTCGATTTTCCAAGGAAGATCGTTGACTCCCACATCCTGTGTCCTTACTGCCTCCATCTTTGCACCTCCAGATCGTTACCGATGATGACAACCTCCCGCTCATTGGGATAGATGTCCTGTGTCATATCGCGGTTTGGCATGATCTCATTGATGCCGCAGACTTCGGAAGAGATCGCCACCATGTTCTCATCCCGTCCCACAACGACAGGCCTGAGTTTCTTGGAATCACAGCAGGTGATCATGCGCGCATCCGGCAGTACCCCTATGACGGTGTTGGGGCCGTTGATTTCAAGATTCGCCAGCGACTGGCGGATTCCCGTCAAGACTTCCCTATCCTCCCGCTCCTCGATTTCCTCGAAGGGAAGCGGCGTGATCACATGCTTATAGTACCCCAGGGGCCACTGCAGCTCATGGTGGACATAGTGGAGCGTGTTCAGGAAGCATTGGGAATCCGACTCAAAGCCAATATATCCCCGATGAAGGGACTTCTGGAATTCCTTGTTCTTCGTGTAAAAGGTATTTTCCCCGTTAGCGCAAAGCGTGTAGCCCTGCAGGAAGAAAGGATGCGCCGCGTAGCGCACAATCGCATAATTCGTGTTTTGACGGCACTGAGCCACGATGGACTTGGCCGCCAGGCATCCGTTATCCTCCCAAAGGCGGAAATACGTGGCAATGTCACTGGGATCGCCGATTTCCTTCAGCGTCAATACATCCGGCCAGAAGGAGTATACAAACCCCTGACCGCTCTCCTCCAGAATCTTCCTGAGCGCCAGACGGGTATCCAGAAGCAAGTCCTCTTTTTCGCGTTCCGTCATCTTCACCGCATCCTCCGGATAGTCATAATTCCGGAAGATATAATAGGGCATGGCTTGGATGGAAAGCCCCGGGGTCTTGACCGGAACAGGGAGCCATTCCGCAATCTGTACGAAGTTGTGGGCATCCATATAATCCTCTACGAGCTGCGCGCCTTTCTGCGTGCAGGACAGGGACAAAAGGGGCTTGTCCTTATAGCCCGAAAAAATCCCGTACAGATCCTGCAGCACCATGGCAAAGCCGGAATTATCATGCCCTTCCTGCTGCGGCAGCATAAGACGAAGCGCTGTCGAAGGCTGGATGGGCGTTCTGCTCTTGATCGAGCCGATTCTACACATAGTCTCTCACTCCTACAAACCGATGACCTCGGTGAAATAGATCACCGTTACGGTATCCTCCATGAGAATACGTCTCTTGTATATCTTCTCAAAATCTGCGATGAGCTCTTCCTTGGAGCCGATTTCCGGATTCTGGCTGTCAAGATCCTTGGAGGTCAGAGTCCCCATGGTCTTCACCCTCACCTTGTCAAGAAATGCAGTATAAAGTTTCTGTTTCTGCTCACCCCGTTCTCCCGTGGTGATCCAGACAATGGAATTCTCAGGGAACTGGCTGCTGACATCGCCAAGCCGCACCGTGCATCGCTTGGTGCGGGCAATGAGCATTTTCTTGTGTTTTTCCTCCCGGAAGTTGAGTGCCATCATATCGGTGTTCCTCCTTCATTTTGTGTCTTCTTGGGTCGTCTTGTTGCGATATCAGATTCTTCCCGTCTTGATCACAGTCTCCGCCACTTCTTTTATGGTCATGCGCTTCACCATGGCCTGCCTCTGGATGCGCCGATAGCTTTCCACCTCCGAGATATGAGCGGAATCCATGAGAATGCCCTTGGCTCTGTCCAAGAGTTTTCTCGTTTCCAAGGAATCCTTGATGCTCTCCAGTTCATCCTCCAGTTCCTGTATCCTTTTCATGAGAGCTTCCTGCACTTTTGCATCCTGTTCGCGGCGTCTCGACTCGGTGATATCGGAAAGGAGAACAATATGGCCGATGACGTTTCCACCCACGGAAAATTCCATGCTGGATTCCCTCAGCGTGCGTTCTCCCGCCTGCATTTCCTTCTCCCAGGGACGTTTCCTCACCGTTGTCTCGCGGTCAATGCCCTGCCGAAGATATTTGTCGAACAGATGGCGGCCCACCAGACTTCCGACCCCCATATTCCGATAGATATGGAGCACGATCTCATCTGCAAAGACAATGCGGTGAAAGCGGTCAGCCACGAGAATACCATCCTCCATGGTCAGACGGCGGTACATGAGCGGGTCAAATTTCCTGCCATACCGAAGCACCATCTCCGCCGCATGGAGGAGATGGGTATACTCCTCCATGGGCAGGAGCAGCCGGAAGGAAAGCAGTCCTGCGGCAATGACAGCGCCGCCGGAATCCGTTATGGCGTAACTCCGCATGCCTGCCCCTTCCCCCTCGATTTCCTGCCATTGGTTGAGATTCTTCCCCGTCCGAAAGGTTTCCCGCACCAGGGGCTCTGCCGTCTGACTGACGAGCAGGCCGGGGGAAACGGGACGTTCCTCCGACGGAATCGTGAAGGAGCGCTCTTCGGCCGCCAGCAGGTAGAATCCCTCCGCTTTGGCAGGGACATAAAACCTAAGATCTGCCCGGGCAAGATCTGCCACAAAAGGAAGGCATGGGGCAACCTGTCCCAAAAGATCCATCTGAACCGGGTCAAGAGAAGATTTTTCCCGGCAAAGCTCCGTAAAATCTGACATGAACGATTCCTCCCTTCCTTTTCTGTAGATTCTGCAATCACAGTATACATTATAAGTATAGAATCTATACTTTTCAAGTATAGATTCTATGTATACATATGGAACTTTTCTGTTGGAACGCTTCTGTTCCTTCTCTTTTCAAAAACACCTGCAGATGCGTTCCATGGCTTCCTTTGTCTGTTCCCGGTCGCCAAAGGACGTCAGCCGGAAATAGTTTTCCCCGCAGGGGCCAAAGCCTGCTCCCGGTGTCCCCACAACATGCGCTTCTCCCAGAAGCCTGTCAAAGAAATCCCAGGACGGTGTGGGCGTTTTCAGCCAGATATAGGGGGCATTGACACCCCCGTAGGCAGTCAGTCCCACCTTCTGCAAGCCTTCCCGGATCAGACGGGCATTTTCCATGTAATAAGCGATGGTTTCCCGCACTTGCCGCTGTCCTTCCTCCGTGTAGATGGCGGCGGCTCCGCGCTGCACGATGTAAGGTGTTCCGTTGAACTTCGTCGTATGGCGGCGGTTCCAAAGCCCGTGAAGGGGAACGGTTTCTCCTTCTGCGCCCCTCCCTGCTACGGTTTTCGGCACAACGGTGTAACCGCAGCGTGTCCCCGTGAATCCCGCCGTTTTGGAAAAGGAGCGGAACTCGATGGCAACATCCTTTGCACCCTCTATTTCGTAAATGGAGCGGGGCACATCCTCCTCAGTGATATAGGCCGCATATGCAGCATCGAAGAGGATGACCGACGCATTCTCCCTTGCATAGGCCACCCACTTGGCCAATTCCTCCCTGGAGAGGGTCGTGCCCGTGGGATTGTTGGGGGAACAGAGATAAATCATGTCCACCCGCTCTTTCGGCAGCATCGGCGCAAAATCGTTTTCATCGGTGCAGGGAAGATACGTGACACCGCTGAAACGTCCGTTGCTTCCAAGGCTCCCGGTGCGCCCTGCCATGACATTCGTATCAAGGTACACGGGATAGACCGGATCGGCAATGGCAATACGGTTATCCACGGAAAAAATCTCCTGGATATTGCCGCAGTCGCTTTTGGAACCGTCGCTGACAAAAATTTCATCTGCGGAAAGCGCGATCCCGCGAGAAGTATAATTGTGCTGGAGAATGGCCTCCCGCAGGAAAGCATATCCCTGCTCCGGACCGTAGCCGCGAAAGGTCTCCTTTTCCGCCATCTCATCCACTGCCTTGTGCATGGCCTCTATGCATGCCCTTGGCAGAGGCTGCGTCACATCCCCGATCCCAAGGCGGATGATGTTCGCTCCGGGATGTTCCTCATGAAATGCCGCCACCCGCCGCGCAATCTCCGAAAAAAGATAGCTGCCCGGCAGTTTCTGGTAATTCGCATTGATTCTGGCCATTGCCGCTTCTTCAACTCCTCAAATCATATTTTTGGTATAAGCGTCATAGAGAGCTTTCAGTTCCTCCATCTTCTCATACATTTCCACCTGCAAACCGGATGCCGCAGCGTAGTCTTCCGTCTCCAATGCCTGGATGAGCAGCGTAAACAACGATTTCTCATCAATGCTGTCCTTGGCAAGATAGGTACGGAGGGATGCAATCTTGTTCCAGTTGTAGGCATCCTGATCCGTGACATAGAAAGAATCGATTTCCCGCATTCTTCTCACCAGCGTGCGGTTCTCCGGAATAATGCGGCTGACGAGTTCCGTCTTCCATCTAAGCAGCGCTCCCGCGCAGAATGCATCGATGATCTGGTCGCGCAGAGCACCGCCCGCCGTAATGACTTTTTTCTTCTCCGGGAAATTCTTGAAGTTTTCCATGTTCTCCCAAACCGTAGCCGGCGGGGTTCCGAACAAGCGTCCCCTCTCTTCGTCCGTATAGTCCTCGAAAACATCCGCCTCGCTCCGGTAGGCTCTGTCTTTTTCCAGATAGAAGCCCTCTTTGCCGGCCTCTTTGGACAGTTCTGCCAAAAGTTCCTCCGTGGTGTGGTGCACCGCCTTGCGGATGCCATCCAAAAGAGCGGAGTAAATCGCGGCCAGCACCAGATATGTATTCGTATAGGGATTGCAGGCGCGAAGCTCAAAGCGGGTGGCATAGGGATTATGGATATCCCGGATCAGACCGGCGAGGATCGTGCGGTTGCGGGAAGGAATCTCCGGCGAATGCCCCAGGGACGTGACGATGCACACCGGAGCCTCAAACCCCGGCTTCAAGCGGTTGAGAGAGTCGTTCGTGGCAGAAACAAAGGGATTGATCACTTCATAATTCTTCAAAAGCCCCATGATTGCGCCATAGCCCACGGCACTCATGAATTCCCTGACCGGATCGTCGGGGGAAAAGAGGTTGACGGTTCTTCCATCCTTCAGGCGCGCCGCCATGCCGATGTGGGTATGCTCACCGTTGCCTGCCAGCCCGATCATGGGCTTTGCCTTGAAGCTGACCTCAAGGCCGTTGGCCCGGAACACCTCCCGGACAATGGTGCGGACAAGCAGCTCATTGTCTGCCGCCTGAAGCGCATCGGCATACTTCCAATCGATTTCAATCTGCTCACACACATGCTGCATGCGCCCATTCTCATCGATCTGCGCCTTGAGTCCGCCGACCTCCTTATGCCCCATCTCCACATTCAGCCCGTACTTGTTGATTTCCAACACACACTCCTCAAGGGCTGTCCTTACCGCTCCATGGGTGCGTTCCCAGTACTGCTCCTGCA
>DFES01000208.1 GCA_002369175.1 Selenomonadaceae bacterium UBA3796
ACTATGATTCCTTGAGGCGTACGGAGTGGACGTTTGTCCGCTCCTTATTTTTTTGGAAAAAAGTGACCCCCATCCATGATTGGGAAGGGGGTTTTGCCAACAATTTGCCAACATTTTGCCTGATTTGCACTCAAATGCGGTTGATTTGTATAAAAACGTAAAAGGGCGAAAACCAGCGTAGCTATTGGGGTGATGGCTATTAACCAGCGTTAAAAATTACTTATAAAATGCACTTTCCCATAACTTGAAGTTATGCTAGAATAGAAAAAGCCGTATCAAACAGTATACCTCAAGACATATGTATGGAGGATGGATGCATGGAATTCCGTCAGCTTGAGTATTTTTGCACCATAAGCGAGTTGGAGAATTTTACCCGAACCGCACAGGTGCTGCACGTATCCCAGCCATCTGTGACGAAGGCAATCAAGGCACTGGAGTCTGAACTTCAGGTCACATTGATTGACAGGAGCCAGAAGCACATCTCCCTGACAGAAGAGGGGAAGGCATTTCTGGTTCATGCACAGAAGATCATGCGGGATGTGGAAGATGCATTGCAGGATATGCAGCGCTTTCACAGTGCTGGAAATGGAATGATTCATTTTGGAATCCCTCCCATGGTGGAAGCATATCTTTTTCCCGATTTCTTTACGAGATTTCGTCAAGTCTATCCGAACGTAGTTCTGGATGTGCAGGAGTTCACAGACTCCATGGAAGTACGGGAACGCGCTGAAATGGGGGATCTGGATTTCGGCATTGTTCTGGGAGGGACGGAAAATTCCGATTCCCATGAGATGCTGATCCTCAATGACAAAATGAGCCTCTGCGTTTCCATGGATCACCGTCTGGCTATGGAAAAAAAAGTTGGATTCCATCAGCTTCGGGATGAGAAATTCATCATGCAGCAGCCGAATACATATCAGTACCGGCAGGTATTCCAACACTGTACGGAAGCCGGCTTTGCCCCCGATATTGTCCTCTGTGCATCGCAGATCAAGACCATAAAGCAGTTGGTCACCAACGGAACGGGGATTTCCGTCCTGCCCAATTTTGTCATGCGCAGGGATACCACGTTTTCCAGGCGACCTCTGGCTGTGGAGGTGGAGGTTCCGGTATATCTTTACTGGGGATCCCATAAGACCTTGTCCCAAGTGGAGCATCGGTTTATGGAGTTCATGAGGGAGTATACGGAATCTGCGGAATTCAAGGAGAATTTTCCACAGGAATGAGGCGCGGTGAATCTTGGCATGGAGTCATTGCAGGATAAGGACAGGGTGAAGGGATGCAGTTAAAACGTTTGGAGGCTTATGGATTCAAATCCTTTGCCGACAAGATCAATATAGATTTCGATACAGGGATTACGGCCATTGTGGGGCCGAATGGCAGCGGAAAGAGCAATATCACGGATGCGATCCGCTGGGTGCTGGGCGAGCAGAATATCCGAAACCTGCGTGGTACGAAGGCGGAGGACATCATTTTTACCGGCAGTGCGGTGCGCAAGGCGCTGGGCGTGGCTGAGGTGTCCCTTGTCTTTGACAACAGTGGGGAACTTCCCGTGGATTTCAAGGAAGTGGTAGTGACCCGGAGGATTTTCCGTTCTGGGGAGAGCGAGTTCTACATCAACCGATCCCGCTGCAGGCTCAAGGATATCTACAATCTTTTTGCGGATACGGGAATCGGGCATGACGGCATGAGCATCATCGGCCAGAACCGCATAGATGATATCCTCAACAGCAAGCCGGAGGAACGGCGTGCCTTTTTCGAGGAAACCGCCGGGATTACGAAATATCGCAACCGCAAGAGGGAAACGATTCGGAAACTGGAGGACACGGAAGGAAATCTCGTTCGGGTAAACGATATCATCCGCGAGATCGAGACACAGCTTGTGCCCCTTTCCGACCAGGCGGAGAAAACCCGGCAGGCCAATGTTCTGGCAGAGGAAATGAAGAAGTACAAGCTGACGGGAATCCACCAAAAGTATAGCAAGTTGAATCTCAGGGCAGAGGAGCTGGAAGGAAAACTCACAGAGAACCGCGACCGTTTCCTTGCCGTGGATACGGAGGTGAAATCTGCAGAAGCCCAAAAAGAGCAGAGGGACAAAGAAGCATTGGATCTTGAGCGGGAGATGCAGGCACAGGCCGAGAAAAATGAGGAAATACGCAGCCGTATGGAGATTGTGGGAAGCGAGCTGGCTGCTTTGCGGGAGCGAAGGGATCAAAGCGATGCCGCAAAGCAGCGCATTCTGTCCCAAAGAGGGGAAATAGAGACGGCGCTGAAGTCAGCGGAGGAACAGATCCTGAAGATGCAGGAACAGGAAGAAAGCCAGGCAAAGGATTTGGAACTTGCCGATGATCTGCTGGCTTCGGAGCGTGAGAAAGTCTCCGGCATAGAAAAGCGCATCCGGGAACAAAAGGAGAAAATCAGACAATGGGACACCCGCAGGGAGGAACTTCAGGGAGCCCTGTCCGAAAAAGAAAGGGAATTGGCCCTGATCGAGCGGGACGTGGAAACAGGCACCGATGATCAAACCGAGAGGGAGGCCGCAATCGAGGCGGCAAAACGTGTACTGTCGGAATTGCAGGAAGAACAGGAGCGGTTGCAGTTCAAATCCCGGGCAGCCGGGGAAAAACAGCAGGAGCTGGCGCTGAAGCGCGGGGAGAAGGAAAAACAGCTCCAGGATCGGGAAAAAGCCCTGGAGGAGTTGCGGAGGTCTTTGTCCGAAACGGGGCAGGCCATCCGGAACGACAGCGGAAAGCTTCAATTCCTGACACGCATGCAGCAGGATTACGAGGGCTTCGGCAAGGCGGCCAAGAGGATTCTCAAGAGCGAAGAGCCTTGGCACAAGGGAATCTGCGGCGCTGTAGCGGAACTGCTGAAAGTCCCGGCGAAGTACGTTACAGCCATAGAGGTGTCCCTTGGCGGCAACATGCAGAACATTGTCACCGAGGATACGGACACGGCGAAAGCCGCAATAGACTATCTGAAGCGTCAAAAGCTTGGGCGCGTTACGTTCCTTCCCCTTTCCACCATTGTCCTTCGTCAGTCCGGCGCAGAGAACGTAAAACAGGAGCCGGGTGTGATCGGTTATGCCAATGAACTGGTGGGAATTGAGCAGCGGTTCCAGAAAATCGCTGATTTTCTTCTGGCCCGCACACTGATTGTCGACACACTGGAGCATGCGTTGAGCCTGGCGAAGAAGCAGGGCTACCGCATGCGCATCGTTACGCTGGAAGGAGAACTCCTGAGTCCGGGAGGTTCCCTTACCGGTGGAAGCAGCCACCAAAAGGAATCCAGTTTTCTCAATCGCAGTGGCGAGATAGAGGCTCTGAAACAGAGAATTGCGAAAAACAGGGAAAAGGAGACGACTCTTGAGAAAGAGGAGAGGAGGTCGGCAGAGGCAACAGGAAAAATAGGGGAAGAAATCGCGGAGCTTGCGGAATCCATGCAGCAATGCAATGTACGCATTGCAGAGCTTCGTGTGGCCTCTGGAAGCGTATTGGAAAAACTTCGGGAGGAGGAAACTTCCCTTGAAGAGCTTTTGCGTCAATCCGCAAAGCAAAAGAAGTCCTTTGCGGAAATGCAGAGGAAACTGGTTGAACTCAGCCGTGCTGTGGGGGAGGCGAAACGCATTTTCTCGGAAGAGGAAAAAGAAGGCCGGCGCAGGGAAGAGAAGCTGGAAGACCTGGAGCTGGATGCGGAGGATCTGGCGGAGTACATCAAGGAAAGGGAAGTCAAGAGGGCTGTGCTCGAACAGCAGCTTCAGCACAGCAGGGAAGGCGTTCTCTTGGGACAGCGGGAGAAAAAGCGCACGGAGGAACTCCTGGCCCGCAATCATCAGGAAGAACAGGAACTCATCGAAGGTTTGGAAGGGAGCAAGGCACGCCTGACGGAGCTTGCGCGGCAAAACGAAAATTTCCAGAAGCAGCATGCAGATGGACAAGCAAGGCGGGATCGCCTCTACGAGGAACGTATGGGGAAACTGACGGAAAGCAGCCGCCTGGACAAGGTGATCCGGGATACGTCCCGCAAGCGGAGCACCATCAAGGAACATGGCTATCAACTGGAAATGGAGGCCTCCAATATCAAGGATGCGATGGAAAAGTGTGCGGAACAGCTGCTGTCCGATTATGGAATTACACCGGAGCGAGCAGCAGAAGAAGCCATGGATGTCTCGACGGAGGATATCCAAAAGCGAATGAAGGAACTCAGCCAAAGCATGGAGGAACTCGGCCCCATCAATCCCAATGCAGTACAGCAATTCGAGGAGCTGGACAGACGCCATGAATTCATGAGCAAGCAGGCGGGAGATCTTGTGGAAGCCAAGGATAATCTGCTTTCCCTCCTGAATGAAATGGATGAAGCAATGACAAGGCAGTTCAAAGGAGCCTTTGCCCAAATCCAGATTTACTTCGGAGAAATCTTCGTGCGGCTTTTCGGAGGAGGAAAGGCGGAATTGCGCCTTCTGGATGAGGAGGACGTGCTGAACACGGGGGTGGAAATCCTCGTGCAGCTTCCGGAAAAAAAGCGGCAGAACCTTTCGGCACTGTCCGGAGGCGAACGCGCCTTGACGGTTATCGCTTTGCTGTTTTCCTTTTTGCGGTATAAGCCGTCTCCCTTTTCTGTATTGGATGAGATCGATGCGCCTTTGGATGAGGCGAATGTGGTACGGTTTGGCAAGTTCCTTCGGGAATTTTCCACGAATACACAGTTCATCGTCGTCACCCACCGCAAGGGTACCATGGAGTCTGTGGATACCATGTACGGCGTGACGATTGAAGATGCCGGGGTTTCCAAGATTTTGTCGGTGAAAATAGAGGATGTGAAATAGATACGAGGAGGATATGCATGGGATTTTTTGATAAGCTGAAAAAGAGCCTGAACAAGACGCGGGAAAATCTGACGAACAAAATTGAGAAGCTCATTATCGGTTATGCGGATATTGATGATGAATTTCTGGACGAACTGGAGGAAACCCTCATCATGGCAGATGTGGGCGTAACTACCACGGAAAAATTGATGGGAGCCGTCCGCAAGGGAATCAAGAAAAAAGAAATCAATACGCCGGAGGATTTGAAGCCTTTTCTGGCAAAGGAAATCGCCTCGATTCTGGAACAGGGCGAGGATACGACACGAACCGCAAAAAATGGCCCGACCGTGCTGCTGGTGATTGGCGTCAATGGCGCAGGCAAGACCACGACCATTGGAAAGCTCAGTGCTTATTACAAGGAACAGGGAAAAAGTGTCATGCTGGCGGCGGCGGATACGTTCCGGGCAGCGGCCATTGACCAGCTGAAAGTCTGGAGCCAGCGTACCGGAGCGGCCTTTATCCAGCATGAAGAAGGTTCGGATCCCGCATCGGTGGCGTTTGATGCTGTCAAAGCGGCAAAGGCCCGCAATATCGATATTCTCATCGTCGATACCGCCGGACGCCTTCAGACGAAATCCAATCTCATGGAGGAACTCAAGAAGATCAATCGGGTGATTTCCCGCGAAATACCCGATGCGCCCCATGAAACGCTTCTCGTTCTCGATGCCACGACGGGGCAGAATGCCATCAGCCAGGTGAAGCTCTTTACAAAGGCAGCCCCGATTTCCGGCGTTGTTCTCACCAAACTGGACGGGACGGCAAAGGGCGGTGTTGTCATAGGAATCAAAGCCGAGCTTTCCATGCCGGTGAAATGGATCGGCGTGGGAGAAAAGGTGGAGGATCTGCGTCCCTTCGTAGCAGAGGATTTTGCCAATGCACTTTTCCAGGATTGAGGGCAGCAGAGACGGAGGAATCTTTTGACTATGGAAAAACTTGAACGATTGCGTTATAATATGTCGTGTGTATTTCTTTGCTATTATGGGAGGCGGTAGCTATGAGCCATATCGTGCCTTATAAATCCATCCTGCCGAAGATCGACACAGATGTTTTTGTGGCGTCTTCTGCGGCGGTTGTAGGGGATGTGACCCTTGGAAAAGGCAGCAGTGTCTGGTTTGGGGCAGTGGTTCGCGGTGATTTTCAGCCGGTGGTCATCGGCGCGTATTCGAATGTTCAGGACAATGCCACGGTGCATGTCATGGGAGATGTTCCGACGGAGATCGGGAACTATGTGACGATTGGGCATAATGCCATCGTGCATTGTCGGCGGATCGGAGACAATTGCCTCATTGGCATGGGATCGATTGTCCTCGGTTATTCGGAGATCGGGGAAAACTGCATCATTGGCGCGGGGACGCTCCTGACCCAATATAAGAAGATTCCCTCGAACTCCTTGGTCTATGGGAATCCGGCAAAGATTATCCGGGCGCTTCGGGATGACGAAATCGAGGCACTGAAGGCCTCTGCCATAAACTACCATGAAGTGGCAAAAGAATATCTGTTGAAATAGGAGAGGATGATATATTCATGGAAAAGACCCTGGTTCTCATAAAGCCCGATGCATTCCAGAAGCATCATACCGGTGACATCATCCGGATCTATGAGCAGGAAGGTTTCCGCATTGTGGCGATGAAGCTCATGCAGATGACGCGGAAGCTGGCGGCAAAGCACTATGTGGAGCACATCGGGCGTCCCTATTATGATGATCTGGAGACCTTTATGACATCGGCGCCCATCGTTGCCATGGTTCTGGAGGGAGAGGATGCCATTGCCCGTGTACGCAGGCTCAACGGCAAGACAAACCCTGCGGAGGCAGAGGAGGGAACCATTCGGAAGCTCTATGCGGAGAGTGGGAGCCGAAATGCGGTTCATGCTTCGGACAGCCCCGAGAGCGCGGCGCGGGAAATCCACATTTTCTTCAACGAAACGGAACTGTTTGATTGAGGTGGACTGACATGGGAGTGTATACCAAAACCGGCGATCAGGGCGAGACTGGATTGTATACGGGAGAACGGGTGAAGAAGTCGTCTGTGCGGGTAGAAGCCTATGGTACAGTGGATGAACTGGATTCCGCCCTGGCTATGGCAAGGGCATTTTGTCAGAAAGAGGAAGTCCGGGAGAAAATCCATGCCCTCCAGAAACTTTTGCCTTTGCTCATGGCAGACCTGGCAAGCATGGGGCAGCCTGCAAGAATCAAAGAAGAGCATGCCGAAGGCTTGGAGAGGGATATGGACGGGATGGAAGCAGCCTTGCCCCCCCTTGCTTCCTTTGTCATTCCCGGCGATAACCCGGGAGGCGCGGCTCTTGACCTTGCCCGCACCGTTGCCCGTCGCGCGGAAAGATGCTTCTGCCGTCTGGCGGAACAGGAGGAGACCCACGATGGGGATCGCATTTTCCTCAACCGCCTTTCGGATTATTGTTTTCTTCTTATGCGGATGGAAGAGCAAGAAGTTTGAAAAAACGTGATTTGCAAGAAGGACTTTTGCAAATCACGTCTAATATTATCTTGTCATAAAATAGCGTACTGGCGCGAAGGAGGGGAGAGGTTTTCCAGTTATGTTTTCAGTTATGAGGTGAAAAAGTATGATTACATTTTTGATTGCTTTATGCGCACTTATTGTCGGCTATCTCATTTACGGAAAAATCGTGGACACATTCTTTGCCCCAACGGATCGACCGACGCCGGCAGTAGTGCATAATGACGGTGTTGATTACATTCCGCTTCCGACTTGGAAGGTGTTCTTGATTCAGCTTCTCAACATCGCCGGACTCGGGCCGATCTTCGGCGCACTGGGCGGCGCTCTCTGGGGACCGAGCGTCTATCTCTGGATTGTCCTGGGAACGATCTTTGCCGGTGGCGTACATGACTATCTTTCCGGCATGATCTCATTGCGTGAGGACGGCAAGAGCATTTCGGAGGTTGTCGGTCATCACATGGGACCTGTGATGCTGCTCGTCATGCGCGTGTTCTCCGTGGTGCTTCTGATCCTGGTAGGTACTGTGTTCATGACGGGCCCCGCCGGACTTCTTGCGAAGCTTACCGGCATTGCCGTGACCTATGTGCTGCCCTGTGTTCTGATCTATTATTTCCTGGCAACACTCCTGCCCATTGACACACTGATTGCCCGTTTTTACCCCCTGTTTGGCGCCTGCCTGATCATCATGGCACTCGGCATCATGGGCGGTATGCTCTTCGGTGTCGGCGGACATACGATGCCGGAGATGCAGCTGGCGAATCTGCATCCGAAAGGGGATGCCATGCCGATTTGGCCGCTGATGTTCATCACCGTGGCCTGCGGTGCCGTTTCCGGCTTCCACTCCACGCAGTCGCCGATTATGGCACGCTGCCTGCGGGATGAGCGCCTTGGACGTCCCGTGTTTTACGGCGCAATGGTGGCAGAGGGCATCATCGCTCTCATTTGGGCGACGGCTGGTATTACCTTCTATGATGGAACGGGCGGACTTGCCAAGGCCATGGCAGCCGGTGGCGCCGGTACGGTTGTCTATGATGTTTGCGTTGGATTTCTCGGCGGCAACGGCATTGGCGGCTATATCGGAGCAACGCTGGCCATGCTGGGCGTCATTGCATGCCCCATCACTTCCGGCGATACGGCATTCCGCTCCGCCCGCCTGACCTTGGCGGACTGGATCGGACTGGATCAGAAGACTTCCCCGAAGCGGCTCATGCTCGCTATCCCTATCCTTGCCATCGGCGGCATTCTCTCCCAGATGGACTTCAACATCATCTGGCGTTACTTCTCCTGGTCGAACCAGACATTGGCCATGATCGTGCTCTGGACAGGTGCGGTGTATCTCTATCGCACGAAGAAGGGGAGCAAGGCATATCTCATTCCTGCGATTCCGGCGACCTTCATGGCAGCCGTCACCTTCACTTACATCCTTCAGGCACCGGAAGGCTTCAAGCTGCCGACGGACATCACCTATCCCGCAGGATTCCTTTTTGCGGCAGTCTGCGTGGTGTTGTTCCTCAAATCGACCCTTATGAAAAAATCTGCATGAGGAGTTGGCAATAAATAAATCTTAGTTTCCCAATGGCCCACCGTGCGTAAACGCACGGCGGGCCATTAGCTTTCATCCGCAAAAGCAAATTTTTTTCTTTTTTACAAATAAAAGCAGGAGTATTGGCTAGATTCAGAGAATAAGGAAAGAAGTTAAGCTATGAGGAGGGACTGGGAATGAAAGAATACAAGAGCACGAATATTCGCAATGTGGCAGTAATCGGACATGGCAAGACCGGGAAAACAAGCCTCCTGGAAGCCTGCCTGTTCAATGCCGGGGCTGTCAAGCGACTGGGGAAGGTAGAGGACGGTTCCGGTGTTTTGGATTACGAGCAGGAAGAAGCAAAGCGGAAAATGACCATTACCGACACGCTGGCGGTATCGGAGTGGAAGGATTATAAGCTCAATTTCATCGATACGCCGGGTTATCCCGACTTCATCGGGGATGTCCGTGGCGCTTTGGCGGCTGTAGACAGTGCACTCATTGTTATTTCTGCTCCGGCCGGCATAGAGGTGGAAACAGAGAGGGCCTGGGCGCTCTGCGAGGAACTGGAGCTTCCGAGAGCCTTCTTCGTGAACAAAATGGATCGTGAGCATGCGGATTTCGACGGCGTGGTAGAGGAGCTGCGCGTCCGCTTCGGCAACGGCGTTGTACCGGTACAGCTTCCCATCGGCAAAGAGGCAGCTTTCCAGGGTGTGGCGGATCTTCTGTCCCTGCGCATGAAAATCGTCCACCACGAGGAGGATGAGATTCCGGAATACATCAAGGGAGATGTGGAGGAAGCCCGTCAAAAGCTCATTGAAGCAGTGGCAGAGTTCAATAACGAGCTTCTGGAAAAATACATCGAGGGCGCGGGTATCACGGAAGTGGAAGTCGCAGCGGCTCTGATTGAAGGCATACAGGCAGGGAAGATCTTCCCCGTGTTCTGCGGTTCGGCTCTGCGGAATGCAGGCATCAAAAAACTCATGAACGGCATCGTGGAATACATGCCGACACCGTATTTCAAGGTTTCCCTTGGCGTTCATCCCCAGACGGACGAACTCATGGAGCGCAAGACGGAAGATCCCTTCTCCGCACAGGTATTCAAGACCATCGTGGATCCCTTCGTGGGAAGGCTTTCCTTCCTGCGGATTCTTTCCGGGGATATGAAAGGGGATTCTTCTTACTATAATGCCAACAGCGATGCAACGGAGCGCATTGGAAATATCTTCACCATGATTGGAAAACAGCAGCAGAGCCTGGCCGTTGCCCATGCGGGAGATATTGTGGTAGCGGCAAAGCTCCAGGAAACAGCAACGGGAGATACTCTCTGCGACAAGAGCAGTCCCATCCGCTATGAGAAGATCGAATACCCGGAGGCCATGCTTGCCATGGCAGTGTCGGCAAAGAAGAAGGGCGAGGAGGACAAGGTGTTCAGCGCCATTGCCCGGCAGTGCGAGGAGGATCCTTCCCTGATTCTTGAGAAAAACAAGGAAACACGCCAGACCATTGTCCGCGGCATTGGAGAGATGCATCTGGATATTTTGGCGGACAAGCTTCAGCGGAAGTTCGGTGCAGAAATGATGCTTTCCCAGCCGAGGATTGCTTATCGGGAGACCATCCGCAAAAGCGTCAAGGTGGAGGGGAAGCACAAGAAGCAGAGCGGCGGACATGGGCAGTACGGCCACGTATGGCTGGAGCTTACCCCCCAGGCGGCAGGAGAGGGAAATTCCTTCAGCGAGAGCATTTTTGGCGGCAGTGTGCCACGCCAGTTCATCCCCGCAGTGGAAAAAGGTACAACGGAGACCCTTGCGGCAGGAATTCTTGCAGGATATCCTGTAGTGGATATCAAGGTGAACCTCTATGACGGTTCCTATCATACGGTGGACTCCTCCGAGGCGGCTTTCAAGACAGCAACGGCGCTTGCCCTCAAGAAGGGTGTTATGGAGGCATCCCCCGTGCTTTTGGAGCCCATTGACGAGATTACCGTGGTTGCTCCCGAGTACTACATGGGCGATGTCATGGGCAAGCTGAACTCCAAGCGGGCCAAGATTCTCGGCATGGAGGGCAAGGGAAAAGATTTCAGCGAAGTTAAGGCATACATTCCGGAGGCCGAGCTTTACAAATACGCCACGGAACTTCGTTCCCAGACACAGGGGCGTGGCTCCTATTCCCTGAAGTTTGACCATTATGAGGTAGTTCCGGAAAAACTTGCGGAGAAAATCATCGAAGAATCGAAGAAATAAGAAACGGAAGCATTCCAAGGTGCATCTTTCCAGTGTGGGAAGATGCACCTTTTTCCATTTATTTTTAACAATTGAGCCAATTGCGTTTCCTAAGATATGATGGTATGATTAAACAAT
>DFES01000138.1 GCA_002369175.1 Selenomonadaceae bacterium UBA3796
AATGCATACGGATGACGATGAATTCGATCGTCAGGTACAGGATATCAAATCCCTGAAAGTAGCCAATATCATCGCCGTAGGAGCCGGCCCCTATGTGGAGCAGGCGAATCTGAAGCGTATCACCGACAACGTGGTACTGATGAACAGTGCGTCAGCCGGAGATCTGGCGAAGTTCTTCGCATGGGTGTCCGGTTCCATCAAGATGTCTTCCAAGAGTCTGGATGCCAAGCCGGGAGCTGCCATACAGCTTGCGCCGCCGCCCCAGGGCTTTACCATTGTGCCTTGATAAGGTGCAGAAGCTATGGTGGAAGACAAAAAGCCTTTGCCGGAGTCCGGCGGCAGCCGACAATCCGTTCCGTATCGGAGTGTGGGGGAGAGTGGGCGGATTTTTCGACCCGAAGTCCCTGTTTCCGAGTCGGGTATTGAGCCATATGTAGTCCTTCCCGGGGAGGTTCCACAATCTCTTTCCCATCCCCCAAAAGAGAGCATGCCTTCTCTTTCTCTGAAAAGAACAGAGGAAGACCGGCAGATTGCACCTGCCGACCGGGACAAGGAGGCGCAGGCGGATGATAACGCTTCCGCCACGATTGCCAAGCCTGTTGAGACGGAGCCGGAAGCACCGCTCCGTCCCCTTTCGGACAGGGAGGTATTGGCTCATACGGCGGCGCTTTGGAAATACAAGCCGGTGCCGGGGGAAGATGAGGAGCCGGAGCCCTATGAAGAAGTCCTGCGGGAGTCCTCGACGCTTGGCAGCTTCCACGTCACGGCGGCCAGAGTGCGCGGCAAGAAGCATAAGCATGAGGGCACGAACTGCGATGATTGGTTCGTCACCTTTGGTGTGGAAAAGTTTGTCGTGGCGATCGTTTCCGATGGCGCGGGTTCCAAGAAGTTTTCACGTATTGGAGCAAAAGCTTCCTGTGAAGGCGCAAAGGATTTCTTGGAGAAGGAACTGCCCCGTGTGATCCGGGAGGAAATCGATTTTACGGCCGCTTTGGGGCGTGACGTTGCTGATGTCAGGTTCCAGCATGCGGCGGCACAGCTTGCCAGGACAGCGCAAAGCGCAGTCCTAAGGGCTAGGGAATCGGTCGTAGCGGCTTTTCGTGCCCGCAGGGGTGATAGCCGCTATCAGCAGGTGCTGGGGCGGGAGCTGGAACTATCGGATTTTGCGGCGACATTTCTCCTGACAGTTGCCCTTCCCCTGGACGGTTCCCGGGATACACTGGTCGTGACGGTTCAGGTGGGGGACGGCATGATAGCGGCAATCAACACGAAAGCTCCCTACAAGGAGGCATTGACTCTCCTCAGCCAGCCGGACAGCGGCGATTTCTCCGGGGAAACGGAGTTCCTGACCGGCAGAGGGATTGACAGCATCGAGGCCTTGGGGGGCAGGACAAGACTTGCGCGCAAGCCCGTTGACCTCATCTTGTCCATGACGGACGGCGTGGCGGATGATTACGATCCGCCTGAGACGCAGCTTCTGCGTCTGTATTTTGACCTGAAAGCAAACCGCATCCTGGATTGGCCGGAGATGGCAGGACTGCTCCATCAGATTGAGGACAGGCGTTCCGCCCTGGCAAGAGAGGTGCCTGCGCCCCAAGCGTATCCCGGTGTGCATGCCGATGAGGAGCAGCGTCCTTTCGATGTTCAATATACGAGCGAACTTTGCGAGGTCTGTGGCTTGACGCTGGAGGAGCTTTGGGAGGAAAAGTCCTATTATCTGGCAGTCATGGCCAGCTTCATAAAGCTTGATGGGGAGAGGAACTCCGCCTCACGACTGGCAGCGTGGCTGGAGCATTATGTGCTGCGGGGTTCCTTCGATGATCGGACGCTGGTCATCTTGCGGCGAGGTGACAGATAGTGGGCGGGAAAAAGAAGAATGTGGCGAAGGCTGTCCTGATGGACGGCTCGGAACTTGCGTATGTAGTCAGCGACAATCCTCCCCGCGGCGGCATGAAATACACGTATTTCACTCCGGACAAAAAACTGGCAGTACAGTTCTTCAATAAGCCGGAAGATGCCAACTCGCCCTGTATCCGTGACCGCTTGGAGAAGATCATCGGCCTGTATAACCCGACCTTGTCGGAAGAAAAAGGCGGAGCCATGGGCAGTACGGAGCAGACGGCAGATTATTTTGCCAAGCTCTTTTGCTGGCCGGTGGCACTGGTACAGTCGCCGGAATTTGGAATCGTGTGCCCTGCCTATCCGCCGAATTTCTTTTTCGGCAAAAAGTCCGTAAAGGCGGGGGTTCAGCTGGACATGGCAGGCAAGGACAAGAAAAGCCGCTGGTTTACATCGCGGACAATCAGCCGTTGTCTGGCCGATGAGGAGAAGGGAACCTTTCAGACCATGCTGCGCCTGTCCATTTCTCTGGCAAGAGCCGTGCGTCGACTCCATGCGGCGGGGCTGTCCCATTCGGACTTGTCCAGCAACAATGTGTTGATTGATCCCAGAACCGGCTCCTGCGTGGTCATCGATATTGACTCCTTGGTGGTGCCGGGGCTTTTTCCTCCGGAGGTGGCGGGAACGAAGGGCTATATTGCGCCGGAAGTTCTCGCAACCATGGAGCTTGCCCTGGACGATCCGGGCAGGAAGCTGCCCTGCGCCGGGACGGATCTGTTTGCTCTGCCGGTGCTTTTGTACGAATATTTGCTCAAGCGTCATCCTTTGGACGGTCCCAAGATATATTCCACCGCTTCGACGGAGGAGGATGAGTTCCTGCAATATGGACCAAAGGCAACCTTTATCGAAAATCCAAAGGATACTTCCAACCGTCCCGATGATCTCAAAGTGACCATACAGGATTTGGGTCCTTATTTGGAGCGTCTTTTTCTGCAGGCTTTCGTGGACGGTATGCACGACCCCGACAAGCGGCCGGCGGCTGCAGAGTGGGAAAAGGCGCTGGTCAAGACCTGGGATCTCCTGCAGCCATGTCCCAATCAGGACTGTCCGGCCAAATGGTTCGTGCTGCACGATATCCGGAGGCCGGTTTGCCCCTATTGCGGGAGCAGGATCCGGTCTGAGGACGTGCTGCATCTCAGGCTGAAGCGGCCCATACGGGGAAGGCGGGGGCAATGGCAGCCCATCGGCGAAATCAATCTCTATGATCACATGCCGCTTTTCAACTGGCACTTTCTGGCCAACACCTATCCTGATGAGAAGATGCAGGATCGCACGATGCGGGCTTATGTCAGCCATCAGGGCGGACAGTGGTATCTCGTCAACAACAGCCTGAGCGGCATGCTGTCGCCGAAGGGCAACCTGGTGCCGGCAGGCCAGGCGGTGTGGCTGCGGCAAGGGGAACTGTTCCCCGCTTGCAACCAGCAGGATGCTTTGCTGCTGGAAGTTATCAGAGGCTAAGGATATTTGCATAGGAGGTTTTTTTTATGGCAGTGAATCTGATCAAAGGGCAGCGCGTGAATCTCGATAAGGGCATGCAGATGGCTCTCATAGGATTGGGATGGAATACCAACAAGTACGATGGGGGCTATGACTTCGATCTCGATGCCTCGGCATTCATGCTCGGTGCCAATGGGAAGGTGCGGAAGGATTCGGATTTCATTTTTTACCATAATCTTGACAGTGAGGACGGCTCGGTTCACCATACGGGAGATAACCTGACCGGAGGCGATGATACGGGGGATGATGAGGTCATTGTCATCGATTTCGCCAAGGTGCCTGCCGATATCGAGAAAATCGCCATCACGGTCACGATTTACGATGCGGAGATCCGCCGACAGAATTTCGGCCAGGTGTCCAATGCCTACGTCCGTGTGGCCAGAATGGCGGATCCACAGGATATGGCGGGAACGGAAATGATACGCTTCAATCTTGGGGAGGAGTTTTCCGTGGAAACGGCCTTGGTAGTATGCGAACTTTACCGCAGCGGGGGGCTGTGGAAGTTCAATGCTGTGGGAGCGGGATACCAGGGAGGTCTGGCGGCTCTTTGCCGTTCTTTCGGGGTCAATGTGTAGCCCATGAAGAGGATTCAGCAACTGTTCCAGGGGAAAAAATCCCGGATTGACCTGCCCCCGGGGGAATACGAAGGTCCGGTTCGGATCTGCCACTCCTGCACGGTGGACGGACACGGTGCGACGCTCTGGACAAAGACGGAGACGGCACTGGTCATCGAGGCTCCGGGCGTCACGGTGAAGAACTTGCGCGTTGAGCTCACGCAGCAACCGGAAAAAAATGTGGCGGTCAGAATCCTTGGAGAACATGCTCAACTGGAAGAGGTAGAGGTTTACGGGCAGATCCAGGGAGCCGATGGAACCGTATCCCAATGGGAGCTGCCCCGCATGGTGGACTTTGGACGATTTGCAGCGGGTGTTTCCAATGAGTATGTGGTTCGTGTCAGGACAAGCGCCCCCTGCAAGGTAATGAATCAAATCCATGGGGTGGACATCGTGCCGCAGGAACTGGTGGCAGGAGAGAACCAGCTCCTTTTCCGCATTGCCGGGATGATGAATGCTACGGTGCTGTACGGAGATTTTCTTTTGAAGACACAGCAGGGAATTCTGAGGAGGATTTATCTTGCAGGCCGTGCCGTGGAAGGAGCGCCGGAACATCATGATAAGCCGGTGGCGGCTTCTCAGGCACAGGCTCCATCCCCGGAGCTGCGGCGGCAGGCTGCGGCGGCAGAGCCGTGGGAAACTGTTGTGAAGGGGCAGCGCCTGCCCGTGCCCCGTGCAGGCAAGCTCTTTGTGGCGTTTCGGTTTGCGGGTGGCACTGTTCCGGTAGAGGTGGATGCCTATGCCTTTCTGCTTTACGCAGATGGAAAGGCTCGACAGGACAGTGACCTCGTTTTTTTCGGCAATCCACAGTCTGTCCGGCAGGGTGTGTATTTGGAGGAGTTCGAGGGATGGAAGGGCATTGGACTTTCGCTGGCACATGTTTCTCCGGAAGTGCAGCGGGTTGTGGCGGCTTTTGCCGTCTATGAGGAATCTGGAGCCCGCAGCCCGTATTTCTCCCAGCTGAGATCTCCCGAAATCCGGCTTTATGCCGATGGAAAGCCTTGCTATCAGCTTTCGTTGCAGCTTGGCATGGAAAAAGTTCTGACAGCCATGGAGTTCTACCGCTACAAGGGAACCTGGAAGATGAGCTTTGTGGGGGCAGGCTTCACTGCAGGACTCAGGAGGCTCTGCGAGATGTATGGGCTGGAGGTTGTGTGAGGAATCGGGGGAGTTTGCCTATGGCAAAACTTGAACAATTGCGTTATGACGAGGCGAGCTCGTCGAAACGCCAATTGGAAGGTTTTTCCTGTGGCAAAACTTGAACAATTGCGTTATAATCAAAGGAGAGTGTTGGGTGGCAGAGTGTATGAAGATGTGGTGATGTGTGTTGTCAGAAGCGGTTCCAAGACCGAGCAAGCCAATCGTTTTGAAGGAAATACATGGCGAGTACAAGGATGAATACAATAATATCATACGCGGGGAGTGCAGCGCCTGTGTCATCACGATTGCCGGGGCGGATAATCAGATGGATTTTTCCGGGGCAAATATCAGGAGATCCAATATCGTTTTTCGGAGCGTCGGCTGTCGTGTCGTACTGAAAAAGGGCTGCAATTTTTGCGGCAACCAGGTGAGCATCAATCGCCCGCAGGCGGAACTGGTCATGGGCGAGAAGGTGTTTATGAATTCGGCGAAGCTTCATCTGTGGAACACTTCGAAAATGAGTGTTGGTGACAATACGACCTTCGGCTATTCCTGCGATTTCGTGGTGTCCTCCTTTTCCGAGCTGCAGATCGGAAAAGACTGCATGTTTTCCTCCTATGTGAAAATCAATGTAGCGGATGACCATGCGATTTTCGACGTGCGGACAGGAAAGAACCTGAATTCCAGTGGGGAGAACAAAAACCGCCATGTGATTCTGGGCAATCATGTCTGGGTTTGCAAGGATGCCTTCTTTCTCGGAAACAGCAGGATAGGAGATGGGAGCATTGTCGGCGCCAGGAGCCTTGTGAAGGGCGATTTCCCAAACAACTGCGTCATCGCAGGGGATCCGGCGAGGATCATCGCAGTGGACAGGGCGTGGTCGAAGGTGTACGGAAGCGAGGACATCAAGAGCTGCGGTGAAGAATACATCATGCCAACGGTGCTGCCGGAAGATGGAACGGAATGAAATCTGGAAAGGAAATTTTGATGCAGAACAAGAATATCCGCAATTTCTCGATTATTGCACACATCGATCATGGAAAATCCACCATTGCAGATCGTCTGATTGAATATACGGGCACGCTTTCGGAAAGGGAAATGGAAGCCCAGGTGCTGGACAGCATGGAACTGGAACGGGAGAGGGGCATCACCATCAAGGCTCAGACTGTACGGCTTGCCTATAAGGGCAGGGATGGGGAGATGTACCAGCTCAACCTGATTGATACTCCGGGACATGTGGATTTCAACTATGA